>JBCBGS010000015.1:0-28954 GCA_038526515.1 Pseudomonadota bacterium | reverse complement strand
CCTTATTGCCCCTCTCTCCCTGGTTCGCTTTACTCCCAGTGAGCTATTTAGTACTGATGGTACTCGTCTCCTTGACGTTTGCGTTGTCCAAGATGAGTCTATGCGGCCTATGGACAGGCATCGCTTTGGCGACAATGCATCTGTCGTGGGGAGCAGGTTTTCTTTCGCAAGTGCTAAAGCACCATTCAGGCCGGTCTGAACGATCGGTTTCGAACAATATACAAAAACAACGATGATACAGAACGTGGTGATCGGTTATGTCGCAGAAAATTAGTTTCGAAATCGCACAGGACAGGAACGAGACGTCCGAGTCCACGAGCGATAATATCTTTCGCGATGTTAAATCGATCGTAGAGTTGGCGATCCGCCGCTTTTGGACGATCTCGATTGCCGCTGCGCTCGTGTTTGGTCTGATTGGGTTCTATACGTTCACCCAGACACCACAGTACACGTCGACGGCCACGGTGATTGTCGACAGTAAGCAAACCAACGTTATCGACCTCGGCGCGGTATTGAGCGGTGCGGCCCTGAACACAGCGGTCATTGATACCGAGGTTCGTGTGATGGGCTCGAAAGCTCTCTTGGCGAAAGTCGTCGAGAAAGAGAATCTAATCGAGGACCCAGAGTTCAATCCAACACTGATCCCGCCGAAAGAGCCGGGCTTGTTGGCGCGTTTGCTACCTGGTGGCGACGAAGTAGAAGAAACTGAGCCGCTCACCGAAGAAGACATCAAGGAAATCGTCCTCCGAAACCTGATGTGGAAGGTTCAAGTGAGCCGTGTTGGCACAACCTATTTGATGCAAGTCACCGTCACGAGTGAGTCGCCAGAGAATGCCGCGCGTCTCGCGAACGCGATCGCCGAGCAGTACGGCCTTGAGCAATTGGAAGTGAAACTGGAAGCAACGGCGCGAGCAACTCGCTATCTCGCCGAACGCGTTGAGACGCTCGAAGAAGAGGTTTCCGCAAAAGAAATTCTGGTAGAAAACTATCGCTCTGAATCTGGCCTTTTGGCGGCCCAGGGTGCAACGCTAACTGAAGCCAATATCGCCCTGTTGCAGCGCCAACGCGTTGAGCTAGAGGGCGAGGTTGCCCGGCTGCGTGCGCGCTATGATGGGATGCGCCGCCAGCTCAATACGGGCGCCGGTGTTGATGCGATTGGCGAGGTTTTGGACTCCGCGGTCATTGCTCAGCTTAAGACACAATTGTCAGAGGCACGCCGTCGCCGAGCAGAACTGTCGACCTCATTGGGGCCTGAACACCCGCGTATGATTGCCGTACTAGGTGAGATCAGTGACTATGAGCAGCAAATGACAAACGAGGCGAGCCGCATCGTGGACAATTTGCGTGTCGAGCTCGACGTTGCGAATGATCAAATCGCGGCTTTGGATCGACGTATTGGTCAGTCACGCTCTAACCTGGCGCGAAACAACCGCTCGCAAGTACGTTTGAACGAGCTTGAGCGCGAAGCTGAGGCGAGCCGTCTCATCCTCGAAGAGTTTGTTCAGCGCTTCAAGCAAACACGTGAGCAAGATGAGCTGGTACAGCCTGACTCACGCGTTTTGTCGCCGGCCTCGGTTCCGGTTTCTCCGTCATCGCCACGGAAAATGCTGAACCTTATCATCGGTATGCTCTTGGGCGGCTGTGTTGGCGTCAGCATCGCGATCGCTCTAGAGATCTTCAATAACCAAATTCGCTCAGTCGAAGAGATTGAACGTAAGTTTGGCTTCCCAAGCTTGGGCGCCGTTCCTCTTATTCGTTCACTAAAATTCCTGGGCTTTGGCAGCCGAGTGCCAGCGGACTTCCTGATCCAGGATCCATTATCTGCCTATGCTGAAAGCATGCGCTATCTGCGGGCATCAATTGCGATCTCTGCGATGGAAGAGGGCACCAAGACAGTTACGATTGCCTCGTCGCTTCCTGACGAAGGTAAGACCAGCTTGACGCTCAGCCTGGGCCGTATGTCAGCGCTATCCGGTGACAAGACACTCGTCATCGATGGTGACTTCCGTCGCCGGCAATTGACCGCTTCAGCAGGGATTTCACCGGAGACGGGCTTGGTAGAGTTCTTGCTCGGTGAATGTGAACTTGAAGAAGCGATCTATCGCGAAGAGCACACAGGTCTGGACCTTCTAGCCCTCACACCAAACGGCAAGACGCTGTTCGACGTGTTTGGGACCAAGAGCTTCGACACTCTGCTTGCGCAGCTGAAAACACAGTATGATCTCATCCTAATCGATACAGCGCCGCTGCTGCTGATCGCGGAAGCTGGTGTGATCGCAAGTAAGACAGACAAGACAATCCTGATCTTGCGCTGGATGCGCTCGCGCCGCACGTCCGTACGCCGTTCATTGGAAATGCTGAAGAGCATGAAAGCTGACGTCTTAGGACTTGCCTTGAACATGGTCGATCTGACGAAGAAACGTCACCATACAGAGCAGTCTTCGTCGTCGAATGCCTATCGCAAGTATTACACAACAGAGTCTAAGTGGCGTTGGCTGAAACCGCGTCAGGACAAGTCTGTCGTGACGATCCCGGCCGCGAATATCAACGAACCTAATGACGCGACCGAAGACGAAGCCGCATCATCTCAACTTCGTTCCTTGCTCAATAAAGGATAAGCAAGATGCGTCTTGCTTATTTCGGGCACGACTCGTCGGACGCGGCGATCCGAAAGCGCGTAAATAGCTTTCGCGAAATCGGTGTAGAGATTGACGGCTATATGATGACCCGCGATCCGGATCATCAGCCTGGTTGGAAGAATGTCGATCTGGGCGTGACCAAAAATGGCGCGTATCTGCACCGGGTGTACAGCATTTTTAAAGGTGCGTTTGCGGCAGGGCGGCACAAACGAGATCTGGTGGCAGCGGACGCAATGATTGCGCGAAATTTCGATATGCTGGCGACGGCCTACCTCACCAAGCTCTGGTTAGGTCTCAAGACACCGGTTATTTATGAATGCTTGGATATTCACAGGCTTCTTTGCCGGGAAGATCTGATCGGTCGTATCGCGCGAGGCATTGAGGGTCGACTGCTCAAACGAAGTGCGGCGGTTCTGGTGAGCTCACCTGCTTTTGTGGAGCATCACTTCAAACGCCATTATGCAGGATTGTTCCGAGCCTTTCTTATTGAAAATAGGCTGACCTCGAGTTTCGCTGACAGCACCCCTCGGCCTGTACGGGAAGCGCAAAGTCAGGCGACAACGACTAAACCGCTAAAGATCGGCTGGGTCGGGATCTTGCGGTGCCAGCGGACCTTGGAATTGCTGGACCGTGTGTCTCGTCATTTTGCGGGTAAAGTT
The DNA here is from genome assembly GCA_038526515.1 of Pseudomonadota bacterium. Taxonomy (GTDB): domain Bacteria; phylum Pseudomonadota; class Alphaproteobacteria; order Caulobacterales; family Hyphomonadaceae; genus Henriciella. Next base: position 25,656 of record JBCBGS010000015.1, on the reverse strand, counting down.
GAAATTCGCATCCATGGAAAACCCGATCTATGGAGCGTTCCAGAGTTTCACGAAACAGTATCTGACAATCCACACATGGTATTCTCAGGGGCGTACCGCGCCCCGGAAGACCTGCCTGCGATTTATCAGTCTTTTGATCTCACCTGGACGGGCGATTTTATGGAAGAGGGCCTGAATTCAACGTGGCTCCTGCCAAACCGGATTTATGAGGGCGGCTATTTCGCTGCACCCTTCATTACGCCGGCTGGAACACAAACCGCATCTTGGATTTCCGACCATAATAGCGGCATCACTCTGAGCGAGCCATTGGAGCAATCGCTGACAGATCAGCTTAAAAAATTGCTTGATGACCGCAGCGAAATCACCCGCTACCGGAATGCCTTGCTGGACCTGCCAAAGGATACATTTGTCGAGCCTGCTGCCTTTTTGCGCAGCATTCTTGAGCAAATTTTTGAACGCGACACGAAAATTGCATTCCCCTCGAACATCGCGCTCTCACAGCCAGAGCGAACCTAGATTGAGCGAGGACGGTATGACGAAACCGATCATCAGTGTCTGTATTTGTACATTCCGACGCCCGTCGGTCTGCGAAACGATTTCTTCGATTGTGGCGCAGCACGTCACCGACGAATTGAGCTTCGAGATCGTGGTCGCAGACAATGACGTCGATCCGTCGGCTCGCGAATACATAGAGAGCATGAAGCGCAAGCATCCGGACGTTGATATTACCTATGTGCACGCGCCGGCTCGAAACATTTCTATCGCACGAAATGCCTGTCTCGATAATGCGACCGGAACTTGGATCGCTTTCATTGATGATGACGAAGTTGCGACTGAGACCTGGCTTCAAACCCATTTTGACAATGCTAGGGCGCAGAGTTTTGACATTTCGATTGGTCCGGTACTGGCGATCTATCCAGACCATGCTCCACAATGGATCAAAGATGCCGACTTCCATACGTTGAATGTCAGCCATCACCGCCCAGTGGTCACGGGGCATACATCGAATTCATTCTTCAAGCGCGCTCACCCGGCGATCAAACCTCTGCGCTTTAATGAAGCGCGTGGGCGAACGGGCGGCGAAGATACTCAGTTTTTCTATGAGTGTTTTTTGGCGGGCGCCGTGCTGGGTGAAACGCCCAATGCAATTGCGCATGAGCCTGTCCACGAAAACCGGTTATCCTTGGACTGGCTGGTCAAAAACAAGTTCAGATCTGGGATCACCTACGGCAAAGTCATTTATTACAAAGGCTCGATTGTCCGGCGATTTGCTCAGGCCTGCATGTCCGGCTTGAAGGCGTCCTATTTGTTCCTGATGTCCGGGCTGACAATTTGGTCGAAAACAACAAGCCGCCAGCACTATGTCCGGGCTATTTTTCACTCTGGCGTTGCGGGGGCCTTCTTCTCTGCGCGAGAAGCTGAATATTATGGTGCCATAACACCGGTCGAGCCGGCGACTTCCACGGCGCAAGCTTAGACGGTCGCGCCTAGTCGGCTGACCTGAAGACGACAAACTTGTTCAGCAAGAAAAACACGACAGTGTACGTGCCCATAGCGAACACTTGAGCAAACTCAGGTCGGAGATCGGTAAAGCGATCAAAGCCCAGCAAAACGGCTTGGTTCAAACCAAAAGCGATTGAAAAAGCCGCTAGAAACTGACCCATGCCGGCGGGGGCGATTGGTTTTTTGAACACGAATTTTGCGGTGATGAAATAGGCGACAAAGACCACGATGATATAGGACATCGCATTCGCCGCGAAGGCGTTCATGGAGAGGCCCCAAAGACCAATCAAAAAGATCGCATAGCCTGCGATCGTGTTGAACACGCCGACAATCAGGAACCGGATGAATTCGCCGCTCATGAGTTAGATGCGCCCAAAATGCTCGATGATGTATCGGGGTTGTTGTTTGATATTCGACAAGATGATCAGGTTCAGCCTCAGTATGATGTAGAGCAAGCCAGAACACAGCATAAATCCTAAGGAAATGATCAAGACCAAAAGCGTCCAACCCGGAACGACGGTGTCGGGCTGGCCAAAAATGTTGCGTTCCATCAAACGAACGAGCAGAGCGTCCGTGCTGGTGAGGACGAAAATGATAAAGAAGGATAAGATCACAAACTGCGCGACACCGCTCAAAAACCTCGGCGACCGGGCGAGCGTATTCCAAGCTTCACTAAAGGCAGCGGTGGCAGACCGGCTCTTTTGAGGGGCTGGCAGATCAACTTCCATGACTTTAGTTTCAAACCCGAGAGACGTAATTGTCTCTCTCAAAAACACAGATTCGGTCTGGTCTCTCACAACCCAATTTAGGGCTCTGCGAGACAGTAAAAATTCCCGCCGGTCTCGAGGATTATACTGTCTTTCACCCGCAAGCCTGATCGCGGCAAAGAACAAGCGGCGTCTCAAAGACGGTCCTGAGAGGAGAGACTTTTTATCTCTAAGATAGACCATATCTGCGCCGTCTATGCCCTCTTGAACCATTTCTCGAATGAGATTGATTTGTTCGCCAAGTTCGACTTCGGTGCAGAGAACGAAATCGCCGTTTGATTGTTCTAATCCTGCGAAGCGCGCATGATCGGGTGTCACGGCTCGGGCAAGCCTCAACACATAACAGTTGCGCCGAAACTCAGGTGCCAAATCGAGGTCGTCCAGGTCGACGAGCGTTCGATTGTCGACGAGAATGATTTCATAATCCTCGAGATCGCCAGCAAGGTCTTTGCTGAAACTGTCGAGAAATGAAATAACCTGCTCGCGCGTGTGGTATTGATTGATCTCAACCACGACGCTCAAGAATGTGCTAATCATTGATCGCAAACTCCTCGACTTCATAGATGGAATTGATCTTGCCTGAGAAAACACATCCGTAAAACGGTTGTTTCAAATAGGTGTGCACTTCTGTTGGGCGGCCATCATCCCGCATCGCGCTGCGAAGTTTTGTTTTCACCGTCATCAGCGATCCTTGTTTGTACACCCGCAAACCCGGCGCCAAATAGGTATTGAGTTGCTTCAGCATTTTACGCGCGTTCGACGGAGGTTTCACGCGGCAAGAATTGCAGGCCCGGAGTAATTCCGGCGTGCAGTCAGGCCGTTTCTGTTGGCAAGGAAACTCAGGATCCGACTTCGCGCTATAGGCGGTATGCGTGTACCGAACCGAAGAAAGCGATGTAAGCCCAGAACGACCATAAGGCATGATCGACACGAACGGACCATCCATGATGGTCAATCCGACGTCGCTTAGCGGCCCGGATTGGAGCAGAACCATTTCCGACAGCTCGTGGCTGACTGGAATCTCCTCAACCCCAAACAGTCGATTGACGGCGTTTATGTTCGCATAGGTCGCGTTGATGACATTCTTCACGCGAATGTTCTGAACACCGTTATCGTCATCGCTTCCCAGCGTCAGACCCCATTGCTTGCCTTCATTTTCAGCTCTGATCGGGAACCAGCCATACAGGGTTTTGATCGACGACGCGGCGATCTCATCAAAGTATTTGCGGCGAATGAGTAGCGGATCGAACGAATATTCCTCGGTCTCGTACACGGCTTCAAATGTATCATGGTTGAACAGATCGAGCCGTTTTGTTTCAACCGCTGGGATATCAATTTTCTTACAGAACCGCTCAAACTGTGATGCGTTAGTCAGCGAGTTTCGCCGCTCGATCGCATAATACGCGGTGAACGTCTTGTTGATCGCGTAGGCATGCTCACGGATAAATTGCTCGCGATGGTCCTGCGCAAGACGCGCTGTTTTGATGCTGCGGGGGTAGTGATAGCCGGAATGAACGCGGGCTTGATTGACAAGACTAGCTTTGCTCCAGGGGCGTGGCTCTCGGTCCACTAAGACGACCTTGACGCCTTTTTTTGCGAAGTGAAGCGCAGCATAGGACCCGAAAAAACCAGCTCCTAAAACAGCTAAATCGTATGTTTCTTTGCCACTCATTGTAGTTTTGAGATGATGGCTTTATCCGCAACGGACTCAGGTGGTGCGCTGGTGAAACTCATCGAAGCGAACCAGTTGATGAAGTGCTCAAGTTCCGTCGCCGATTTGGGGGCGTAGGACCATGCGAAGCTCAAATTCTTGAGGACGTCCAACGAGTTCTCAAAGCCAGGCTCTGAAAGCATAGAAAGGCTCGGGACGTGAAAGATGAACTTGCGTTCCGGATTTAAGTCGAGGTGCTGTGAAATCTGAGTGTAGGGTTCTGCAGAGAGCTCGATATAGGGGATGTAATCCAAACGGGACTCATGAATGAACTCCGTCAGAGCGGCGTCGCCGTTCAAGCTGCGCAGTCCAATCAACAAGCCGGACGCATGCAAGTATTTCAGGGCGTCGGCCGTTTGATCCAAAGCTGATTGCGGTTCGCCTTCGCCTTTCTCTATGCCGAAGAGAACGCCATAAAGCGCGTCAAACACATCACCCCGAATGAGTTCGGTTTTGGTAAGAAGGTTTGCAGATGAGCTGTAGCCATCGCTGTCGCGAAGCCGTTCTTTCTTGCTGATCGTGCAGAACACTTTCAAGTTCGAGCTTAAGTGCGTGCTCAACCAATCCGACACGGTTTGGAGAATTAAAGCTTCGCTCTGGTTAGGCGCCTCGTCTGCCATAGGGGCGAGCAGATGGATATACGTCCCGCCACTTTCGAGAAATTGGTCGAGCAAAGCGGACACTCCGTTCGGCGTCGCCTCGTGCAAATCCTCAAGGGAGAGCATGATCCGCATTATACAATCGCCGTAGACAGTTTGCGCTTGAGCTCGCGCATAGCTTGAATGTACTCGATCGCCAGCGGACCAATCTTGGCTTTTGTGTTCGGATCATCCGTCCACGTGATTGGCAATTCCAGCAATCTCAGATCTGCATGTTCAGCGCACGCCAACAGCTCAGTAGAGTAGAACCAACCGTCGGATTGCGTGCCGAGGGATGTCAGCAGGTCCAAATGTTTTCTTTGCAGAAACTTGAATCCACACATGCCGTCAGTGAATTTCACACCGAGATAGGTTTTGAGCATCAGGTTAAACACGCGGCTTACGAACGCGCGTTTCATCGTGCGTCCGATGACGCGCGAGTCTTTCAAAAGGCGACTGCCTACCGCAAGATCAGCGTCGTCTTTCGCAAGCGGTAGGATCGCTTGTTTGAGGTGTTTGAGATCCGTCGCGAGATCCAGATCCATATAGCCAATAATGTCTGCGCTTGAGCTGCCCCAGCATGTTTTAAGCGCGAGCCCGACCCCGCGCTGCCCGACATTTACGTATCGAACGCGCTCGAGGTCTTGCTCGAGTGCTCGTCCGATCGCCTCAGTTTTGTCCGTAGATCCATTGTCCCCGATCAGTACCTGAACTTGGAAGTCGGCATCGAAGTGTTCCGCCAAATAGGCATCAACAATCCGGATTTGTCGATCCAATGTTTCTTCTTCATTCAGAACCGGAATCGTAATTTCGAGCTTCATGGTACTACTTAAGGTTTATACGCAACAAAAGTCAGAGGGCCGCATGCCTCTGACTGGTTTGAGTAACGAATTTAGATTGTCCGATCCCCGCCCCAAGGATCACTCTCTGTTAGTTAATAACAAAGAGATCAATAACTTTCGCGTTTTTGGGGAATTTTGTTGTTTTCGGGGGAATGGGCTTGACGATTGTTTGACCCCGCAAGTACTCGGCATTTGCTGAACTCCTGTCGCGATCTCCTATGAGGGCGTCGGGTTACAGCAAAATGGGTTGGGGAAAATGAGCATTCGTTCCGTCTTAAGCAAAATAGACGCTCACCTTGAGCGTATGACTGGCCCAGATGCCGACGGAGATCTATCGCGCCAAACATTCCGTGCGGGTGTAATTCTAATTCTAGTAGTTTCGGCTGCTTTGCGCTTTTGGAACCTTAGCGGCGGATCGATCGGAATGGATGAAGGCGCAACGCGTGCCTGGGCACGTCTGCCGCTCAACATCATCCTGTTCCATAATATCGACGTCCATCCGCCGCTTACCTATGCGGTTCAACACCTTTGGCATCGCGTCTTCCCTGACCTTGAAATGATGAGAGGCCCAGCGGCACTGGCGGGCATCGCATCGATAGGTCTCGCGATCTATGTTGTGCGGGACTTCGCCTCGCGAAGGGCCGCTTTGATCACAGGCGCTTTGCTGGCCGTCTCAACTGCTCATGTCTATTACAGCCAAGACGCACGCATGTATCCGTTCTTGATGTGCGGATTGATGATCGCGTTTTATGGCGCGCTTCGCATCACAGAGTCGAAATGGCGCATGGCTGCCTATGTGCTCGGCGCGGCAATCGCCATTTACTCTCATGCGATTGGCCTGATTGCGATGGCGATGATCGGTGGCGCTGGATTGGTCGGCGGCTTCATCCTAAAAGGCCGACAGATCGTGCTTCCATGGTTCGGCGTGAACCTTATCGTGCTGGCGATTGCATTGCCTTGGCTGATCAGTCTTTACAGCGCATCACAGGCCTTTACCGGCCTGGGTGATGCGGTGAAATTGTCGGAGATCCAATGGTTCTATCGCAATGCGATTGGGGCGCCGGGCCTCTTTAATTTCAGCCCAATCATTGAAGGCTCGCTCCTCATTTTAGCGGCGACTGGGACAGCGTTTGCGTTCGCGCAGAAAAAGTATCCGTTTGCACTGGCGCTGACCGGACTTTGGCTCATCTACCCTATTATCCTCGGCCTTTATCATTTGCACGAGCCAGTGCTTTCGACCCGCGTTATGATCCCGAGCCTTTTGGGGATAATGATGGCGGTTGGTTACGGCCTGTCGCGCATGAAGAATCATTGGCGCCTAGGCGCGATGGGTGTTCTCCTCGCCGCATTTGTAAGCTCGACCGTGGTGGAGCTGAACAATCGCTTCAAGTTCGACCAAAACCGCGAAGCGACGCAATTCGCCGTCGATCGCGGCATGGGCGATGCGCCTCATATCTCGTGCAACATTTACTCAATGGCTGCGCTCTGGGAGGCGCGACCAGACATTCGTCTGTACAATTACGGATTTGGTGACGCTCCGCTGACCACATCTATGCCGCTGACGCACTATAAGGACCCAAGCTATTGGATGCTTCTGAGGCATGGCGCGTGGGGGCATCAGAAACTGACGCCAGAAGAAACCACAAATGAGTTAGGCGATGGCTGGATAATCGACGGTGGATTGCTGGAATTGCTCGCGCAAGAAGACCAGGCCGTTGTGATCGAGTCCTATTGTCAGACTCGTTTCGTTGAAAAGATAGAACAAGCGCTGTTGGAATCATCCTTCGAATTGGTTGAGACAAAAAGATACAGCGAAGAGTCCGGTAAAACGCCTGTATTTATTCATCCACAAACGATTGTGCGCCTCTACAAAAGGAGATCCTGACCTTTGGAACACTCTTCTGATCCAATTGCCCTCGTCGATTTGCGTGCGCAATATGCTGACATTAAGCCTGAAATTCAGCAGGCATTCGATGGCATCTTCGAGAATTTCGCATTTCTAAATGGCCCGCAGGTGGCTGAAATGGAAAATCTGTTCGCTGAGTTGCATGGCCTGAATTCAGGGCATGCAATTGGCTGTTCGAACGGAACATCCGCTCTGACCGTCGCGCTTCGTGCCTTCGATCTTTCGCCGGGCGCTGAAGTCATTTTGCCATCCCATACATTCTTCGCGACGGCGGAATCCGTCATTTTAGCGGGCTACAAGCCGGTCTTCGCGGACATTAATCCCGATGATTACACAATCGACCCGGCACAGATTGAAGCCCTGATCTCTCCCGAAACTGAGGCGATCATTCCGGTTCATATTTACGGCAACATGGCCAACATGGATGCGATCATGGCGATCGCTGAGGCGCACGGACTGAAAGTTCTCGAAGATGCTGCGCAGGCGCAAATGGCTGCGTGGAATGGCAAAATGTCTGGGACCTATGGTGATGCAGGAACCTACAGTTTCTATCCATCGAAAAATCTAGGTGCTTATGGCGATGCCGGACTGGTGATGACCCGCCATGATGACCTCGGCAAAGTGATCCGGAAGCTGATCGATCATGGCAGGGAAGATCGCTACCTTCACGATATGGTCGGCGACAATTTGCGGATCGATAGTCTGCAAGCCGCGTTCTTGACCGTGAAGCTAAAGCGTTTGGCCGCCTGGACGGAGCAGCGCCGCGAGATCGCGCAGAAATATGATGCTCACTTCAAGCCCCAGGGCTTTAAAGTCATCGAATTGCCGCCTCAGTCAGCATCAGCGCGGCACCTGTACATTATCGAAGTCGAAAACCGCGACGAGGTCATGGCGCACCTGACGGCGAACAATATCGCCTGCATGATCCACTATCCGATCCCTTTGCATCTTCAACCGGCGTTGCAAGGTACAGCTATGCGGACTGGTGATTTGAGCGTCACGGAGCGCATTGCAAAACGGATCGTGAGCGTACCGATGTACCCAGAACTCTCAGATGCCCAAATCAACCGGGTGGCCAAGACCTTCCTGGAAGTCGCGAAGCCATAGTCGTTAGCGTTTCGGGCGAGGTCGCGATGATCTCGCCAATACCTGCTAGTCTTCGCTCGGCATCAGTGGCTCGATGTCATTTCCGTCTTCATCTTTCAGCAAATAGACGATGGGATAGATCACGCCTTTACGAGTAACCGCGACGCCGTCGACCATTTTTGGTTTGAACCGAAGTGTGGAAACTGCATTGCTCGATGAGGTTACGAATCCTGGATGTCCACATTTTACTTCTAAATTGATGACATAGCCTTCCGGGCTGACATCGAAATAATTGTCGCAATGCGCCCCGATCCCTTGGTTGGCCAAATCGATCGGGTACTCGGGTACTGGGGGTTCGATTGGTGGCGTGTCGCGATCCGCGAAACTTGGCGATGCTGATAGAGCGGCGATCCCGAATGCGGCTGCGATCGTCGCACCGAGTCCGCTCGTCGTTTTTATGGGGTTGCGGATAAGGGTCATAGAGATGTCCTTTGCAATACGTTTTGCTTTCATCCGTCGAGATCGGCGAAGATAGGCATCGACAAAGGTGCGCACGGCATGGCTAACCGTGATCCCTTCTTCTTCACACGCGCGCTTAAAGGCCTCTTTCTTTGAGTGCGGCAGGCGCACCTCAATCATTTCAGTCTTCTTTTCAGCGCGTGGTTTCGTCATGCTGGTCTCCGAAGGTTCGTCGGTGCTCGTATCAAGACCGCTTCGTGAGAGTATGAAAACCGAAAGCCCGTTCATACGCCAGACTTTTCGTGTCCGGACAGGCTTTCGGCTTTTCTATGACGTGTAAAATGCGTCGTGCGCTACTTCGTTTCGTCTGCGTCAGTCTCTGAGCTGGACGTCGTCTCAGAGCGCTGGATTTTCTTGACGATGATGCGCTTATCGCCGGACTCGCTGATCTCTTCGAACACGGTTTCAGTGTCGAAATCTATGTCCATGTCGAAGTCAGCATCCGTTTCCGCGAGGGCTTGCTCGATCAAAGCTTCGAGCTCCTCTTCAGAAAGTTCGGCGCCTGAGCCCATCCGTTTAATGGTGATGCGTTTGTCAACTTCGGTGGTCAACTCGCCGTGAATTTCGCCATCCGCAGAGTCGCTGAACTTCAAGACTTTCATCGTCTTGCGCGTGACGTCTTGGCCATCTTCTTCGGAGGAGGTTTCGCTGTCATGGATGACGATATGATTGCCAGCGGCTTCCAGCTCCGCCTGGCTCACGCCGCCGGAGCCGTCTGTGTCCAGCTTTTGGATGATGTCGGCATCAAAGCCTGGCGCGATCTCACCCTCTGTGAGGACGCCGTCATTGTTTTTGTCGAGGGCTTCGAAGGCGGTGGAATCTGCCGCTGATGGGAGCGCAGTGATGGAAAACACGCCGATGGCAGCGCCAGCAGCTGTAGCGAGGGACTTAAAACGATGTCGTGCGAGGGTCATGGTAATCTCCTGGACCGGATGGGGTTGTTCGGCCAGTCGAGCCTCCTCGATATAGTCAGTGATGTAGCGGCGAAGGGCCTCCGAGGCATTTTCGCCCCTTTGCTTTGTCGCCGCCATGAAGTCTTGCTTCTGTTGGTAAGGCAGACGGATGTCTAAGCTTTCGCTTTTCTTTTCTCGGCGCTTCATCACGTACTCAATCGGATTGGCTGGACCAGTGGCCCGCACTTTTCGACATATCACCCCATATAAAAGGATGAACCTGCCAAGACGCTAGTAAAAAAGTGTCAGGACAGAATTTTTCGCTTTTAAATCAGTCCTAAGACGGGTGCCGCGAGAATAAGGCCGGCGCCCAACAGAAGCCGGTAGATGACGAAAGGCAGGAAGCTCATACGCTTCAAGAGTGTCATTAGGGCGTGGATGGAGGCGATCCCAGAGACGAATGCCAGCGCCGCGACGATCATTCCATCTTGCAGCGTGACAACGCCTCCTGCAGCCTCAGCATCTAGCAGTCCGATCGCTCCATAGAGGCCCGCTGCTGCCAAGATCGGGGCGCCGATAAGCATGGAAAAGCGAGCGGCCTCTGTGCGCTCATAGCCTAAGGCGCGGGCGGCCGTCATAGTAATGCCCGACCGGCTGGTGCCCGGGATCAAGGCGGCCACCGCCTGCGTGGCGCCAATCATGACGGCGTGGGCGAGGGTCATATCTTTCTCGGTTCGGTCTTTGCCGCCTGCAACATCCGCCCACCACAACAGAAGGCCAAAGCCGATTGTGGCGCCGGCAACGGTCCACACACTGCGTAAATGCGCCTGGATGCTTTCTGGCACGAACATCTCGTGCGCGATCGCTGCGATCAGCGCGATGGGGGTCGCCACGATAACACAAAGCGCCAGATTCGCCCCGCGGGACAGAGGCGCTTTCCGAAAGCCCGCACCTACGAGTTCAAACCCGCCGAGGGTCGCTGCGATGACGTCTCTTCGGAAATAGATAAGCATCGCGGCGAGCGTGCCGAGATTGGAGACGGCATTGATCAGGAGCTCGTCGCGTCCCTGAAGCGTGAACATGTTGGCTGCAAGCAGGACGTGTCCGGACGACGAAATAGGGAGCCACTCAGTGATGCCTTGGACAAGCGAAATGATGATGAGTTGCAACAAGGACATGGATGAGCTCGCAGAGTTTGAAGACGCGATATCCCTTGCACAATTCGCCCAGTCTCGCACAGATCAATTGTAACAATCATAATGATATCTATTGAACATGCATGCCTATTTCAGAGATGTTCTGATAAGAATGTTACAGCGAAAATATATCAAAATAATACTTAAGGGTAGAATTTACCCTTGCGAGGCCTGTTCCAGTTGCTCATAAGCATGCCTCTACCCCTGGGAGCTCACTATGGCAGAAAAAATGCTGCAATTCATCAAAGTTGATCGCGCCATGCCGAAAAAGCGCTCGGCAAAGACGCGCAAAACCGACTTTAATGAGATCTACGGGGATTACGCTCAAAAGGCCGCGCGCGATCAAGCCTCACGCTGTTCGCAATGTGGGGTACCCTTCTGCCAGCAGGGCTGCCCACTATCGAACAATATCCCAGATTGGTTGAAGCTTGCAGCGGAAGACCGGCTGGAAGAAGCCTATGCGGTTTCCAGCGCAACCAACAATATGCCTGAGATCTGCGGCCGTATTTGCCCCCAAGATCGTCTCTGCGAAGGGATCTGCACAATCGAGCAATCCGGCCACGGCACGGTGACGATTGGATCCATTGAACGCCACATCACCGACACGGCCTGGGAAGAGGGCTGGATCAAGCCGATCAACCCGCCACGTGAGCGCACTCAGTCTGCTGGGATTATTGGTGCAGGGCCGGGAGGTTTAGCGGCGGCGGAACAACTCCGCCGTAAAGGCTATCAGGTGACCGTGTATGACCGCTATGATCGCGGCGGCGGTTTGCTCGTGTACGGTATTCCGGGCTTCAAGCTCGAAAAAGACATCGTCGAGCGCCGCATCAAGCATTTGGAAGAGGGTGGCATCACCTTCCGCTTTAATTGCGATGTCGGAAACGACATCTCCCTAAGCGAAATTCGCGATAGTCATGACACAGTCTTGATCGCGACTGGTGTCTACAAAGCGCGGGATCTGAAGGTTCCTGGCGTTGGTGCGGATGGCGTACACGCAGCGCTCGATTTTCTAACCGCTTCAAACCGCGTCGGTTTTGGTGACTCGGTTGAAGCGTTTGAGGAAGGCCCATTGAATGCTGACGGCAAGCGTGTGGTTGTCATTGGCGGTGGCGATACCGCCATGGACTGCGTCCGCACAGCGGTCCGTCAGGGTGCAAAAGCAGTGACCTGCCTCTATCGCCGCGACCGCGCCAATATGCCGGGCTCGCAGCGTGAAGTCGCAAACGCTGAGGAAGAAGGCGTGAAGTTCGAATGGCTGTCTGGCCCTGAAGCCGTGCTGCACACCAAAGCGAACAAAGTGAAAGGCGTGAAAGTCCGCCGCATGAAGCTCGGTGCGCCAGATGCGTCAGGCCGCCAGTCGCCTGAGAAGACCGATGAAACTGTCGATATGAAAGCCGACATGGTGATCAAGGCGCTTGGTTTTGATCCCGAGGATCTGCCAGTCCTGTTCGACGAATCCGCGCTTCGTGTAAATCGCTGGGGCGCCATCCAGGTGGATTTCAAGACGATGGAAACGAGCCTGCCAGGTGTCTATGCAGCTGGCGACATTGTCCGCGGCGCATCCCTTGTCGTCTGGGCGATTGTGGATGGCCGCGAGGCAGCAGAGCAAATGCACAAATCGATGCGCGCGGACGCCAAAGCACGCAAAGTCGCGGCGGAGTAGAGCATGCATCTCAGCTTTACGCCGGATGCACCGGCCATGCCTGAAATCAGTTTCGACGACTTTCTCGCCGTCGATATCCGGATCGGAACGGTGACCGAAGCCGCGCCACTAGAAGGCGCGCGCAAGCCGTCCATCAAAATGGTCATCGATTTCGGTGATGTGATCGGGTCGAAAAAGAGCTCGGCTCAAATCACAGAACACTACGCACCTGGCACGCTGATCGGTCGCCAGGTCATGGGTGTGGTGAACTTTCCACCGCGCCAAATCGGCAAGTTTATGTCGGAGGTGCTGACCTTAGGCTTTGCGGATGATGCGGGCGCTATTCGATTGGCGGGCCCTGATGCGGCGATCGCCAATGGCACGAGGATGAGTTGAGATGACGGAAGTGCATAAAGGACATTGTCTGTGCGGCGCTGTACAACTCGAAGGCCGCGGCGCGCCTAAGCTTGAGATCTGTCATTGCGACATGTGCCGTCGTTGGCATGGTAGCCCCGCTATGGCGGCGTCTTTCGAACAGGGCGTGCATATTGTTCAAGGCAAGGATGCCATCCAAACCTTTCAAAGCTCAGATTGGGCTGAAAGGGCGTTCTGCAGCAAGTGCGGCACCACGCTCTTCTATCACTTGATTGGGTCAGACCAGATCCACTCCAGCCAAGCCGGCTTATTCGACCTCCCAGAAGGTCTCTCCATCCACGAGGAGATCTTCGTGGACGAGCAACCAGATTACTATCGTTTCGACACTGACGCCCCGCGGATTACCAGCGCTGAGATGTTCGAACGGTTTGAAAAATATGAAGCGGAGCAACAAAAGAATGACTGATTTTGTTCGCAATTACGAAGACAATCGCCAACGCCTGATCGAAGCGCATGCCTATAATCCTGAGGATGAGCATAGCGCGTGCGGTGTCGGATTAGTGGCAGCGCTCGATGGGAAGCCGCGCCGTGAAATCGTAGAAATGGGCATCAAGGCCCTCAAGAACGTCTGGCACCGCGGCGCTGTCGACGCCGATGGCAAGACCGGTGACGGCGCGGGTATCCGGGTCGAAGTTCCGCAAGAGTTCTTTCGCTATCAAGTCAGCCGCTGCGGCCACGAGCCAACCGATGACCCTATCTGCGTCGGGCAAATCTTCTTGCCGCGCACCGATCTCGGACAGCAAGAAGCGGCCCGTGCGATCGTTGAGACAGAAATCCTCCACTTCGGATTCTACATCTATGGTTGGCGCCAGCCGCCAGTTGATGTCTCCATCATCGGTCAAAAAGCGCAGGACACACGTCCTGAGATTGAACAGATCATGTTCCGCGATGACCGTGCACGTGACCCAGAAGAGCTAGAGCGCGCCCTGTATATCTGCCGCCGCCGGATTGAGCGCCGGGCGCGGGAAGCGGGGATTCCGAGCTTTTATATCTGCTCGCTCAGCCACAAATCGCTGATCTATAAAGGCATGTTCCTCGCCGAGGACATCGACAATTTCTATCTCGATCTCAAGGACGAGCGGTTTGAATCGGCTGTCGCGATTTATCACCAGCGCTACTCAACCAATACGTTCCCGCAATGGGCCCTCGCCCAGCCATTCCGGATGCTCGCCCATAATGGTGAGATTAATACGCTACGCGGCAACCTGAACTGGATGAAAAGCCACGAGATCAAAATGGTCTCTGGGACATTCGGGGACTATGTTGACGACGTGAAACCAGTTGCGCCGCAAGGCAGCTCTGACTCTGGCGCGCTCGACGCGGTGTTTGAGATCCTTTGTAAAGCTGGTCGCACAGCGCCAATGACAAAAGCGCTGCTGATTCCGGAAGCTTGGTCAAAGCGCGCTTCGATTATGCCAGAGAAGCATGCGGCGTTGTACGCCTATTGCAACTCTGTGATGGAGCCATGGGACGGCCCGGCAGCGGTCTGTGCTTATGATGGTCGCTGGGCCGTTGCTGGTTTGGACCGCAACGGTCTGCGTCCACTCCGCTACGCCCTCACGGGAGATGGCATTCTCGCGGTCGGATCTGAAACGGGCATGTGCCCGCTCTCAGGCCATGAAGTCGTTCGTCGCGGCCATGTTCAGGCGGGCGGTATGATCGCTGCTGATTTGCAGACTGGGAAGTTCTACGAGCACGAAGAGATTGTCGACGAGCTTGCCGAAGAGCACCCTTATGAAAAGTGGCTCAAGAACGTGCGCGATCTCGACCCGGAGATTGGTCCGGGGCCTGAACCGCGCCTGTTCGAAACCGAGATGATGATGCGCCGGCAGAAAGTGGCTGGCTTCACGCTCGAAACGCTCGAGCTCATCCTCGCGCCGATGGCGGAGAATGGCAAAGAGGCCATCGGCTCTATGGGCGATGACAGTCCGGTTGCGGTTCTGTCGGAACAGTTCCGACCGCTTTCGCACTTCTTCCGCCAGAATTTCAGCCAGGTGACCAACCCACCGGTCGATCCGCTGCGCGAAGACCGCGTAATGAGTCTGAAGACCCGATTTAAAAATCTGGGGAATGTCCTGACTACGGATGAGACGCAGCAAGATGTGTTCGTGCTGGATAGCCCTGTGCTGTCGACCGGCATGTATGAGCGGCTATCGAAGATGCTCGGCAAAGGCGTCCAGAAAATCGATTGTACGTTCGAGTTGGAAGATGCGACAGGCGACGGGCAAGCTTTGAAGAATGCGCTCGCACGGATCCGCCAAGAAGCCGAAGATGCGGTTCGCGCCGGACGAGAGCATATCGTTCTCACCGACGAGACTCAGGGCGATACGCACGTGGCGATTCCGATGATCCTGGCGACGGGCGCGGTTCACTCGCACCTCGTGGCGCAAGGTCTCCGAAGCTTCTGTTCGATTACGGTCCGTTCGTCTGAGTGTATCGACACGCACTATTTTGCGGTCTTGATCGGCGTAGGAGCGACCTGTGTGAACGCCTATCTCGCGCAAGACGCCATTGCCGATCGCCATGATCGAGGGTTGCTCGGCGACATCACGCTCGGGCAGGCGGTTCTCAACTTTAAAAAAGCGATCGAAGCGGGTCTGTTAAAGATCATGTCGAAGATGGGGATCTCGGTGATCTCCTCTTATCGCGGCGGCTATAACTTTGAAGCGCTAGGCCTATCTCGCGCGCTTGTTGCGGATTATTTCCCTGGGCTTGCGAGCCGGATCTCTGGACTTGGTCTCGCGGGGATCGAAGAGAATGCGGTCACCCGCCACGAAGAGGCGTTCGATGAAGACGTGATCTCGTTGCCGGTCGGCGGGTTCTACCGTTTGCGTGCGCGCTCAGAGCCGCACGCGCTAGATGGGAACTCCATCCACATGCTGCAGGCGGCGTGTGATCGCGGCGATTACAACCTTTTCCAGAAGTATACGGACGTCATTGAGAAGCGCGATCAGCCTATCCAGCTTCGCGACCTGCTTGATTTCAAACCTGCAGGCCCTGAGGAGCCGCTGGAGCGTGTGCAATCAGTCAACGAAATCCGGAAACGTTTCGTGACGCCGGGTATGTCGCTCGGCGCCCTCAGCCCTGAAGCACATGGCACTCTCAACGTCGCGATGAACCGGATCGGTGCGAAGTCGGTTTCTGGGGAAGGCGGCGAGGTGCGCGAGCGCTACCGCCCGCTTCCGAATGGCGACAATATGAATTCTGCGGTGAAGCAGGTTGCATCTGGCCGGTTCGGCGTCACCGCGGAATACCTCAACAATTGCCGCGAAGTGGAAATTAAAGTCGCGCAGGGCGCTAAGCCTGGTGAAGGTGGTCAGCTGCCTGGTTTTAAAGTGACCGAGTTCATCGCGAAGAACCGTCACTCGACACCGGGCGTGACGCTGATTAGCCCACCGCCGCACCACGACATCTACTCGATCGAGGATTTGGCGCAGCTGATTTACGATCTGAAGCAGATCAACCCAGATTGCCGCGTTTGTGTGAAGCTCGTGGCCCAATCTGGAGTCGGAACGGTTGCAGCTGGTGTGGCGAAGGCGAAGGCCGACATCATCCTGATCGCTGGCGGTGTTGGCGGTACGGGTGCCTCGCCGCAGACCAGTATCAAATATGCCGGCTTGCCGTGGGAAATGGGCCTCGCCGAGGCGCATCAAGTGCTCAGCCTGAACAATCTTCGCGACAAGGTCACACTGCGGACCGATGGTGGTCTGCGGACCGGCCGCGACATTGTGATCGCCGCTATGCTCGGCGCTGAAGAGTATGGCATCGGGACCGCCAGCTTGGTTGCGATGGGCTGTATCATGGTGCGTCAGTGCCATTCGAACACGTGCCCTGTGGGCGTCTGTACGCAGGACGAGTCGCTGCGCGCCAAGTTCACCGGCACAGCGGACAAAGTCATCAATTTGATGAGCTTTGTAGCGGAAGATGTCCGCCGGATCCTGGCCTCCCTCGGCCTGAACTCGCTCGATGAAGCGATTGGTCGAACAGACCTCCTGGCTCAGGTCTCTCGCGGCGCGCCGCATCTAGACGATTTGGATTTGAATCCACTGCTCGTGCAAGTCGATACGGCTGAGCCGATCTCATATCAGCCAGATCGCCGGGAAGACGTTCCAGACACACTGGATGCTCAAATCCTGCGCGACGGCGAGCCTTTCTTCGCCCGCGGCGAGAAGATGCAACTCACTTATGAGGTGCAGAATGTACAGCGCACGATTGGCGCGCGCGCAAGCTCTGCCATCGTTCGTAAATTCGGTGAAAAAGCGCTTCCAGAAGGTCGCTTGCATATCCGCCTCACCGGGAGTGCAGGGCAATCACTTGGCGCTTTTAGCGTTCAAGGCTTGCTCTTGGATGTGGTCGGCGATGCGAATGACTATGTCGGCAAAGGCTTGTCCGGCGCGACCATCCAATTGCGCCCACCAGCGGATGCTTCTTATCAGAGCGGCGAGAACACGATCATCGGCAATACCTGCCTATATGGCGCGACCAGCGGAAATCTCTACGCAGCTGGCCAAGCAGGTGTCCGGTTCGGTGTGCGGAACTCTGGAGCTGAGGCTGTGGTTGAAGGCTGCGGGGCGAATGGCTGCGAATACATGACCGGCGGCCGCGTCGCGATCCTAGGCTCCGTAGGCGATAATTTTGGCGCAGGGATGACCGGCGGTGTCGCTTACATTTGGGATCCTGAAAAGCGCTTCGAGCATGTTGCGAACCCCGATGCGATCGATTGGTACGCCGTCAGCGATATGGATCAGAAGCACATCGATGTGTTCAAGATGATGCTTGAGATCCACAAAGAGCGGACTGGATCGGCGCGCGCTGCCGAGCTGCTTCAAGAGTGGGATCAAACGCTCGCGGATACTCTGATGATTGTGCCTAAAGAAATCTCAGAGCGTCTACTTGGCGGTAGCAAAATCAAAAAGGTGGGATAGGCCTGCAGTTAAAGGCCTTGCACTTCGCTTCGGACCTCCCCACTTTGGCGGTCGAGAGAGAGTTTGAACGGCAGGTACCCGCTTTATGAGCAAACGCGACTATTATGACGTGCTCGGCGTAGACCGAAATGCGGACGAGAAGGCCCTTAAGAGCGCCTATCGGAAGCTGGCGATGAAATATCACCCGGATCAGAATCCGGATGATGCTGAAGCCGAGGCTATGTTTAAAGAAGTCGGCGAAGCGTATGCCGTCTTGTCAGATGCTGAAAAGAAGGCGGCGTATGACCGTTTCGGCCATGCTGCCTTTGAGAACGGCATGGGCGGCGGCGGTGGCGGCAACCCATTCGGCGGCGGCGACCCGAACGATATTTTCCAAGACATTTTCAGTCAGGTCTTTGGCGGCAGTCCATTTGGCGGCGGACGTCGTCGTGGCGGCCCTCAGCGCGGCGCGGACTTGCGCTATGACATGGATATCACTCTGGAAGAGGCCTTCAATGGCAAAGAGGCCACAATTAACGTGCCGACCGCCGTTGATTGCTCAACCTGCGACGGCACCGGCGCGGAACCTGGAACTAGCCCAGAAACTTGTCCCGCTTGCGGCGGCAGCGGCCGTGTCCGCGCGCAACAAGGCTTCTTTACGATGGAGCGGACCTGTGGACGCTGCCACGGGAAGGGCCAGATCATCGCGAAACCCTGCAAGACCTGTCACGGTGCTGGGCAAGTTCAGGAAGACCGCAACCTATCTGTCAAAATCCCTGCTGGTGTCGAAACCGGAATGCGTATCCGTCTTTCTGGCGAAGGCGAGCCCGGTACACAGGGCGGCCCAAAGGGCGACCTCTACATTTTCGTGAATGTCGAAGAGCACGATATCTTCGAGCGGGACGGCCCAAATCTCTATTGCCGCACGCCTGTCTCCATGGTGACAGCATCCCTCGGCGGCGAAATCGAAATTCCAACCATTGATGGCGGCCGCGCCCGCGTCAGCATCCCAGAGGGCGCTCAAACTGGACGAAAACTCCGTCTGCGCGGCAAAGGCATGCCGAGCCTGCGCGGCAATCACCAAACCGGCGATCTCTATATTGAGATGTTCGTCGAAACGCCGCGCAATCTCACCGCTCGCCAGAAAGAAATCCTTCGCGAGTTTTGCGATTGCTCGGGCAAAGACTGTAATCCAGAATCCGAAGGCTTTATGGGCCGTGTGAAAAAATTCTGGGACGGCATTGGCAGCGAAGACGAAGCCACGAAACACTAAAGCCAAGCTTTAGTTGAACCTGTTCGCACGGTGGTCTACGACCCATCTCAAACGAGATGGGAGATGATCCAGTGAGCGAACAAGACCTCGGCTTTGATACCAAACAGATTCACGCAGGCGCGGTTGCCGATCCGGCCACAGGGGCACGCCAAGTGCCGATCTATCAGTCGACGGCCTATGTATTTCGCGACGCTGACCATGCAGCCGCGCTGTTTAACCTTCAGGAAGTTGGCTACATCTATTCCCGCCTGACCAACCCTACGGTTGGCGCGCTTGGAGATCGGATCGCTCAGCTCGAAGGCGGTGCGGGGGCGGTTTGTTGTTCTTCCGGACATGCGGCGCAGCTCATGGCGCTCTTCCCGCTCATGGAGCCAGGCAGAAATGTTGTCGTCTCTACCCGTCTTTACGGCGGCTCCGTCACGCAGTTCACCCACACGATCAAACGTTTTGGCTGGGACGCTACCTTTGTCGATTTCGACGATCTCGATGCCGTCAAAGCCGCGGTGAACGAAGACACCCGCGCAATCTTCTGCGAAACGATCGCCAATCCCGGCGGCTATGTCACCGATCTCGAAGCCATCGCCGCGATCGCAAACACGGCGCAGGTTCCGCTGATCGTGGATAACACAACAGCAACGCCGTATCTCTGTAATCCGATCCAATATGGGGCGACACTCGTCACTCATTCCTTGACCAAGTATCTAACTGGAAATGGGACTGTGACCGGCGGCGCAGTTGTCGATTCTGGTGCTTTTGACTGGACAGCGGCGGGCAAGTTCCCATCACTCACCGAGCCGGAGCCGGCCTATCACGGGCTCAAATTCCACGAGACGTTCGGCCCAGCTGCATTCACCTTCCACTCGATTGCGATCGGTCTCCGCGACCTTGGTATGACGATGAATCCGCAAGGCGCGCATTACACGCTGATGGGCATTGAGAGCCTGTCTCTGCGCATGCAAAAGCACGTCGCCAACGCTGAGAAAATCTCAGCCTGGCTCGAAGGCCATGACGCCGTATCAAGCGTGACTTATGCGGGCCTCGATAGCTCACCGTACAAATCCCGCGCGCAGAAGCTTTGCCCGAAGGGGGCCGGCGCGCTGTTTACGGTCCAGTTGAAGGGCGGTTATGAGTCTTGCGTAAAGTTTGTAAACGGGCTCGAACTGTTCAGCCATGTCGCGAATCTTGGCGATGCGCGGTCGCTGGTTATCCACCCGGCTTCTACCACGCACCGTCAGCTCACAGATGAGCAGAAGGTAGCGGCCGGCGCGGCGCCAGACTCGGTCCGTCTATCAATCGGGATTGAAGAAGCGGAAGATCTGATGGCCGACTTAGATCAGGCGCTTAAAGCCGCAAGCTAACGACGGCGCTCGGCGATCTTGTTCGCGGCGCGGGTCGCGATCATGTCGACCAGACCCGCATCGTCGAGCGATTTCATATCAATCGGTGTGGCGAGATTATTATTCTTCGCGATCTTCTTTAGCTCAGCGGCTGAGAAAGAGCGAAGCGTCTCGCGGGCGCTCTCCGGCCCGTCTTTGTCGACCAGCTCAAGCGCATTGAGCACATCGGCTGCCTTGGAGCCGCGGAGCTCAACTTTCACGCCGAGAGCTTTGACCACCCGATGGGCAAGTTCTGGATCGGACCGGAATTCCCGGCGCAGTGTTTCGAGAAAATCATCGAGGGCATCTTCGGGTGTTTTCATGAGATCGATCCTGCTTGGTGGTGTTATGGATAAAGTTGGCTAAGCCGCGGTTACGAACGTCGCGATGACTTTCTTTAGTCCCGCTTTCTCGAAAGCGACCGTGAGTTTGGTGCCGTTGGCGTCCATCACTTTGCCGTAGCCGAACTTCTCGTGGAAGACGCGCTGATTCAGTTTGAACCCGGATTGGCCGGACTCAGAGGCGACCAGTGTAGCTTTGCCATCGATGACCGGCGCGGAGTCATACTTTCCCGCGTTCTCTTTCAGGCGTTTCCAGCCTGGGGACGTATAGTTTGATCGCTCGCCAAGATCCTCAACGGTACCGGTAAAGCCATCATCGCTGCCGGGCAGGGAAGAGTATCCCGTCTCTGCTTCGGCTTCGACATGTTCATGTGGTAGCTCATCAACGAAGCGGCTTGGCAGCACGCTTTGCCAGCGCCCGAAGATCTGGCGATTGGCGACAAAAGAGATGCGGCAGACTTCGCGGGCACGGGTGATGCCGACATAAGCGAGACGGCGTTCTTCCTCGAGCCCTTTGGCGCCGCTTTCATCAAGCGAACGGCGTGACGGGAACACTTCTTCTTCCCATCCTGGAAGGAAGACTTGTGGCCATTCCAGACCTTTCGCGCCGTGCAAGGTGAGGATTTGCACCTCATCTCCGTTCGACTTGCCGCCCGTATCCATGACCAGTTCGACATGCTCGAGGAACCCGGTGAGATTATCGAACTCGCCCATCGCGTTGATCAGCTCTTTGAGGTTGTCGAGCCTCGTCTGGGCCTGCGGGCTGCGGTCCTTTTGTAGCATGTCTGTATAGCCGGACTCGTCGAGGATGACCTGCGCGAGTTCGGTATGGCTCATGCCGCTATTGTGGCGATCACGCCAGAGATTGATCTGATCGATGAATTGCGTGAGCCCGCGTTTGCCGGGGCCCTTAATCTCATCGGTCTGCAGCACCATTGGCGTTAGCGTGAACAGGCTGCGCCCATCATCGCGGGCATAGCGCTGAAGTTTCTGTACGGTCGTGTTGCCCACACCGCGTTTCGGCTGGTTGACGACGCGCTCAAAGGCGAGGTCATCATCCGTGGAGCGGATCAGCCGGAGATAGGCCATCGCGTCACGGATCTCTGCACGCTCGAAGAAGCGCGGTCCGCCAATGACGCGATACGGAATACCCAGAATGATCAGGCGCTCTTCAAACAAGCGCATCTGCCAGGAGGCGCGGACGAGAATGGCGCAGTCTTCATATCTGTTCTTACCGCCACGCGCCGCCCAAGCTTCGATCTCGTCACAGATCATGCGGGCTTCGGCTTCGCCGTCCCAAAGGCCGCGCACTTGCACTTTCTTGGCGTCCGGATCGCCCGCCCAATCACCACCGACAAAGAGCGTCTTTCCGAGACGGCCTTTATTGTTTGCGATGACCGCTGAGGCGCAGGCCAGGATGGGTTCAGTTGAGCGATAGTTGCGTTCAAGGCGGATCGTCTTCGCGCCAGGAAAGTCCTTCTCGAAGCGCAAGATATTGTCGACCTCGGCACCACGCCAGCCATAGATGGACTGATCATCATCGCCGACACAGCAAATGTTCGAATTGCCCTGCGCAAGCAAGCGCAGCCAAAGATATTGGGCGACGTTCGTGTCCTGATACTCGTCAACCAGAATGTATTTGAACTTGCGATGGAAGTCGGCGAGCAGATCCGGATTTTCCTGGAACAGCGTGATATTGTGGATCAACAAATCACCAAAATCGCAGGCGTTCAGAACCTTGAGGCGCGCTTGATAGGTCTCGTAGCATTTGATGCCTTTGCCATCGGCGAATTGATACGCTTCATCGCCTGGAACCTTGCCGGGCAACAGCGCGCGGTTTTTCCAGCCATCGATGAGGCCCGCGAGGTAGCGCGGCGTCCAACGTTTCGCATCAATGTTCTCGGCCTCGATGATCTGTTTGCAGAGGCGGATCTGATCATCGGTATCAATAATCGTGAAACTGGATTTGAGGCCAACCAGTTCCGCATGTCGCCTTAAGATCTGAGCAGAGATGGAGTGGAAGGTGCCGAGCCAGCGCAGCCCTTCACCCGCTTCTCCCGTCAGCTTCAAGGCCCGCTCGCGCATTTCACGCGCAGCTTTGTTGGTAAAGGTCACGGTCAGCGTCTGGCTCGGATAGGCAAGGCCAGATGCGATAATGTGGGCGAGGCGCGTGGTCAGCACGCGTGTCTTACCCGTCCCGGCACCAGCAAGCACCAGAAGCGGCCCCTCTGTGGTCAGTACCGCTTCTTTCTGTTCAGGGTTCAGACCTTCCAAATAGCTCGCATCATCGCGCGGCACGGGGGGGCGCGCAGCGGCCATTTCAGAAATTGATGGGCGATTCGGTCCCGACATACGGGGAATATAGACACGTTCTTCGCCCCCCGCGACTCCTTCTCCCCTTCGCGGCTGCGCTTTTAGCCCTATGTTTGTGGAAACCTCACTTCAGAGCGACCATGACCGACACGCCAGACATTGAAAAAGACCCCGAACGTAACCGTTTGTCCGCGCGCTTAGGGCGGACGATGAAGGTGGGCACTAACCTGTCCGGAGCTGGGCTGACCTTTGCTGCGAATGCGATGTTTGGCGGCGAGAAGGGCGATGAACGCATTGCCAAAGCCCTCGCCGCTGCGCTCGGCAAATCTAAGGGGCCTCTTATGAAGGTTGCGCAGATGGTTTCGACCGTCCCGGACTTTCTTCCAGAAGAATATGCGGATCAGCTGAGCCAGCTGCAGGCGCAAGCGCCCGCGATGGGATGGCCATTTGTCCGCCGCCGCATGCGGGCGGAGCTTGGCGCGGACTGGCAGAGCAAGTTCGCGGAGTTCGGTAAGGAAGCGGCCCATGCGGCGAGCCTAGGGCAAGTTCACCGCGCCACATTGCATGATGGCCGCGAGGTCGCCTGTAAGCTGCAATATCCAGACATGACCTCAGCCGTTGAAAGTGATGTGGGGCAGCTGAGAATGCTGCTCGGCATGTTTAAACGTCTGGATGGCTCCGTTGATCCATCCGAAGCGATTGAAGAGATCACGGATCGCTTGCGCGAAGAGCTCGATTATGCGCGCGAAGCGAAACATATGCAGCTCTATCAGCACCTGCTGAAAGACGCCGACTATGTAACCGTCCCGGACTTGGTGCCAGAGCTCAGCACAGATCGCTTGCTGACCATGTCTTGGGTGACCGGCGACCGTCTGAATGATTATGAAAGCGCGCCTCAAGAGGTGCGCAACGCGATTGCGCGGCATCTATTCTGGACCTGGTGGAACCCGTTCACGGGCGCCGCGGTGATCCACGGCGATCCGCATCTGGGGAATTACCAGGTCACGCGAGACGGGCAGGGGCTCAATCTCTTGGACTTTGGCTGCATCCGCATTTTCCCACCAAGTTTTGTCGCGGGCGTGGTTGACCTCTATCGCGGCTTGCGTGCGGATGACTTCGATGCGGTCTATGCGGCATTTGAGAAATGGGGCTTTAAGGGGCTGAACACTGAATTGGTGGAAGTTCTGAGCATTTGGGCGAGGTTTATCTATGGACCCCTCCTGGATGACCGCGTCCGCAGCGTTGCCGATGGCATCAAACCTGGCGAGTATGGCCGCAAAGAAGCCTTCGCAGTTCGCAAGCTGTTGAAAGAAAAAGGACCCGTCACGGTCCCAGCGGAATTTGTCTTTATGGACCGGGCTGCAATTGGCCTTGGTGCTGCGTATCTCCGTCTCGGCGCGGAGCTGAACTATCACTGGCTTTTCGAGGAGAGTTTGGAAGGGTTCAGTGAAGCCGCCTTGGGCGAGGCGCAAAAGCGGGCATTGCAGGCAGTCGAGCTGGTTCCATCTTAGCGGGGAGATACCGCAACAAACCCTTTCCAAATGCAACCAAATGTGCCAAATGCGCGGCTTGTTGCGAGCAACGTGCAAACCTAGCCCTTCTGGACGACATCCCGGACGAGGCTGAACCCGCGCCGCCCTCCCTCAAAACACAGGCCTTTTGGCCGCGTATTCAACCCGCCGCAAGGCGACAATAGAGAGTATATCGATGTCGATCACAGCTGAGCGTAAAGCCGAACTGATCAAGAAATTTGCCCGTACCGAAGGTGACACGGGTAGCCCTGAAGTCCAGGTCGCGATCCTGACTGAACGGATCAACAATCTGACCGACCACTTCAAGGACAATAAAAAAGACAACCACTCCCGCCGCGGGCTTCTGGCGATGGTCGCCACCCGCCGCAAACTCCTCGACTATGTGAAGAGGAAAAATGAAGAGCGTTACCAAACGCTCATCGGAGAGCTGGGCATTCGCCGCTAGGCTCTCAAAACAGCCCGCCTTGGCATTCGGCCGCGGCGGGCTTTTCGTATGTATGAAAGAAAGCAAAACGTATGTTTGATAAACAATCAGTCTCGCTGGAATGGGCCGGCCGGACACTAAAAATCGAGACTGGCCAAGTGGCCCGTCAAGCTGATGGCGCGGTTATGATCACATATGGTGATACAACCCTGCTAGCGACGGCAACCTTCGCGAAATCTGCGAAGCCGGGACAAGACTTTTTCCCACTGACCGTCAACTATATGGAAAAATACTACGCTTCAGGCCGCATTCCAGGTGGCTTCTTCAAGCGTGAGGGACGCCCGACTGAAAAAGA
>JBCBGS010000014.1:0-29123 GCA_038526515.1 Pseudomonadota bacterium | reverse complement strand
AGGAGACGTCCCATGTGGAGAATTTGGTTACTCTTTGACCCGCGCCGCGTCCTCGTGGCACTGGCCATATTCTTGTTCACGCTCGCTGTGCTGATTCACTTCATCTTGCTGAGCACGGAACGCTTCAACTGGCTGGGAACAGCGCCAGTTGCAACCGCATCCATCTCGATGGATTTCACCGAACATATCGGACAAGCTTAATGAGCAACGAGGACCGCGCCCACGCGGTCCTCGAGCTTCCACTCAAAATAGACTCGCGGAGCCCGGCAGATGGCGTTACTTAGTTTCGAGCGAAAATATCGAATTCGTGGTGGGACCCTGATTGGGGGAGACCTGTTCGACTTTTGGGTGGGTCCTTTCTATGTCGGATTTTTCGGAATCACGACCCTGTTTTTTGCAAGCTTAGGGACCGCGCTGATTTTCTTCGGCGCCTCCATGGGGGATACTTGGAACCCGTGGCTCATAAGCATTGATCCCCCGGACATTAGTTATGGGTTAAACTTCGCGCCGCTTGCTGAAGGTGGTCTTTGGCAATTGATTACATTTTGTGCAACCGGCGCGTTCATATCCTGGGCGCTGCGCGAGGTCGAAATTTGCCGAAAACTCGGTATGGGCTATCACGTCCCATTCGCATTCAGCATCGCAATTCTCGCATATGTTACTCTGGTGATCATTCGCCCGTTTTTGCTAGGAGCATGGGGCCATGGGTTTCCCTATGGGATTATGAGCCACTTAGATTGGGTTTCGAATACTGGGTATCAATACGGCAATTTTCATTACAATCCGGCCCATATGGTCGCTATCACTTTCTTTTTTACCACCACGCTCGCGCTCGCGATGCATGGCGGAGCCGTCCTGTCCGCAACCAATCCTGGTAGGAACAAAGAAGTCAAAGCCCCTGAACACGAGAACGCATTTTTTCGTGACACGATAGGCTATTCTGTCGGCACACTCGGCATTCACAGAGTAGGAATGTTTCTGGCTTTGTCTGCCGGGTTCTGGAGCGCAATCTGCATCGTAATTAGTGGACCACTTTATGAAGGGTCTTGGGTCACATGGTGGGATTGGTGGAAGAACATCCCGATTTGGGCGGATTAAAGGGCGGAACAATGGCAGATTATCAGAACATATTTACCCAAGTTCAAGTCCGCGGACACTTTGATCCTGGCGTTGAGCTCCCAAAAGGTGACTGGCCACGTGAAAAAGTGAAAGCCTTCAGCTACCTACTTGGTAAGATTGGCGACGCGCAGATCGGGCCGGTCTATCTGGGCGGTACCGGCGTCGCCTCACTCATTTGCGGATTTATCGCAATCGAAATCATCGGACTCAACATGTGGGCCTCCGTTGGATGGGATCCAATCAAGTTCTTCGGGCAACTGCCTTGGTTGTCTCTCGATGCACCGCTTCCAGAACACGGACTCAGTATTATGCCTCCGCTGGCAGAAGGTGGGTGGTGGCTCATGGCAGGGTTCTTCTTAACTGCGGCAATACTACTATGGTGGGTTAGGACTTACCGCCGAGCAAGACAACTTGGTCTTGGTACACACGTTTCATGGGCGTTCGCCGCGGCGATCTGGTTGTACCTGGTGCTTGGCTTTATTAGGCCGCTTATGATGGGGAGCTGGTCTGAAGCTGTCCCGTTTGGGATATTTTCACATCTGGACTGGACGAATAATTTTTCGCTCATCTATGGTAATTTATTCTATAATCCGTTCCACATGCTATCGATCGTGTTCCTATACGGATCGGCGCTCTTATTCGCGATGCATGGCGCGACCATTCTTGCAGTCGGCCGATATGGCGGTGAGCGGGAAGTCGAGCAGATCGTAGATCGAGGAACGGCATCTGAACGCGCCGCTTTGTTTTGGCGGTGGACCATGGGGTTCAACGCATCCATGGAGTCGATCCATCGCTGGGCTTGGTGGTTCGCAATTCTTTGCCCGATCACGGGCGGCATTGGGATCCTGTTGACCGGTACAGTGGTCGACAATTGGTATCTCTGGGGAATCGATAATGGATTCGCCAGATTTTAACCCGAGAAATGGATTTCGATCCTGATCGGGTTTGCCTCCGGAGCGCCGCTCCAGAACCCTGGCGTTCCACATCTTCCAACCTCACGCGGCATGCTTTTGCATGCCGCTTTTTTTGTTCATCGTGCTTGATACCAGACCAGCCACAGCGTCGCGATATGAGCTGGGAATGAGAGAGTAAGGCAAGCTAATACGATCGGTGAGTCTATCGGCCCGTCCACACCGAACCGAAGCGCGACGACCAACAACGCGCCCGACGCTAAAAAGCAGGCGCAAGCCGGAACCAACCTTAGCGCGTCGCGTAGGTAAAGCCAAAAGACCAGAATGAAGAACTCAATCGCAATGACTATGAGAATGATATCGAGGACTATGGGATCAAGCGACATGGGAACGGACGCATCAACCAAACGGCCCGTTCAAAAGGACCACTTGGTAGTTTAGGTATGCGGCAAAGCTCACCCAAATGAGATAGGGAAATAGGCAAACGGATGCGATACGTGACTGGCTCCGAAGAAGTAAGATCAGTGATGCGACGGATGCCCACAACGCGGCCACTTCGGCAAGCGCCCAATCGGGGCGCTGAAGCGTAAAAAAGAAAAAACTCCACAACACGTTAAACACCGCATTGATGAAAAAGAGCGATATTAACCACGCGCGCGTTGCGCTTGTCTGCGCGCTGCGACACCCCAAAACGGCGGCGATTACGCAAAGGGCATAAATAATGGTCCAAGCCGGTGCGAAGACCCAGTTTGGAGGCGTTAGCGCCGACTTATCCAGCGTTTCATACCAAGCACCCGGGCGCGACGCTAATCCACCCAAAAATGCCACCAAGACCGCACTGCCGCTTGCGATGAGAATAGGGCGAGACTGTCCCATTTAGGAGCGTTGGTCCTTCACTTTTGCCAAACCCAGCAGATGAGCCATATCTTTTAGAAAGATCCGGACATGGGCCATTGGGTTGGCGCGCACGAGCCTCTTGTTCATATATGCTTCCCAAGTGAGTCGCTGAACATCAGGGTCATCGCAAATGTTCACAAACCGTTCGCGGCGCTTATCGTTCCTGTACCAGAAATGCTGCATGATGCCGAGAATGAAGAAGACCTTTCCGTGCTCTCTCATGTATCGCTTCCTAGCCTTAGCAAGCGCTCGAGGATTACCTGTCATCAGAAGTTCATGGATCGCTTCAGCGGCAACCTGGCCGCCGAGCATCGCATAATATATCCCTTCACCTGACGCTGGCGCCACGCATCCTGCCGCGTCTCCCGCCAACATGACGTCCTTGCCATTATCCCACTTTTTCATCGGCTTTAAAGGGATTGGCGCGCCTTCTGTGCGGATCGTATCGGCCGAATCAAGAGCCGCCGCGCTGCGCAAAGACGTGACGGCTTGGCGGAGCGAAAACCCTTTTTGAGCGCTGCCGACACCGACACTGGTCGTCTCCCCGTGTGGGAAAATCCATGCGTAAAAGTCTGGCGAGAGTTTGCCATCATATCGAATCTCGCAGCGCGATCCCTCGAATCGCTTTGTATCAGGCGTCACTGGGGAACGAATAATTTCATGATAGGCAAACACACTTTTGGGCTGGTCACCGCCCACCTCCTGTGCGGCTATCTTTGAGCGGGCGCCATCGGCGCCGATCACCGTTTTGGCGATCAGTCTTAATGGTTCGCTTTCTCGATCTGTCTGCGCAGAAGATCGGCACCGAACGATCGCACGACCATGTGCATCGCGTTCCAAGCCAACAAACTCCCCGTCCAGACGTAGCGCACCTGCAGCCACCGCGCGTTGTCTGAGCCATTCGTCAAAGTGTTCGCGGTCGACCATGGCCACCGATCCGCCATTGATGGGCATATCCACGATGCGTCCTTTGGGAGAGACCATACGCGCAGTCTTTGCGTGCGCTACGATCTGAGCTTCGGGAATTTCAAAGTCTCGAACCAAACGAGGTGGTATCGCTCCGCCGCAAGGTTTTATCCGACCGGGCTTGTCGATCAATAAAACGCGGTGATGTCGAGCGGCGAGATCTCTTGCAGCCGTTGCGCCAGCTGGGCCGCCGCCCACCACAATTGCATCGTAAACAAGTTCTGATGGATTTTGTGGCTGCATATCTAATCTCCGGCTATTCGGCTGGTACAATGTCGCCCGCAGGCAGGGCAGGGAGTTTCATTTCATCACTCGAACTCGTGCCGACGCGAGCTGCACAAACTGCTGCTACAAGGAATAGCAAACCCTCGGCTGCAAACACGGTCGCGAAAGCCGGCCCGATTTCGGCGTAAACGATACGTGTCAAATCCAAGGCGCTAGCGCCGATAAATCCTCCAATGCCAAACGAGATAGCTTGCGCGCCGCCCCATAGACCCATGCGCGTGCCCTCACGCCCCTTTTGTCCAGCGCTCGCCAGCGTCATCATCGAGCCAATAGCCGACACGGCAAAAACGCCATTCGCAAGGCCGAGTGCAAATACGCTCGGTTTAAGTGGCCAGCTCGGCCCAACCAGTGCTGCCATGCACAAAGCGGCAAGCGCTGCCGCAGATGAGAAACACCCGACAACGGTCCACTGCCGCATGAAGCGCGCGCGTGATTTGCCCACCACCGTTCCGAGTATGGCTGTGACGATCATGCCAAGCAAAACGCCCATATTTTGTGTCGCTGCGAGGCTTGTAGATTCGCCCGGGGTATAATCGTAGACCATGCCAGCGAAGGGCTCCAAGATGAGATCTTGCGCGCTATAAGCGAGCATCGAGACCAAAACAAAAATCGTAAAACGTCTTGCTTGTTGATCGGCCCAAACCTCCTTCAAGATGACGATGAAGCTTGGTTTTTCGTCGGCCTCGCTGATTCTCGGGGCCGCGCGCCGCCTTCCTTCCAAACCCCAAACCGCGATCGCAGAGACAATAACCGCGATCACCGAGACGGTTGCTGTCACTTGTATCAGTCTCAACATTGAAAATGGATCTAGCATTGCACCAGCAACGCCAGCCGTGATGATGAAACCGATAATCATCATGATCCAAGTGATTGCAGCGGCAGCAGACTTGCGTGAAGGTTTGGTGTGAGTGGCGAGTAGGGCAAGTTGATTTGTTCCTGCCGCACCAACCCCGACACCAATTATGAAAAATGAAATCACAGCAGCGACGATTCCAGCGCTTGGGTTTTGCGCCATCAAAGCGGTTGCTACCGCAGCAGAAACAGCGCCGATCGCGAGCGTCATCATACCGCCTATGATCCAAGGAGCGCGTGCTCCACCGACGTCGGAGCCATATCCCCATCTCGGTCTGGAAAGCTGAACGGCATAATGCCAACCGACCAGTGCACCTGGCAGTATCGCGGGTAAAGCTAGTTCGACCACCATGACTCGGTTTAAAGTGGACGTTGTCAATATCACGATTGCGCCAAGGGCGGCTTGGATGAGCCCGAGCCGGAAAATCCCAAACCAACCGATACTGTCATGATTTACCCGATCGTCCATCCAGGACCTCCGTCGATTGAGCCGAGCGCAAAAGCCGTCACAAGCATGCCGAGCACGTAAAGAAGTGTGCCGGTCGCGTTAAACCAGGGTGCCTTTTCCTCAGGCGCGCGCATCAGAGACCGCATCAATATGATTTGCATCAGTATCAGCGCCCCGAGCAATCCAGTGTGAATATTCATTTCAATATAAACAAGGCCGGCGAGTACCAGGAATTGAGCGACGAGCATTATTAAGCAGGCAACCTGTGCAGCACGTTCGACGCCCAGCCGAACCGGTAGTGAGCGCACACCCGATACTCGGTCACCTTCGATGGCCTTAAAATCGTTCAGTGTCATGATACCATGCGCACCGAAGGAATAGAGAAGAAGAGCGGCAACAATGTATGGCCCCGGCGCCACTCCTATGATTACGGCGGCGCCTGTGAACCAAGCCACACCTTCATAGGCTATTCCTACAACCGCTGGGCCGCTCCAGCCATCTTCCTTAAAACGCGCTGGCGGCGCGCTGTAGAGCCATGCGAGCGCAATTCCAACAATCGTTGCTGCAAAAGCCCACAGTCCCAGCGCCGCACCAATGATCAGGGACACTGCTGACCAAAATAGGCCAAGATAAAAACCCCAGCGCCCAGGTACTCGCCCCGAAGGGATCGGGCGATCCGGTTCGTTGATGGCATCGACATGACGATCAAACCAATCATTTACAGCTTGGCTGGCTGCGCACACCAGGGGGCCTGCTAGAATGACGCCTCCGGCAATGAAAGGCCAGTCGCCCCAATCTGATTTGCCAGTGGAAATCACCCCGCACATGAAGGCCCACATCGGAGGAAACCAGGTCAGCGGCTTAAACAGTTCAAGAACATCACGCCAGTGAGGGCGTGAGTGGAGTGTCACTGATATGGATGAGCCCAACATTTAAAAAGGATTAAAGTGGACATCAGTGAGTGTCAATTCAAGTTGACGCAATAGCCTCGTGGATTATCGTTCATCGCCTGTCTCGAGACCAACGCGCTTGAGTTTGGAGTACAAACCTTGGCGACTTAATCCCAGCATGTCAGCAGCTGCTGCGCGATTATTGTTAGAGATTTTCAAAGCCGCCTCGATGCAAAGACGCTCTATCAACACAGTTGATTCACTCACGATGTCTTTCAGTGGTACGCGGCCAACCAATTCGGTGAAATCGGATGCTGCACTAGGAAGTTTTTCATTCAGCCCGGGTGATTGTGTCAAACGTCTGGACACGCCGCGAACAGAAAAGGCGAATACCCGCCGATCCGAATGAGGAGCGGATACAGCGGAAACTTCGACACTTTCTTCGCTGCCGTATCTGTCCTTCATCAAAGTCGCAAAATTGCGAACCAGGCCGTTCTTTTTCAAGGATGAATAAAGAACATTTACATCGGTGGCGGAACGTCCAAGGTAAGTGTGAAGAGGTTGTCCTTTAGCATCTTGCGACGATGATAGGTTTGCGGCCTGAACGAACGTTTCGTTCGTGTAGAGGATGCGCTGATCAGCATCCGCGATCACCAGCCCATCAGGCAGATGGTCAATCATTTTGTCGAAAGAGCGCGTAACGTTCAGTTTGTTCGTTTCAGGAGCTTGAACAATCAATCTCAATATTATGCGCTTCGCATCTGAATCCAAAAATGCGGATGCTGAAAGATCGACTTGTTTTCCGCCATTAAGATGCACTGCCAGTTCTGTTGCCATGCCTTGGGTCGCGGCCGTCGCAATCATTGTATTGATGCGTCCGGCCGCGCTCGGGTCGAAAAGCGATGTCACGGAGGTTTTGATCAGCTTGCGCTGGGTTCGTTCAGTCAAATTCTCGGCTGCTGTGTTTGCTTCCTCAATCGTCCATTCATCACCATTCACGATGAGGATCGCCTCCGAACTTGAGTTGAAGAGCAAGCGGTATCGACCTTCAGCCTGACGCATGCGCGAATAATCACGCTCGAGTTCTTGATGCGCGCCAACGAGTTTTTGTTGCAGAATAGATATCTCGCTCAGATCCTGACCAAATGCGAGAACGCGGTCACCGCCTGAAAGCTTCACGGTCGTGTAGCGTACCGGAAAATCCAGGGCTGATTGCGACATATGATTCACCTGCCTGGGGAAGCAATCTGACTCATTAAGGAGGGCTTCTATTTTTGGACGGCTCTCGATCGTAACGGTATCAATCCAAGGTTTGCCTAGCCATGCCTCATTGTAACCACTTGAAACGAGCGCTCTGCTGGCGAGCGAAACATCTTTGACAACGCCATTTTCCAGCACCAACGCAATGTCCGAGGCGGCGTTAATGAGTTGGCCTAAACGCTCCGAAGATAAATCCGATAAATATTCAGCAGGTGAATGGAATCCCGATCGCGCCGGTACATTAGGAGAAATCTGAGGAGTTTTTGCATCCATAATTTATGCCGTTACTTCTTCAAAAAAACGCCCCCTAGCAGCCAATGCGGGCAGTTGCCAATAGTGTCTTCGCTGCGGCCGGAGCCGCCTCTGCATCCACCATACCACCGTCGGCCCCCACTCGGCCCGCGAACGTCGGATCGCGCTCAATCAACGGGCCTCCCAAGATGACCTTTATGTCGCTATTGCGCGAGGAGGTCCGAATCTGCTCAATCACGACAGAAACTGTCGAGGCTTCAAACGATCGGGCAACTGACAAGCCAATCATATCCAAATTTTGCCGTGACGTGATTCGCAATATTTCTTCCGTTGACGCACCGGGTTCGCAGATAACCTGCCACCCGTTTTTTCGGAAAAATTCGGCGACCATTATGACCCCAAAAACGTGCTGATCCTCTAAAACGGTTGAAAGCAGGATTGTGGGAGCATTCGGCGCCGGAAAAACGTGTTCTCGGTCAGGGATCAAAGACTGATGACGTAGAACTTCGTGCAGTCGGCAAAGACCAATCGTTACCTCGGAGAAGTTACGTATATCGCTCTCCCACATCGCCCCCATTTGCCGCGCGGCTGGCGCCAGAAGATCTAAATAAATAACTTCAGGCGCGACCCCGTCTTCGATGAACGCGTCGACCATTTCGCGACCTGAAACGCCGCTTCGGTCTATCATTAGATTAACGAACTCATCTAACTGTTCGGGATGGATTTCCCCGCCCATATTCGAATGCGAAATCGGTGCAGCGTCATTGGAATGGACCAGCACCAAACGCGGCAAGATTTCAGCCTCAATTGTCCTTGCTAGATCCGCTGCCGGATTGCTCGATTTGTTTGATGATTGAGGAGAGACGCCATGAGTATCCACAATGTTGAAGTTATCTAACGCGTCAGCGATATCTGTTGCTCGACCTATGGCGCTCTTATCTGTCACTGAACCCTCTCCCAGAATGATTATTATTTTTATTCGGTGTTACTCTAGCCTTCTGCCTACCGTGTGTGATGGAGCTAGGACGCCCCGCCACATCAAGCCTGTTCCCAGCGTTTGATGCTGATCTGTTGGATCGTAAATGGCTCGAAGTTCGTCGCCACGTTGACTATATCGGGAATAGACCTCGACCCGCGGCTGCTCGACCTCGAATGCTGAGTTCGAACGCCTTTGATCAGACAAATCCACATTGAACATTTTCATCCCTTAACAAAATTAACGCTTTCTGGATAGAGGGCGCACAACCAGATCGAGTGCGAGTGGGGAGGACACAACCGTCAAGCAAAATAGACGTAAAACTCAGTTGACACATTTGGCGAGTAAGGAGTAGCCTCATCAAGAACTGAGATTGGAACAGTGAAGATGGAGATCGGGCAACGATCCATAGGTGAGGGGACCACGCTTTACACGCCTGCTGAACGAATCCGGCGGGATGAATCAATTTGGACAATCGTCCAAGCCATTCTCGCCCCTCTCCAGTTCCTCGTATTCGGCGTCAGCGTCATTCTCGTTTTACGATACCTCGCAACGGGGGATGGGTTCTGGCTCGCCACCGTTTCGATCTGTGTCAAAACCCTCATTCTTTACACAATCATGGTGACAGGTGCGATTTGGGAAAAAGTCGTATTTGGTCAGTATTTGTTCGCGCCCGCTTTTTTCTGGGAAGACGTTTTCTCGATGGTCGTGCTCGCGCTGCACACGCTCTATCTCATCGTTCTTTACTTAGCGCTCGGCAGCCCCGAGGTCCAAATGTGGATCGCGCTCGCAGCATACCTCGCATATATTGTGAACGCAGGTCAGTTCCTTTTGAAGCTACGCCGTGCACGGCTTGAAAGAGCGCCAGCCTTCCAATTGGGAGGCGCTGTATGAGCACTTTGATCGAAAATTCTGTCAAACGAGAACGTGGGTCGGAAATTCTTCGTGAACGCGGACAGCGTGAAGTGTTTTGCGGCTTGACCAGTATCGTTTGGTTGCATCGCAAGATCCAGGACGCATTTTTCCTCGTCGTGGGATCTCGGACGTGCGCGCATCTCATCCAATCGGCCGCGGGCGTCATGATTTTTGCCGAACCGCGCTTTGCGACCGCAATTCTTGAAGATCGAGACTTGGCGGGTTTGGCGGATGCGAATGAAGAATTGGATCGAGTTGTAAGCAGACTGCTCTCGCGCCGCCCAGACATAAAGATGCTTTTTCTCGTGGGGTCTTGCCCTTCAGAGGTGATCAAACTGGACCTGGCCGTTGCAGCGCGGCGCTTATCGAAACGGTTCATGCCTAATGTCCGAGTTCTAAACTATTCCGGTTCCGGTATCGAGACGACGTTCACGCAAGGCGAGGATGGCTGTCTCGCCGCATTGGTTCAAGATGCGCCGCGTCCTCAAAAGCAAGCAAAGTCATTGCTCGTTGTTGGGGCGCTTGCGGATGTCGTCGAAGATCAGTTTCAAAGACTATTTTCGGCGCTCGGGATTGAAGACGTACAGTTCTTACCGGGGCGTGCTGCGAGGACCCAGCCCACAATTGGACCAGATACGAAATACCTCCTAGCGCAACCCTTCCTGCGTGATACGGCGCAACTCCTTGATCGTCTCGGCGCTAAACAGATTCCAGCTCCTTTCCCGATCGGAGCAGAAGGAACAACGGAATGGCTGCGTGCAGCTGCTGACACTTGGGGCGTAGATCGCAAGAAATTCGCGCAAGTGGTGGAACTGCCTCGAAATCGAGCTGAAAAAGCGCTGGCCCACCATCGTGAATTGCTCAGCGGAAAGTCTATATTCTTCTTCCCCGATTCTCAGCTTGAGGTACCGCTCGCGCGGTTTCTAAGCCGAGAATTAGGAATGTCTCTTTGTGAGGTTGGCACCCCATACTTGCACCAAGAATTGCTGACCGAAGAACTAAAGCTTCTCG
Organism: Pseudomonadota bacterium; assembly: GCA_038526515.1. Lineage (GTDB taxonomy): Bacteria > Pseudomonadota > Alphaproteobacteria > Caulobacterales > Hyphomonadaceae > Henriciella. The sequence goes on along the minus strand of JBCBGS010000014.1, from coordinate 18,341 downwards.
GAACAGACGTTCGATTTTCCGAAGGACAAGATGTTGACCGGCAACTCGACCGTTGCCTGTCGACGAGACCCGATATCACGGTTTGCGGTCTCGGACTGGCAAACCCGTTGGAGGCAGAAGGTCTTGTGACCAAATGGTCGATCGAGCTGATATTCTCTCCAATCCACGGTTACGACCAAGCTGGCGATGCTGCTGAACTCTTCGCACGTCCAATCGTCCGTAAACGGAGGCTTGCTGTGTAATGAAGCTAACGGTTTGGACATATGAAGGGCCTCCACATGTCGGAGCAATGCGCATCGCCACCGCAATGGATGACGTCCACTTTGTTTTGCACGCGCCGCAAGGCGACACATATGCCGACCTGCTCTTCACAATGATCGAACGGCGCCCTGAGCGACCCCCAGTGGCCTATACGACCTTTGAAGCGCGCGATCTTGGCGGAGACACAGCGGTCGTTTTCAAAAAAACGCTCAATGACGCTTACGAGCGGTTTCAACCAGATCTCATTCTTGTTGGGGCTTCATGCACCGCGGAGCTCATTCAAGACGACCCCGGAGGTCTCGCGAAACGGGTCGGATTACCGGTGCCGGTCGTTCCTCTCGAATTGCCATCATTTTCTAAAAAGGAACATTGGGGCGCTGCCGAGACATTCTATCAAATCGTGAGGTCCCTCGCTGACCGAGTGCAACGTCCGAAAAAGCCCGCGAATGCGCGACCAACGTGTAACATTCTTGGGCCCACCGCTCTGGGCTTTCGCCACCGCGACGATCTTGCCGAGATTAGCGGCCTCGTTCGAGCACTTGGCATCGATATTAACATCATTGCGCCGCTGCACGCGACACCCACCGATATCGTTCGGATCGGGCATGCAGACTTCAACATTGTTCTCTATCCCGAGATCGCAGACTCTGCAGCGCGCTGGCTTGAAAAAAATATGGGGCAACCGTTCACGAAAACGATCCCAATTGGTGTTGGAGCAACACGAGAATTTGTCGACGAAGTCTGCACTTTGGCCGGATTGGAAAAGGCGGATGATCTGGAGCGATCTAACCTGCCTTGGTGGTCCAACTCAGTAGATTCCACCTACTTTACCGGCAAGCGGGTCTTTGTTTTTGGTGATGCAACCCACGCGATCGGAGCAGCAAGAGTTGCAAGCGAGGAGATGGGTTTCGAGGTCGTTGGGTTAGGGTGCTACAATCGTGAGTTCGCGCGCGACTTGCGCGCTGCTGCTAAACACTATGGCGTCGAACCGCTCATCACAGATGATTATCTCGATGTCGAAGACGCCATAGCCAAAGCGCAACCAGAAATTATTCTCGGAACCCAAATGGAACGGCATATTGCGAAACGTTTGGGTATTCCGTGTTCGGTTATTGCAGCGCCAGCACACGTCCATGACTATCCAGCTCGATACTCTCCTCAAATGGGATTTGAGGGCGCGAATGTCCTATTCGACACGTGGGTTCACCCCTTGCTCATGGGATTGGAAGAGCATCTTCTCAACATGTTCCGAGACGATTTCGAGTTTAACGATGCAGCCGGCCCATCTCACCTTTCAGGGCACACGCGCCAATCGACCAACATAACCGAGTTGGCGTCTGCCATAGGGTGGGCCCCAGAAGCCGAAGCAGAGCTGAAAAAAGTACCCTTCTTTGTTCGCGGTAAGGCGAAAAAAAATACCGAGCAATTCGCGCGAGAGCACGATTTGGAAACGATCTCCATAGACACCTTGTATGAAGCGAAGGCGCATTATGGCCGCTAGTCGCACATCCTCTCCAACAGTCAAAGTTGTACTGATCTCTCTCGATCGGCAGCTGGAGGCAGCAGCACTCGATGCGAGCGCGAGGTTGAAGAAAGCCATTCCCGGATTGTCGCTTTCATTCCACGCTGCGGTAGACTGGGTTAAGGATCCAAACGCGCTTTGCGCCTGTAAGAACGCCATCGATGAAGCAGACTTCGTCGTCGTGTCCATGCTGTTTATGAGTGATCACATCGAAGCGGTTTTGCCGAATCTTTTGGCGCGGCGGGAGCATTGCGACGCTATGCTTGGATGCCTCTCCGCGACTGAAATTGTAAAGCTCACTCGGCTCGATCGCTTCCGTATGGACCGCCCGCAAAAAGGACCAATTGCACTGCTTAAACGGTTGAGGGGTTCAAAAGATAAAGCCAAAGCCGGCGCTAATCAGATGAAGATGCTGCGCCAGGTGCCTAAAATCTTGAAATATATTCCTGGCACCGCGCAGGATGTTCGCGCATACTTCCTATCCTTGCAGTATTGGTTGGCTGGGTCAGATGAGAATATCGAAAATCTGGTTCGATTTCTCGTCAATCGTTACGCGGACGGCCCGCGCACCATTTACCGCGGAACACTGCTCGCCGCGCCTCCAATCGAGTATCCCGAAACCGGTCTATATCATCCGGCGGCATCGCCGCGCGTCGTCACGTCGCAAAGAAAACTTCCGCTGGCTCGAAGCGTACGCCCATCTGTGGGCTTGCTGCTGATGCGGTCATATATTCTATCCAAAGATACCGGTCATTATGATGGCGTCATTCGTGCGCTCGAGGCGAACGGCATGCGGGTCGTTCCAGCGTTTGCGAGCGGACTAGATGCGCGAGAAGCCATCAACACGTTCTTTGTCAAAGACGGCAAACCAAACGTTGATGCGGTCGTATCGCTCACCGGTTTTTCACTCGTGGGTGGACCGGCATACAATGATGCGGAGGCAGCAGCAGACACACTCGCACGCCTCGACCTGCCATACATATCCGCTCAATCGATCGAGTTTCAAACGCTGCAAGACTGGCAAGACAATCCTCAAGGATTAACGCCAATAGAAGCCACAATGATGGTGGCAATCCCGGAATTAGATGGGGCGACAGGACCGATTGTGTTCGGCGCGCGTATGCCTAACCCCGAACAACCTGATTTGCTAAAAATGCAAGCTCACACGGAGCGCGCTGACATGCTGGCACGGCGCGTAAAACGTTTGATCGATCTGCGGGCGAAACCCGTCAGCGAGCGCAACTTGGCGATCACGCTGTTTAACTTCCCTCCAAATAGTGGCGCGGCTGGAACCGCAGCGCACCTAGATGTGTTCGGGTCTCTACAAAACACGCTGATCGCCCTCAAGTCTGAAGGCTATACCGTGGAAGTTCCTGAAACTGTAGAAGCGCTTCGCGAGGCGGTCCTCGGTGATCAGATTATGACCGACGCCCGCGTCTTCGACTTGGTATCGGTCGATCAGCACGTTGCGCAGGAAGCTCGCCTTGAAGAGATTGAGGCTCAATGGGGGCCAGCGCCCGGGCGTCATCAAGTTAGTAACAGCGCTATTGAAATTCGAGGGGCGAAGTTCGGAAATGTGTTTATCGGGTTGCAGCCTTCATTTGGATATGAAGGCGATCCAATGCGGCTTCTTTTTGAACGCGGCTTTGCGCCCACTCATGCGTTCGCAGCTTACTATAGATGGCTGCGCGAGACTTTTTTAGCGGATGCCGTTTTACACTTTGGTACACACGGAGCATTGGAGTTCATGCCCGGAAAACAAGTGGGTTTGGATAGCGCTTGTTGGCCGGACTATTTGATCGATGACCTGCCAAACGTATACTTCTACGCGGCTAACAATCCGTCTGAGGCTGCGATTGCCAAACGCCGATCTGCTGCAACGACGGTGAGTTATCTCACGCCGCCCGTCATAAAAGCCGAAGCCTATAATGAACTCTCCAATCTCCAAGAAGACATTGCGCGCTGGTCGAGTACGGACCCTGCGCGAACGGAACTGCGGGAACGATTGTTTGAAGATATTTTAGTGCGAGCTCAAAATCTCGAGTTCGCGCTAAGCAAGCAGGAGCCCGCTGACGTCATCATTGAACGGTTGCGCGAAGAACTTCATTCAATTGAACAGACCCTTATTCCGCACGGATTGCATGTGGCAGGGGAGGCGCCGAGCGCAGTAGTACGCGCTGAATTGCTTGATGCCATGGCAGAGGCGCATCCTGATGGCAAACTTGATTCTGCCACAAGGCATGATATCGAGCGTCAATTGTGCGACAATCAAGAGCTTGGTGCTTTAGTGCAGGCCTTGGATGCACGCTATATACCGCCTGTTGCTGGCGGCGACTTGATCCGCAAACCTGATATCTTGCCCACCGGTCGAAACATTCATGGCCTCGATCCCTGTCGGATGCCGAGTGGGTTTGCCGTCAGAGATGGGCAACGCCAAGCTAAAATTTTGCTCGACCGGTTGAGCAAGGACCAAGGCGGAATGCCAAAGTCCGTGGCTATGGTGCTTTGGGGGGCGGACAATCTTAAGAGTGAAGGCGCACAACTTGCCCAAGTCTTGGCGTTGATTGGAGCAAGACCAAAGATCGATTCCTATGGCCGCTTATCCGGCGCCGAACTCATATCGCTGGAAGAGCTTGGTCGACCTCGGGTTGACGTCGTCGTGACGCTCTCTGGGATCTTTCGGGATTTGCTGCCATTGCAAACAAAGCTCATCGCCGAAGCAGCTTTTGCAGCCGCATCAGCAGATGAACCGCTAGATCAAAACTTTATTCGGGCCCACACTTTGGCTCATCAAGACAAACATCAATGCGATTTTGAGACTGCTGCGTTGCGCGTCTTCTCCAACGCTCAGGGCGCATATGGTTCGAACGTAAATCAATTGATCGATGCTGGGTGCTGGGAAGACGAAGCAGAACTGGCTGAAACTTACACGCAGCGTAAGTGCTTTGCATATGGACTGAACAGCAACCCGAGCGCGCAACCTGAATTGCTAACGAGCATCCTCGAAAATGTCGATCTGGCTTATCAGAATTTAGAATCTGTCGAGCTCGGTGTCACAACCATCGATCACTATTTCGATACACTTGGCGGAATTTCCCAGGCCGTCAAAACCGTCACAGGTCAAGCACCCCCGGTTTATATTGGAGACCAAACGAGCGGCGATGAGTGCGTACGAACGCTTCAAGAGCAAGTCAGTCTCGAGACGCGCACGAGAGCGCTGAACCCGAAATGGTATGAGGGCATGTTGCGCCACGGCTATGAAGGCGTTCGACAAATAGAAGCACACGTCTCCAACACGCTGGGTTGGTCAGCAACAACAGGTCAAGTGGACCCGTGGGTCTATCAGAAAATCGGCGAGACATTCGTACTCGATGAGGAAATGCGCCGGCGCATCACCGAGTTAAATCCCCGGTCGAGTTCGCGCCTTGCAGGATGCTTGCTTGAAGCGAGTGATCGTAACTATTGGCAGCCCGACGCGTCCACTCTGGAGGCGCTTCGACAAGCCGGAGATGAACTTGAAGATCGGGTTGAAGGCCTGACCCTCAACCAAGGAGCAGCTGCATGACGTTACTAGATTTGGAGCGTCCCGGCGCTCGTTCACATCAACCCGATGGCGAAGGCAGCGTTCAGGTGCAGCTCGATCCCAGCTTGGAGATCGAAGAAGCCAAAGTTTTCGCGATTTATGGAAAAGGTGGGATCGGAAAATCGACAACGTCCTCTAATTTGTCAGTTGCCTTTAGCAAACTCGGAAAGCGTGTGTTGCAAATAGGGTGCGACCCAAAACATGATTCCACGTTCACCCTTACCAAACGCCTCGCCCCAACGGTCATTGATGCGCTTGAGTCCGTGGATTTCCACAGCGAAGAATTGAGGCCAGAAGACTTTATGTTTGAAGGCTATAATGGCGTGATGTGCGTCGAAGCAGGCGGACCTCCCGCTGGGACAGGGTGCGGTGGTTACGTCGTCGGTCAGACAGTGAAACTGCTTAAAGAGCATCACCTGCTCGAAGACACCGACGTTGTCATTTTCGATGTGCTTGGAGACGTTGTATGCGGCGGCTTTGCGTCACCCCTTCAACATGCAGATCGCGGCCTCATCGTAACGGCTAACGATTTTGACTCAATTTTTGCGATGAACCGAATTGTCGCTGCGATCAAAGCCAAAGCAAAAAATTATGAAGTTCGGCTGGGCGGCGTCATTGCTAATCGCAGCGCAGGCACCGATGAAATTGACCGCTACAACGCCGCTACAGGCTTACAACGACTTGCCCACTTTCCTGATCTCGACGTGATCCGACGGTCGCGATTGAAGAAGTCGACCTTGTTCGAAATGGACGAGACCCCTGAATTAAAAGCGGTTCAAGAAGAATATCTGCAGCTTGCTGAAACGCTCTGGAGCGGGGTCGACGAGCTCGATGCCGAACCGATGAAAGACCGCGAAATTTTCGATTTTTTGGGATTTGAATAGAATGAGTGCAACGAACTATCTTCGACGTCGAAACGAGATCGAAGAATACTTCGACCGTACTGCCGCTGATGCATGGGCGCGTCTCACATCCGATGAGCCGCTAACAGGTGTTCGCGCAACGGTGAGGGCAGGGCGAGATGAAATGCGTTCCACCTTGCTCAGCTGGCTGCCGGAAGATCTCACAGGTTTAAGCATGCTGGATGCAGGTTGCGGCGCGGGACAGCTGGCGATCGAAGCTGCTGCACGCGGGGCAAAAGTCACCGCGGTCGATCTGTCTAAATCTCTAATTGATCTTGCCGCGGAACGCTCAGCCTTATTGTCTCTGAAAGGACAGGTGGAATTTCACGTTGGTGACATGTTGAAACCGACCGGAGCGCCATTTGACTATGTCGTGTGTATGGACTCAGTGATCCACTATGACCTTCCTGATTTCGAATCGACGCTATTCCAACTCATCGCGTTATCTCGTCGTGCGTGTCTGTTCACGTTCGCGCCGAGCACGCCCTTACTCAGTCTCATGCATACGGTTGGCAAGCTATTCCCGAGAGGCGATCGGTCGCCTGCGATAAAACCGCATGGCGAGCGCGCTGTGCGCCGAGTCCTTTGTCAACACGACATTGTCGAGTCAGAGCGCGTTAAATCGGGTTTCTACATTTCTCATGCAATGAAGGTGTCGGTGTGAAGCAAGCCAGACCCAAATTTTCTGACGCCTGGAAAGGGGCAAGTCGCAAAATTCTGCCATTCGCAGATGCGGCAAGCGTTGACCTGCCGCTTGGTCGACTGCTGCGTCTATCGCTGTTCCAAGTCAGCGTTGGCATGGTGTTCACTCTCATCACAGGAACCCTAAATCGGGTCATGATTGTCGAGCTACTCGTGCCAACTTGGTTGGTCGCTTTTATGATTTCTCTGCCGCTCGTTTTTGCGCCCTTACGGGCTCTCATCGGGCACAAGTCTGACGCGCATGTTTCTGTGTTCGGATGGCGGCGCGGACCCTACATTTGGTTCGGGTCCTTATTCATGTTCGGCGGTCTCGCCATCCTCCCATTCGCGCTCCTCATTCTGTCCGGCGACACGCATGGTCCTGCTTGGATTGGGCAGGCTGGTGCCGGATTCGCGTTCCTGTTGGTTGGCGCTGGCTTACATACAACGCAGACAGCCGGCCTCGCACTTGCAACCGACATTGCACCTGACGACGTTCGCCCAAGGGTCGTTGCACTACTCTACGTCATGCTGCTCGTTGGAATGGGCCTCAGCGCTTTGATTTACGGCGCACTGCTCGCTGACTTCGATCAGATTAAACTCATTCGCGTGATCCAAGGATCGGCCGTCGTCGTGATGCTGCTCAACTTGATTGCACTCTGGAAACAAGAGGTCCGCGATCCAAACGTCGTCGCTGGAACAGCGCAAACCGCAAGCTTTGGTCAAGCTTGGCGCTCGCTTGTACTCGATCGCCGGGCGAAGCGGTTACTTTTGGCGGTCGGCATAGGAGCGCTTGCATTCGGTATGCAAGATATTCTCTTGGAGCCTTATGGCGCCGAACAACTCGGAATGAGCGTTAGCGAAACGACCCGTCTCACCGCCTTGTTCGCTTTGGGAACAATTATTGGTTTTGCGATGGCCGCCAAAGGTCTAACAAGTGGCGTAGAGGTTCATCGCCTGGGTGCCGTGGGTCTATTGATTGGCGTAATCGCGTTTAGCCTCGTAATTTTTGCAGACCCGTTAGCCTCCGCGCTTCTATTTAAGATGGGAACTATCCTGATCGGACTAGGCGGCGGACTCTTTTCCGTCTGCATGTTGGTTTCAGCGATGGAGCTCGCAGAAACCAATGATAGTGGAATAGCGCTTGGCGCGTGGGGGGCGGTTCAAGCAACCGCTGCTGGTCTCGCGCTGGCGATTGGCGGAGCCATCAAAGACATCACAGATTTGGCAGCGTCGTCGGGGTGGTTTGGATTGGGTCTCGGCCAAGAGGCGATTGGTTATAGCCTCGTCTACCATGTTGAGATTTTGCTTCTATTCATCACGCTCGCCGTGCTCGGTCCAATCGCATCACACAGTCGCAACAGCAAACACAATGAGAGTAGCAAATTCGGGTTAGCGGCGTTCCCCGAATAAAAAGCGCCTCGAAGGAGAAGTCTTATGATTTTTGATGGAGAATTTGTAGCAGGGATAGACCTGGTGGATGTCTGCCTTTGGCTCTTCACACTGTTTTTCTTCGGACTGATTTTTTATCTTCGACGTGAAGACCGACGCGAAGGCTATCCGTTAGAAACAGACACAACTGGCAAGCAAGAAGCATCTGGTACATTTTGGATGCCGCCTAAGAAAAAGTTCCACCTTCCACACGGACGAGGCACTCTTGATCAGGCATTTGGTCCGCGCGACGATCGTGAGCTTGCTTTGAAGCGAACCGCTGTTTGGCCCGGCGCGCCATATGAGCCAACCGGGGATCCATTGCAAGACGGAGTTGGTCCAGCCTCATATGCTATGCGCGAAGATGTGCCCGACCTGACTTTGGACGGTGAACCTCGCATCGCGCCTTATCGAGATAGCCCTGGATTTGAAGTTGCCAAACAAGACAAAGACCCTCGCGGCTTGACGATTTATGGTGTGGATGGCCAAGCGGCTGGCACCGTGGTGGATCTCTGGGTGGATCGATCCGAAGCGATCATTCGTTACCTCGAAATTGAAACAACCGCTAATGATGCTCAAGCGGGCCAATCTGAACGGGTGCTCGTTCCAATGCCTTTCGTCATTGTACGAGGCGGACGACGAAAAGCGCGAGTTACGATTGAAGCGGTCACAGCCGAGCAGTTGCGCGCAGCGCCAAAGACGAAAGAAGCCTTATCCGTGACACGCCGAGAGGAAGACCGGATCAGCGGTTATTTTGGCGGCGGTAAATTATACGCGACCCCAGACCGAAAAGAGCCGTGGATATGAGACTGTTTCATGACGAAGAGCATGGACCGGCAGAGCCAATGCGCGGCATGCCTGAGCCATTGCCGGAAGGTGAACGGGTGCTTTGGCAAGGCTCTCCAAGCGCTCTTGCGCTTGCAATCAATGCGTTTCGGTTGCGTTGGGTGCTTGGTTACTTTGTCCTTATGACCCTGTTTCGCTTGGCGAACTCATCGTCCAACGCTTCCAGTTCGGCGGAACTTTCAGATGTGCTGCTCAGTTCCGTGGTGTTCTGCGGCATCGCGATAGTTTTGATATTTGGGTTGTCGTTCGCAATGAGCCGGGCCGCGATTTTTACAATCACCAACGAGCGCGTCATCCTGCGATATGGTGCGGCGATCCGGAAGTATTTAAATATCCCATTTTCGAAGATTAAAAGGGCTCAACTAAAACGTAAAAGCGCGCGCGTTGGCGATATTTCACTGCTGCTCGAAGTGGACCGTGGCGCACCCGGTTATCTGCATATTTGGCCCTTCGCTCGGCCATTCCAATACTCTCGTCCCCAACCCATGATGCGAGGGCTCGAGGAGCCAGAAATGGTCGCAAGCGTGTTGGCAAGAGCCGTTTATGAATGCGCGCCAGATCAAGTCCAACTGGAATTGCTGCCCGCGGACCAAAAATCAGATATCCGCTCAACATCAAAAGCGCCAATCCCCGCAACGTGAAAGGTAAGACGTGACAGACCATAAGCACGACATAAGAACGCCAGCGCCAATTTTGTTTGCGGTCGGACTTTTATTGGCCGGCGTGACCGCTTTCGTTGGTTTGGCTCAGCTCACCGGGCTTGGTGTCGCGGACCTATCGAATGAAGCTGTCGTGGAGCGCATGGAGGTCAAGTTCCTGGATGAGGACGATGGAGGCGTCGGGGCGTACGATCCTGAAAGCGGCGCGATTATTCACGTGTTTCATCCCGGAGAGGGCGGTTTCGTCCGAACCGCGCTGCGGTCCTTGAACCTCAACCGTCGCCAAGCCGGTTTTGGTCCGATGATCCCTTATGAATTGCACAAGTCCGCGACCGGGCATGTCGTCTTGTTCGACCCTGCGACCGAAAAGTCTATCACGCTCGATGCGTTTGGAGACGCTAATGAAAACGATTTTGCACAACTCTTTGAACCATCAAACAGACGAGAAATGCCATGACGAACGGTAAGCACTTTTCAATTCCGTGCACGATACGGATTTCTCATACTTGGGAATCTCTCGAGGCGCACGTCGAGCTTCCAGGCCGCACGCAACCTGAAGTGGGTGATCGAATTACCGTGCACGGCGCCCCCGTTCAGGTCTCGTTCGGGGAGACAATCACCATTAAGCGAGAAGCCACCATTCGACGAGCCGGGATGCTCGAAAAACTATGGATCCGAATTCGCTCCATGTTCGAACTGGACGAGCTCTACGAGGTCAATTTTACGACGGATATCCTGCGATGAGTTATCAAAATGTGACGGCTGAAGAAGCATTGGGTGCACGAGCCACCGAGTTTGAAACCAATGATACAGCCCTAGAAAATACTTTGCTCAGCCCACGATTTTATACCACCGACGTCGACGAAATGGATCGTATCGATGTTTCCGGCGTACGTTCTGAATGGGATGCCCTCATCCAAGAAATGAAAGATGATCCGAATAAAGGACACTTTCGTCGAACCGATGAGTTCGATGACATTCTGGATCAGCTCGACCCTCAACTTCGGGCAGAATTCGTCGATTTCCTGGTGAGTTCTCTAACGGCTGAATTCTCCGGCTGTGTCCTCTATCGTGAAATTGCACGCAAATCGAAAAACCAAGATGTCATTGACCTATTTCGGCTGATGAGCCGTGATGAAGCACGCCATGCAGGTTTCATCAATCATGTTCTGCGCGATTTTGGAATTGGAGTAGATCTTGGGTTTCTTACCAAAACCAAGAAGTACACATTCTTCAAACCGAAGTTTATTTATTACAGCGTCTATCTCTCAGAGAAGATCGGTTATGCGAGATACATTACAATCTTTCGTCAGCTCGAAAAGCACCCGAGCAAGCGATTCCATCCAATTTTCAAATGGTTCGAAGAGTGGTGCAATGATGAGTTCCGACACGGTGAAGCCTTTGCGCTCTTAATGCGCGCAGATCCCAAATTGCTGCGCGGGCACAATCGGCTTTGGATCCGCTTTTTCATACTTGCTGTCTTTGCCACGATGTACATTCGCGATCACCGACGTCCCGCCTTCCATGACGCGCTCGGGCTCGACCCGGGCGCGTATGACCGGGAAGTGTTCGAACTCACCACCGAAATCTCAAGACAAGTCTTTCCGATCGAAGTTGATCTGGATAATCCAAAATTCTTCGAAAAGCTTGAAACCCTTCGCGGCCTGGCAGATCGCATGGAAGCGTCAAAAGCCGATAAAAGTCTACTTGCGCGACTCGGCCGGGCTGGCTTGGCTGTGCAGTGCGGACTTCAATTTGTTGGGCTATTCTTTATGCGAACGCGCAAAAACAAACCACCCGCTCGGGTGCGACTAGAGCCGGTTTGGTAATGCTGGAGAGACTCGCCCCCGTTGCCATCGCGGTGTTGGTCTGGTGGAGCAGCACGGGTCTTTTGATCTGGCTGGTTAGACGCGGCTCAATTGTGCGTCGCAATGCAGCCATGGTTCTCATAATTGCTGCAATCGGGGCAACATTTTGCATCATACCAGTTCGGAACGAGGCGTCTTCAGCGGGGGCTTATTCTGGGTTTGCGATAGGGCTTACAGTGTGGGCTTGGCATGAAGCCATGTTTCTATTCGGCTTCGTAACGGGGCCGACGCGCACAAGTAGCCCTGTGGGACTAAAGGGGTGGTCGAGGTTTTGGGCGTCCACGCAAGTCGTGCTCTATCACGAACTCGCTATAGCAGCCCACGGCGCCCTCATCATCTGGTTAAGCGCTGGCTATGCAAATACAGCGGCAGCTATGACCTTTGTCCTCCTATGGGGCATGCGACTAAGCGCGAAACTTCTCATCTTCATGGGCGCAAAAAATGCATCAGATGCATTTCTACCAGAACACTTAAAGTATCTCGCAAGCTACTTCAATACCGCTCGGACAACCCCATTCTTTCCACTTTTCCTCGCCTCCACCGGGCTAGTTGCAATCTGGCTGCTGCAACAGGGGACTACCGCTCCACCAGGGACATTCGAAGCCGTGTCATTCCTCTTAATCGGAACTTTGGCTTTGCTTGCAGCGTTTGAACATTTGGCGCTGATACTTCCGCTGCAAGATCAGCGGCTTTGGGCGTGGGCGCTTCGTAAGAATACGAGCGCTGAACAACAAAAACAGAATGATAAATTAGATTATGGGAGGACCTAATGGACTTTGAGGCCTTTTTTAAAAGCGAATTATCAGCCTTAAAAAATGAAGGCAACTATCGCGTGTTTGCGGATATTGAGCGTCGCAAAGGAACGTTTCCAACTGCTGACTATCACGGCGATGTCGGACCAGACACCGTGACCGTGTGGTGTTCAAACGATTATTTGGGAATGGGCCAACATCCTAAAGTGCTTGATGCTATGCATACCGCGCTCGACCGATGCGGCGCCGGCGCCGGCGGAACGCGAAACATTTCGGGCACGAATCACTATCACGTGCTGCTCGAACGTGAGCTTGCCGACTTGCACAATAAAGAAAGTGCGCTCCTATTCACATCCGGATATGTCTCCAATTGGACAACGCTCAGCACGCTCGCGGCGCGAATTCCGAGCTGTGTTGTGATTTCTGATGAGCTCAATCACGCATCTATGATCGAAGGCATTCGACATAGCCGCGCGAGCAAGCGTATCTTTAAACACAATGATGTGCGCGACCTCGAACGGGTTCTCTCTGAGCTGCCGGATGATGTACCCAAGCTCGTGGCTTTTGAATCAGTTTATTCGATGGACGGGGATATTGCCCCCATCAAAGAGTTTTGCGACGTCGCAGACCGCTACAATGCAATGACCTACCTTGATGAAGTTCATGCTGTGGGCTTGTACGGTCCACGCGGAGGCGGCGTCGCCGAGCGTGAGGGCTTGATGGATCGCATCACCATTATTGAAGGAACGCTCGGTAAAGCGTTTGGTGTGCTCGGCGGATATATTGCCGCTTCAACGGCCTTGTGCGATTTCATTCGCAGCTTCGCGTCTGGCTTTATCTTCACCACAGCTCTGCCGCCCGCAGTGGCGGCAGGTGTGCTCGCGAGTATTCAGCACCTTAAAAATAGCGATATGGAACGGATGCGCCAAAGACGGCAAGTGCAGCGCGTCCGCGAGCGGTTTCGCGATTTGGGCATCCCCGTTCTGGAGAACCCAAGCCATATCGTTCCAGTTATGGTCCGCGACCCGGTTAAATGTAAAATTATTAGCGATACTTTGATGCGCGACCATGGAATCTACGTGCAGCCTGTCAACTATCCCACCGTTCCAAAAGGAACTGAGCGCTTGCGGATAACGCCTTCGCCGATACATTCCGACGAAGATATTGATCGCCTAGCGGAAGCGATTTCAGCTGTATGGTCAAGATGCGAGTTGGCGCGCGCAGAATGGAGAAGTGCAGGGTGACAAAACTGAACGCTCCGCTGACCATGCATGAGCGATCATTGTCGTCATTTGTGCTGGCGCATACTAATTTGAAATGATTATGCGCGTTTCTCGCAGCCTCACGGGGATGCTAAGAAATCTAGGATTTGATCAATTGCTGCTTCCGGCGCTTCTTCTTGCGGGAGGTGGCCGACGTTCGGGAGTGTGACGAGCGTGATATCGCGCACCGCCGCCAGGAACTTAGACGCGTTCTCCAGGGGGATAATCCGGTCTTCCTCACCCCAAATTAAAAGCACTGGCACGAGAATAGATCCTAATCGTTGCTCAGGCGCTTCCAAAATAGTTTGTTTCATTCGTCGCAGGAGGGCGGAGCGCGTGCCCTCGCCATGAAGCAAATCATAATAGCGTTGGAGCGTTTCTGGAGCCAGTTTCTCGGGGTTTGCAAACGCGGAGTTTAATCCGCGCTTCACGGCCCATTCGGGCAGCGCGTATCTAACGATAGACCCCGCCAACGGCACATCTGGCGCTCTACCGTATTCAAATCCTGCGCTCGCAAAACCATCTGGCGAAATAAGAATGAGTTTGGAGACCCGTTCGGGCTGCGACGCCGCGAACGACCACGCGATCCGACCGCCGAGCGAGTTTCCAATCAATGCCGCATCTTCGACACCCAAATCGTCCATGAGCGAGTTTATAAGGACGATCGCGCGGTCATCGGTATATTCACCCGTACGATCCGGCGGTGAAAGACCGGAACCTGGTAAATCAAATCGAACGGTGCGGTATTCTAGCTCAAGGGCGCTTATCCAATGATCCCAGGTCTGCAGATGAGATCCAACGCCGTGAATGAGGATTACTGTTTTCGCCCCGGACGGCCCCGATACGCGGACATGCATTTTTGTGCCCGCGACGTCCCGGACATCTTCGAGGCGCTCTAGATATTTTGCTTCGAGGTCTTGGCGAGGAATGTCTGATGTCAGAAAAACCGAGCACCCGGAGATCGACATGACCGCGCAAAGCAAAGCTGTGATTGAAAAGAGGCGCTGCATCTCCGCTCCATGCGATTGTCTGCGGGTGGGGCGACAGTCGACCTCGTATCCGCGCTTTCGCAATCCGTATTGCAACTTAAGTGTCCTCCGAGTTCAGTATCAAGGCAACACGTTTTTGAGCCTGACTACACATTTGCCAAAAGGCGCACAAAGCGCGTTTTTTTATCTCCGCGCAGGGTTCGAATTTTGTTGACGAAAAGCAGGAATTGTCCTTAATCATACGAGTTGCCAATGTCTCCGGTAACTCAATCAAAAGCCCCCTCTGGCTAGATGATGACGGCTTCTATTTGTCGCTGTCCAAACTAGGCCCTCCAATGCCCGGAGGGCCTACTGTTTAAGTGCGAACTAATTCTTTGAGTATTGCCTCCAGACAGATGCCTTCCGGAAAGATCCGAGCATAAACGGTCCCGATGTGTTATACTAAAGCGACTGAGAATGAGGGTCGGTGTTGACGACATATAGTCGAATCCAATCACTTTTCCGCGCGTCACAATATCGCCGGGCGGCTAAAGCGTGCGAAGCTTACATCGCATCGAAAGCAAGCAACGCCGATATTTGGTTGATCTTGGCTGAAGCCAGATACCAAATGGGTTTTGCGACGACGGCTATGGACGCAGCGACCAAAGCTATGTGCATCCGAGATGACTGGAAAACAAAACTCGCCTTGGCGAAATGCTGCGCCGCCGCAGGAAAATTGAACAAAGCGCTCCAAATTGTCGAACAACTGGTTTCAGAGAGATCGAAAACACGCGAATTCTCTGCAGCACAAAATTCAGAAATCGCAGGCATTTTTGCAAAGTCTGGACGGCTAGATCGGGCATTGGAGTTTGCAAAGAGTGCATCCTCAATAGTTGATTTTAATGAAAAACACTCCATCCAATATGCTGAGTGTTTGCAGGCGCTTGGCATGACAGATTGCGCGGCGGCCGAATTAGATCGCCTCCTGCAGCGCAAACCTGAAAACTGGCTCGCGTATAGAATGCGCGCTGAAACTCGTCCTTGGTCACCAACAAATAACCACATAGAGGAACTCACGGAAATTTGTGAGCGTGACCTCGCTCCGAACGCTGTATCACAAATCACCTCGGCGCTTGGAAAAGAACTGAATGATTGTGGCGACTGCGATGCAGCATTCAATGCATATGTTCGCAGCGCCGACGCGCTTAATCGTATCTACTCTCATAATGTCGAATCTGATCTCAGGCAGCTAGCACATTTAAAAGAGAGCTATTCGAGTGTTCCGCGCCAACACTCAGAGCTTCATGCGGGCCTTCAGCCAATTTTTATCATTGGACTCCCCGGGAGCGGCGTTTTGTTTCTTGAACACCTGTTGTCGCAGCACTCTCATATATGTGCGTGCGGGGCTCTCCCTGATCTAGGCGTTTGTTTGGAAGAGCACGCAAAGCAATCACACCGTTCTTTCGACTTTCGCCGAGACGTAATTACGAAACAGCATCTCCAAGTGGAACAAAAGCTCGGACGCTCTTATTTGATTTCTGTCTCAAACCGCTTCGATATCTCGCGCCAATTCACAGATCGATCTCGCGCAAATGCTTTACGCGTCGGATTCCTGCTGCGGGCACTACCAAGTGCGAAGTTTTTGATCATGAACCGCAATTTGAGTGATCATGGCTATGCGCTCTTCCAATCCTATTTCGATCGCGAATTTCTGTTCAGCAATAGTCTTAGCAATATCGGAAAATTCCTGCCGGCTTTCGGAACACTAATGGACCATTGGGCAAGCCTTGGCGGTCGTAGACGAGTCAGACGCGTCAGACTTGAAGAGCTGATCAACCATCCGCGACAGGTGCTTTCTGGGATTTATGATTTTTTAGAGCTGCCCATTAAGGAGCATTTTGGTGACCGCGAAGACCAAATTCTTGAAAGCAAGCTCTGGTCATCAAACAGCTCTACTCTTCACAGCAAAAGCGTCGGATGCTCGGCGCCAGTTATCGCGCACCTCAATCCGATGCTGGAAGGGCTTCAATCTAAAAAACCGAATTGAAAATAGCGTGACCGCAATACCCTCAAACGAAATATGGATGAAGTCGAGTTTTATCGAGAGCTATGATTTAGTTTGATTTCAACAAAAGGGTGGGATCAAGTTGTTCGAAGGTAAGACTCCGAGCCGTGCAAATTTTGACCATTTAATAGCGTTGCTGGACGTGATCGAATTGGCGCGGCACGAACTTGAAATAGATCTCAAAAGTGAAAACACTGATTTGCTCACCGAACTCACCTGCGCAGAAACGGCATTGCACGCGTACTTCAATTCCAACGAATAGAGGTTTCGAGTTTTTCGGACGCCGCAGAATTTTGATTCTCCTCATTTTTGATGGCGAACCATCGGGAACAGCACGATTGTAACGATCCCGTATCTCTCAAGACTTTGTCGCCAGGTTCAATTCGGTTGTTGAGATTGAAGCTCTTCCAGCGTCGCATTGCAGGTCCCATGAAAATGCAACTCTTTGTTGCACGAAAGCGAAACTGTTTTGGGATACATGCTTCTAAACAAATGGAGGTCTCGCTAAATGCGCTTGGCATCAAAACCCTTAGCAGCGGTGTCGTTCGCCGTTCTTGCAATATCTTCAAGCGATCTCGCTCAAGCAGCGACGCCGGCCCAAGATCGCGAGCTCACGAGATATGCATACGCAGATGGTGAATGCTCTAAAAACTACTTCGAGATCGGAAACGAAATTCTGCGAGCTGCGTCCGCCGATGGGGCCGTGTCGCAATGGAGTATAGACCAGTATAGAATACGCTTGGACCATTCCTCGGGCAACCCACGCATAGCTTCAGAAATCTATGCGTTTTCAACTAGACGTGCCTATGGCGCGATTGAATTGGTGAGAACATCCCAAGTGGACAACTCCAACACCTTCATCGCAAAATGGTATGAAGCCCGCACCCGCTTCTCCGCCAGTCAATTGCAACAAATGAGACGAACCGCTCCCAGCAAACACCAAACCGTTTGGTTGTGCGAATAGAAGCCCTTGGTCTGCGCAGCGCCTGCTAGGGGAGTGGGCGCGAGACTCAAGTCGCGCAAGTTGAGTAGCATCGAATTAGTCTCGAGCCTCCCGACCGATCATTGGGTACACTGTTTCTAGGCGCGATTGAAGGCGCTAATGCGCAAGCCCTATTCAATAAGCTCAATTGACAGAAACGACTCAAGCCAACCGCATTACGGGTCCGTCTCTATCCAGAGCTCTCGGTAGTGATCAAACAGGGTGTCATAGCCGAATGAAGGTGTCCGCGCTTCATTATACTCACTAGCCTCCTCGTCCCATACGAGCATGGATTCGGTCGCGTAATAGTGCCCGATCCGAGCATATTCCGCGCGAGCAGCAAGGGGCGGGTACAAACGTGAAGCAACGGACAATATGTGACCAATCAGCTTTAACAAATGCGGAGAGATCGATCGGAAACGGGGTGGCTTGCCCAAAAGGGAAAATAAGAACTCGCCTTGATCCCGCGGCGTGATCGCCGGCCCAGGGCCTCCAATTGGAAGGGTCTTGTTCTGAAGGTCTACAAATTCAACGCAATCGCCGAGAAAGGCCGCTTAGT
>JBCBGS010000013.1:0-31004 GCA_038526515.1 Pseudomonadota bacterium | reverse complement strand
AGCCCGCTAATGATGACCGTGGCGACCATGATCAGCGTGATGAAGACGATCCAGGTGATCAACATTAGAAAGAAGCGGATGCCGGACATAATCACGCCAGCTGATCCCGCGACCGCCAAGCTGCGCCAGACATAGAACAAGAACCAGAATAGGTAACCGTAGAGGAAAATATCCGGCAACCAGGACCCAGCGCTCATAAAGAACGCGCCCGTCAGATACACCCACGAGTGTAAGTGAAGCGCGTGAATGGCATGGTCGTAGACATATAGGCTACGGCGCCAGATATGCAGAATGCACAAAGCAATGATCGTTGCTGGCACCAGAAGAATGCTCAGCCTCGGAAGCCAATTCTCAAGCTGAGCGGCAAACTGGTCCGGGTTGTCTAGAACCGCGACAACCTGGTTTTCGATGTCATCGCGGTACCATTCATCCGAGGCGTTGATTTCGATATTCGCCCGTTCGAGCCGTGCGCGCGCATCCTCAGGGATTTCTGCAACTGCAACTTCTTGGCCTTCGCGAATGCTCTGCGTGATCTCATCGCGGGTTTCGTCATCAATATTGATGTATTGTCCGGGCGGGACCAGCGCAAAGAGCGCTAGATAGAAGGCCAGACTGGCGATCAGGAACAGTCGAAACGGCGGGACATAGCGAGCCCGCTTCCCGGCCGTATAGTTCTTGGTCAGGCGCCCGGGACGAAACAATAGGACCGGAAGCGTCCGCGCCAAACGTCCGTCCAGCGTGAACATGTCGGAGATTGTCTCGCCGATCAGAGAAGTGATCGGTCGGTGAAAGCTCGCGGCGAGCTGGCCGCAATTCGGGCAAAACCGCCCGTCGACCATATGCCCACAATTCTGGCATGGCTGGCCCGACAGGTCGGCTTTTTGACGAGTCGAGAGACCGCCTAACGAGGCGGCCCCTGCGGTTTCGAGTTCAATTGACATGGTCCCTCCCCGAACCTGTCCCTATTCGCTCTCAGTGCTCTCCGCACCGCGATCAGACGGGCAAAGCCAGCGCGATCTGTGATTATCCTCAGCGTTCTCTGCCCAACCATCCAGGTTCGGGTTCACCAAGTTCTTTGTGACCTCGAACCACATCGGCGTGATCGGATAGTCCTGAAGCATGATCTCTTCAGCTTGGGCGAAAATCTCAGCCCGCTTCTCAAGGTCCTGCTCCTGGCTCGCTTGCTCGAGCAAGGCATCATATTCAGGGTTTGAATAGTTGCCGTAATTCTGCTGTCCCGCATCTGAATCCAAGAGGTACAGATAGTTCAGCGGATCGTTGTAATCCGCCAGCCAGCCGCCATCAGCCACTTCGAAATTGCTTTGACGCAGATCGGCGTAGAGCACCTTTGTGTCTTGGCGGAGGATTTGAGCATCGACCCAAGGCGCGATCTCGTTCCAGTTGGCCTGCGCGACCGGCGCGGCCTTCGGATTGTCACCGGTCGAGCGGTGCTTGTACTCAAAGCGCAACGGATTGTCTGGGCCGTACCCAGCCTCTTCCAGAAGCGTCCGGGCTTCAACCAGACGTTCTTCGCGGCTCTTAGATTTCCATTCGACTTGCGGACGCTCGGTCTCATAGTTCGCGATCCCAGGCGGCACGAAGCCATAAGCCGGGATGAAGCCTGGGGTCAAAACATTGTCGACCAGAAACTCACGATCGAGCGCCATTGCGAGCGCTTTACGAACACGCACATCGTCAAACGGTGCCTCGCTGGAGTTAAAGCTCCAATAGGTGGTCAGAAGGCCTGGCGTCGTGCGCGCCCAACCCGGGAAGCGGCGATCGAGCTCGGCTTTGCGCCCGCCATCAAAGTCATTGTTCACATCAAGATCGCCAGCTTCCATGCGGCGCTCGACAGCGGCGAGATCCTCAAGCTCGAAATAGCTGACGCGCTCAAAACAGAGCGTATCAGCTTCGTAGAAGAGCGGGTTTGCATCGGCGACCAGCTGGTTTCCGGTTTGCCAGAACATCAGTTTGTAAGGCCCGTTGACCTCGATGTTTTCCGGTTGAACCCAAGCTTCGCCATACTGCTCGACGATGTGCTGCGGGACCGGGAAAGTCGTATAGTGGGTTAGCAGACCCAAGAAGTATGGGGCTGGCTCTTCCAGCGTGATCTCAAGCGTCAGATCATCAATCGCACGAACACCGAGCTCTTCCGGCGCGACACGGGTTTCATTTAGAGCCTGCGCGTTTTTGATGATGTACAAAAGCGAAGAGTATTGCGAGGCGATCGCTGGGTCTTGGATCCGGCGCAGCGCGAACACAAAATCATTCGCGGTCACCGGCACGCCGTCGGACCAGGTCGCTTCGATAAGTTTAAACGTCCAAACCAAGCCGTCATCGCTCACCGTCCAGCTGTCCGCCATGGCCGGGATCACTTCGCCGTCAGCTGCGTGCTGCATCAGGCCGTGGAACATGTCGCCGATCACGATGTTTTCCCAAGCTGCTGAGGACCGATGCGGATCGAGCGTATCAACTTTTGCAGAGATGCCTCTTCGAAGCGTCAGCGTATCATCGCTGGAACCGCCACCCCCACCACATGCAGAGACAGCAAGAGCAAGCGCCAGGGCTGAGCCCGCGAGTAATTTATTCAGACGCATCGATAGGTCCTTTTCGAAAGAGATATCGGGTAATTTTTAAAACTGTTTCAGACATTTCTGGCTTTGCCTAGGTCAGCTGTGTCGCATTTGACGCGTTCTTGATCCTCTGCCCTATTTGCGGCGGAAGAAGCCAACAAAGCCAAATAAACCGGCAAGCAGTGAGCCGATGCCGCCCGCGACGACGGTGATCGGACTGATTGACTGTGCAAGCGCCACGGCTTGGCCAATCCGCGACACCTCAACCTCGACCGAGTCGCGGAACGTGCGCAGAGGCAGCGCCTCTTGATCCATCAAAGCAAAAAGCTCGATGACAAGCTCTTGGTTCCCGACGGCCATTGGGGTCACTTTCCAGCGCCAGACATTCTCCGTCAGCGGCGAAATGCGCTGCGTGGCGGGTGTGACGGCCTCGACATCGAACGCCTCGCCAGACACCAGCGCTTGGACTGTATCTGAGATTTGGGCTTCGCCTTCTATGATGTTGCCAGTGCCCGGCAGCGACTCCAGCGCATCATCATCGCCCGTCGCGTCCAGCGAGAGGGTGACGTAAAACGGGCGTCCAAACCGCGCGGATTTTGGGGTCTCATGTGCGATCGGAACGGTTCGAAGAGAGGCTAAAAAATCATCCGTTGAGGACGATGCGATCCCGACCATCTCATCCACGTCAGGTTTCTCGGTAATGCTTCTAATCGCTTCGCGGACCGGCGTGGATCTGGCTAAAGGCGGCTCTTCCTCGATCGCCCCATCAAACCCGATACTACCCGGTGGCGGCGCACTTTGCGTGCTCGTCTCTTGGCTTTGCAAATATTGATGACCGCCATAGGCGAGCGCAGCGCCGCCAATCAGGATCAGCAAGAATGAGAATAATCTCAGCATCTCAAACCTCCACCTCTCTATGAGGGTTGTAAGCTCACCCAGGCATTAGGGGAAGGGTTAACTGAACCTGCATTGAATGAATTCGCCTCGGTCCCGCTACAAATCCGAGACCCCGCGACATCAGACTTTAGGAAGATCGTTCTTTGGTGGCGGTGAAACGGAGGTCTGGATTCTTTTCCTGAGCATAGCCGACATCCCACGCATTCTTGGCGAGATAGACGGGGGCGCCATCGAGGTCCGTGCCGGACGCTGATTTGTTTTTGTCCAGGAAAGCACTCAGAGCTGCGTCATCCTCACAATGTATCCATCGCGCGACATTGTAAGGCGCGACCTCGAAAACGACATCGAGGCCATATTCATTGACCATCCGCTCAGCCATCACATCAATCTGAAGCGCGCCGACAGCGCCAACAATCATGTCTGAGCCGATGCTCGGCGTGAAGAGCTGCGTCACGCCCTCTTCCGCAAGGCTCTCCAGCGCTTTGCGCAAGTGTTTGGCTTTCATCGGATCTTTTGACCGCGCGCGGCGCAAGATTTCCGGCGCAAAGTTTGGAATGCCCGCAAACTTAATATCGCCCGCCTCAGAGAGACTATCGCCGACGCGCAACTGGCCATGGTTTGGCACACCGATCACGTCACCGGCATAAGCCGTCTCAGCAATCTCGCGGTCCTGGGCGAGGAACATCAGTGGGTTATGGACATTGATCTGTTTGCCTTCCGCCGTCTTCAAACGCATGCCGCGCTTAAACTCACCGGAGCAGAGCCTGAAGAAAGCCACCCGGTCGCGGTGATTAGGGTCCATGTTCGCTTGGATTTTAAATACGAACCCCGCAACGCCTTTATCGCCGCGCTCAAGCGTGTGTGGTTGGTCTTTCTTCTCGCAGCTTTGAGGACGCGGCGCCGGCGCGAACTCTTCCAAAACCGCCAACAGTTCGCCAACCCCAAAATGGCGCAGCGCCGTGCCGAACACGACCGGCGTCATATGACCTTCGAGGAAGGCTTGCTTGCTGATCTCGGGCAGCATCTCGCGCGCCATCTCACTTCCCTCTTCCAGCTCTTCGAGGGCGCTTGGGTCTACATCCGCGCGGACCGTATCGAGATCTACGCGCGCCGACTCGCCGGGGGTGAGGCCCTCATCTGCGGTCTTCTTCGAATAGTGCAGGAAGTCGCCAGTTCGCAGGTCGACCATACCGCCAAAGCGCTGCCCGGAGGCGGCTGGCCAATAAAGCGGCGCGCAATCGAGCTGCAATTGGTCTTGGATCTGGTCGAGGAGTTCAAGCGGGTCGAGCGCCTCGCGATCCATCTTATTGATGAACGTGACGATCGGGATGTCGCGTAAGCGGCAGACTTCAAACAGTTTTAGGGTTTGTGGCTCGATACCCTTCGCGGCGTCGAGCACCATGATCGCACAATCAGCAGCGGTCAGCGTTCGATACGTGTCTTCCGAGAAGTCTTCGTGGCCAGGCGTGTCGAGCAGGTTGTAAACATTGCCGCGAAACTCAAATGTCATGACCGAGGCGCTGACTGAGATGCCGCGATCGCGTTCGATTTTCATCCAGTCTGAGGTCGTCCGGCGCCGTTCGCCGCGCGCCGCAACTTCGCCCGCCATACGGATCGCGCCGCCCGCAAGCAGCAGGTTCTCCGTCAGCGTCGTTTTACCGGCGTCTGGGTGCGAAATGATCGCAAACGTCCGACGACGATCGGCCTGTTCTGACAATGACATGGACATTTTTGCTGCGCCTCGAAACTAGTCTTCGCGCGATCTAGGCGGTTTTGACGGAGGCTTCAACGCGCACGTCTGCGGAAATCGAAAAAGCGGACCGCGTCTTAGGCGCGAGCGCGTTCGTCTTGATCGTTTGCAGCGCCGCGCTGGTAGGTCTCCAAGACAAGCGGAGGAATGTCACGAAGACGCGGCTCGACGCCGCCAGATGCAGCTGGTTTCAACATCAAGCTGTTCGCGCCAGTCTTTGAGATAATCAATGCCGCGACATCCATGGGCGGAAGGTCTTCGTAACGAGCCGCCACGAACTCGACAGCATCATGCGCACGCATTTGGCGCGGGTCTCCGCAGCCGATCGTTCGCCAACGCTCGAGCAAGTGCGCCTCCGGCGCGTTCACCTCAATCACCTTGTCATTTAGTAGAAACAACATGGCCAGTCCCCTGAATCTTGGCCCCATGTCGGTGATTTGGAGTTAATTTAGCGTTACCGAATTGATTCAAGACAGCTTTTCGACAGGTTCCGTTAGAAAGTGCCGAGCATCGCGATCCTCGATTTCAATCACCCACAGATCCCGATCGCGGGTCCGAACGCGCTGAATATAGGCGTCCGCGCTCGCCTCGTCGGGGCCAACATTCTGGGCTTCAAGATCCACGAACACTCGTCCGCCCTCCATCGAGGTCCGTGGCACGTAAACCCGCGCTTCACCGCGAAGGTCGGCAACTTTCAAAACAATATCGCCGCGTTCTGCATCACCGCGCTGGAGAACGAACGCAGATGCACCCTCAAGCTGTGCCCGTCGCACCAAGGCATCAACCCACAGTTTTGTCGGCAATCGTTCGTCAAACATAGGCCCGGCTCCTGCGCGGCATCGCTTTTGCATTCAAAAATAGCATTAGCATTTCGTTTACCTTGATGGACCCCGCTTCGATGAACAAGATTGTCTTCTGCAACGCACTCGCCTTTCTGGCCATTCCCGCATTGTGGAACGCTCCGTTTGCTGCGCCAAACCTGTTAGAAGCCCCGTTCCAACCCGGCACCATTTCCTGGTCGCTGTTCGCTTTCGTGGGATTTGCCATCATTGGCGCGGTCGCCGCAATCATCTGGGAAATGAAGTCCGATTGAGCCCGTCAGGACTATTCAGCGGCCCGTTTTTGCGACTCTGAAAGCGCTGGCAGCGTGACAATAACATGTGTCCCTTCACCAGGTATGGTCTCAATGCGAACCTGTCCGCCTTGAAGCTCTGTCAGGCGCTGCACCATCGCCAACCCCAATCCCGTACCGGCACGGCCTTTCGCATTTCGCCCTTGCGCGAACGGTTTCGCAATCCGCGCAAGATCGTCGGCATCCATGCCTGCGCCTGTGTCGCGAACGCTCAAGACACAGACACCGTTCTTCTCGAAGGCATGCAGCGTCACCGTATCATCGCGCGAGGAGTACTTAATCGCATTCGACACCAGATTGTCCCAAATGCGTCGGACAGCACCGGCATCCGCGACGGCCATGACCTCTCCGTCAGACTTCAGCTTCAGATTTACACCCGACAGCTCCGCGATGCCTTTGGATTGGCGGAAGACGCTTTCTGCGCTCGCGGCAATATCAAGCGGCGCGATGTCCAGTTCATATGTCCCCGCCTCAGCTTTTGCGTATCCCAGAATATCTTCAATCAGTCGCATCAGCGTATCGCCGCTTTCACGAATAAGAGCAGGATAGTCTTTGTAAGCCTCCGGCATAGGGCCCCGAATTTCCGCGTCCATGATATCGGCAAACCCGATTATGCCATTCAGCGGACTCTTCAGATCGTGACCGAGGCTTGCAAAGAACTGAGTTCGTTCCTGCACCTCATCCAACGTCCCATTTTGGGTGAACGTTTCCCGCAAGAAAACTATCAGCTCACCCGTCGCGTTTGGCAAACGAAGAGCAGAAAATTTGCCCTCAGAGAGTGACAATACGGACGTCGGTGATTCGCTGAGATCCGGCAAAAGATCTTCGAGGATGCGCCCAGTCTTTAGACCGGGAATAATACTTGAGCGTCCAAAATGCCCACGAACTCGCCCCTGAAATGAGACACTGAGAATAAGAACTGGATCATCCGGGGTCACCAGAGCTGCTAAAGAATGCCATCCCTCACTTTTTTTCTTTGACGTTTCACCCTGCGAAGATCGGCGACCTGAAAAAAGTGAAATTGTTTGAAGCACGATGAGCGTGGTTAAGATGCCTGCGCCGAGCCAAATTCCCGTGAGACCTCCCGATAACATTACAGTTAGCGCGCCAATGCCTCCGATTGCAGACCCGATCACCAGAGCGAAAGAATTAATCGACAAATCTCGTTCTGCCGGTCTATTCTTAACGGTATGGTCAGTTCTGTTAGGCATTTTCTCTATGTGGATTCATTAAATTATCGGACAGAATCCAAGTTTCATCAGACGCTGGTCTATGCGTAACGCAAAAGATGGGCCAGGGTCGGGGTCGTAGAGTGAGGGAGTTATTCATGACCATAAAAACCGCAGTTTCCGCCGTCATCGCGATTGCAGGTCTGACTCTACAAGCCGCTGCACAACTTGTCACGCCAGCGCCTCAACAGGTCGCGGCGACAGCCCCTCAAACTGACCCGCTGGCGCGCGCCGCGGCGCTCTACGCGACGTATCAAGGCGAAGTGACCGACGTTAAGTCAAACGGCTTCGCATCTGCCAATGACATTGAAAACTCACTCAACAATCTTGGCGGTCACAACCCGGAACAATTGACGCAAGGCTGGATGGCTTATTCAGCGCTCGTCGCCGCGCAAAACCCGGAATTTCGCGCCGCCGTTCTCGACATCGAAGGCTATTATGGCCGCGACATGCTGATGACCGGCATGCAGAATGATGTCCGCTATGCGCGCACGCTCAGCGGCGGAAACTCTGCAGTCAACCAAGCCCTCACGGCCGTGAAAGCGGATAGCAGCCGTTTGATCGGCGCCGCGGCCTTTGTGAAAGAACAAGCATACAGCCTACAAGGGGCCGGCTGGGCAAAAGGACGCCTTGGCAATTCGAAGGCCAAAGCGACCAGCCTGTTCGCCTCTACGCAAACCGGTATTCCGGCCCGTGGAAGCCTCGTTCAGGCCATGCACGCACCAGAGATTGATACAGTCCTCGCGCAAGCGGGTCGGACCGGCGCTCCATCCGTCTGGGAAAGCGTGTCTGGCGCAGCAAGCACAATCCGTGTGCCGTCTGCAGTATCTTCTTTCGGCCAAACCAATCGCATCGCACGCGGTAAAGAGCCGATCGCTGACCGGATCACAACGCTCGCTGCGTACCGTATTCTAAATGCTGACCCAAGCGTCGCGAGTTCTATGCGCCAGGCGATGAGCGAACGCGAAACGCAAGGCTGCCTCAATATGGCGAACCTGAACCTCCAACAGTGTGTCGCGGCCGCCCACAAGCATTATGAAGTGCCCTTCTGCATTGGTGAGCACGCTCTGTCAGACGTTGGCAAGTGTATTGGAAAAGTGTCTGGCTAGACCGAACCTTGAGCACGTCTTGTAAAACAGACGAACGATAAAAGAGGAACGCCCATAGCATTGAGTTGCTGTGGGCGTTTTCTTTTGACAGCTCGAACCTCTTTTTAGCACCGCTTCCGACATTTAAGAAAAGGTTTGTCGTGATTACTATTTCACGCTACGCGACCGAGCTATCGGGATATAGAAAGAAGAGCTTGGACCCCATGTCACTGGATAAACTCGACGCCACTCAAACTCGGCCGGATGTGAGTGGCATAACGCCGTATCGATACACGCTCGACGGCGGCGGTCGGCACGCCGTTCAGAAACTTATCGACGAACTGGATGCCAAAATTCTTCTCGAAGTCGGCGTCTATCTCGGCGGATCTTGCTATGACTGGCTGGAACATTCCGACTCTTTACACGTGATTGGAATGGACACCTGGTCAGATGCGTACAATGCGCGCCAGGATTTGAGCCGCTACAAGGAAATCAATACATCCTGCTTTAGGTATATTGATGACATCGACGCGTTTATTGAGAGCACCGTAGAACATGGATTTTACGCTTCTGCGCTTGCCAATATGAGCGTGTTCGGAGACCGGTTTCATCCCTATCGCGGACATGCGCCTGAAGCGCTTTTTGAAATCCGCGATCTAGGGGTCGAACCCGATATCATTTATATCGACTCTGCCAAGAACCGCATCAATCTGGACGCCGCTTACGAGTGCTTTCCCAATGCGAAACTCTGCGGTGATGATTGGGAATGGGGTGCGTCTCTCGGGTTTCCGATGCAAGAAGCCGTGAATGGGTTTGCGGTGGAGAATGGATTCAGGGCCCGCGCTAGCGGGGCAACTTGGATCTTGGACAAAATCTCCTAGAGATCCGGTGGTTACCAGCCGCCACCGCCGCCGCCGCCGCCTCCCCCACCAGAGAAGCCGCCGCCACCGCTCCCTGAGCTAGAGCTTTGCGGCATCGCCGTAGAAACGCCGGAACTCATGCCGGAGACGATTCCCTTGGTCATGCCCCCAATAGACCCGAAGGTTCGCGAGCTGACATTCGTCCAGGTCGGCTCATACGCTTTTGCCTCCTCGGGGATCAGACGTTCGAAATGCTTGGTCCAAGGTTTTTCAACGCCGAGTGCGATCGCGTAAGGTAAGAATGCCTCATAGCGCTCGACCGTCATCGGCGGCGGCGCATCGCTGCCAACCTCGACTGAATTGAGCTGAAGCTTTTCCGCTTTGTCCATGTAGAGACGAAAGCCCTCCAAATGCGTACGCACGGATTGTCCGCGCCGCGTTGGAGCTGGCATAAGATACATGAAAAGGCCGTTCAGCCCAATCAGCGCTAGAATGGCGAGCGTATGCCAGCCCGTCCAATAAGAGTGCTGCACAATCGCGAATATGATCGCAAAGACGGACAATATGCCCCCCGCGATCACGTATCCTGGGTTCCACTTGAAATAAGCGCTGCCATAACGGTCCGACAGAGAAGACTTGAACTGATTATAGGCGGCGGTGAAATTCGCATCATACTTTTCACCCAGTTTGACTTGGTCTTTTCGGCTGAAAACGTCTTCGTATAGATCTACAAGCTCAGGGGCTAAGCCGGAAAGACCTGTGCCCTCGAGCTTTGTCAGCGTCGTTTTCTTCTTGTTTGATTGGTCCACATCGATCCGCATCAACCCTTTCGATGCGAGATACATCAAACTCGCAATCAGGCCGTCATGACCACTCAAGGCGCGGTGATAGATCTGATGAGCCGCCGCCGGAGAGTAACCTTCAGGCGGTTGATATCGTGGGAAGACTGGTCCTTTGACCGGATCACGCCCAACGCGATCGAAGCTTCGATAGTAGAACATGAGCAAGCCGCCGAAGGACAGCAAGAGCGCAGTCAATGAGCCGTTTCGAGCCCACCATAACCATCCTTTGTCGGACAGCGATGGCGGGTCAATCACACCTTTTTCGATACCAAGAGAAACGGTCAATCCTTCGCGGGCGTTCAGAGCTTGGGTCGTTTCAAAGACATGCGCTTCGCCGCGCCATTCGTACCTGGCATTGCGCTCTGCATCTCCCAGCCCGCCAGTGTAGACATTCATTTCCGTTATGCGTGCCCCATCGGGAAAAGTGATCCGCGCGGTCGCCGATTGAATTGGAAACACCCAATAATTGCCGGTTACATTCCAGTACAATTCATCCTGGTTGTCGAAATATTGGATCTGGTTTTTGACCCGGTATTGGATCTCGTAGACATGTTCCCGGTAATCTAGATAGCGATCAGCATCCCCGATCCGCAATTGCACCGCATAGCCGTTTGACTCGCGTTCGTAGGGCTCTTTCCGACCGTCCTTTTTGACGCTCAGTATTTTGTAGCGGTAGGGCAGATTTCCGCCCGTTTCGTCATCGCGGTAGAACGCGGGGAGATCACGCAGGATACCGCGTCGGATCTCGCGCCCTTCGACATTTACGGCAATCGTTTCCGTCACGAAGATATCGCCATTCTGCCTGACATCGATTTCGACATCGAACCGTCGGATCTCTTCCTGTGCCTGTGATGACGCTGCAAAGACGCCAATCAGGGCGATGGCGAGCAGAAAGGCTCGGAGCAGCATCATGTGTCTGATCCTAAGTCCAATGAAGGAACGGCGCGATCCGCCGTCGTTATCTCAAAGAATTGGCGCCGAACGAAGCCAAAGGGCCCCGCAATGAGGTTACCGGGAAAGCTCTCGATTGCCACATTCAGCTCTCGTACCGCCCCGTTATAAAAACGACGCGCCATTTCGATCTTGTTTTCGGTGTCCGACAGCTCGTCCTGCAACTCTTTGAAATTGTCACTTGCTTTCAAGTCAGGATAATCTTCAGCAAGCGCCATCAGACGCCCGACCGGCGCGCCAAGCGCGCTCTCTTTACTGCCTCGATCTGCAGGATTGTCGCCCGCCTGTAGCGCTGCGTTGCGCCGCATGATCACGTCTTCAAAGAGCTGACGCTCATGGCTGGCATAAGCCTGAACCGTCGTCACCAATTGCGGGATGAGATCGGCGCGCCGCTTCAATTGGACATCAATATCCGCCCAGCCATTATTGGCCATGTTCCGCTTGGAGACCAACTGGTTGAACAGTATGATAACCGTCACCACGAGTGCGGATACGGCCCCAATTCCAAGGTAAATCGCTGTCAAAACAGGCCCCTCTATGTTGTCTTCGAACAATCAGAGGAACCTTAAGACACATTCGCGCGCGGATGAAGTGAAACCCCTCAAAAATGGTCTTTTCCGGGGCTCTGCTTGGGTTCACGCGCCGTGACTGGTTTAGCTGGCGACTTCCCAGCTGCCGAGGGCGGCATCCATGATCGAGACCGCTTCACGAACATCCGTATCTTCGATGACCAATGGCGGGGCGAGACGCAGAACATTGTTTCCGGCCACGCCGACCAATAGGCCATGATCGCGGCAAGCGTTTTGAACAGGTTTTGGAAGCGCTTTCAATCGCAGACCCGTCAGCAGCCCTTTGCCGGTCACGCCGTCAACTTTACCCGGGTGGCTGTCGGCTAGGGATTTCAAACCCTGCGCAACCGTTCCGGAGACCCGGCGAACATTCTCTAAAAAGGCTTCATCGGAAATAATATCCCAGACAACATTGCCTACGGCCATAGCCAGCGGGTTTCCGCCATAAGTGGAGCCGTGGCTACCTGGCTGCATAACTGATCCAGTCGCCTCAGAGGTCAGGCAGGCCCCGAACGGGAATCCACCGCCAACACCTTTGGCGACGCACATGATGTCTGGTTCTGCGTCCGTGGCCCATTCATGGGCGAACAATTTACCGGTCCGGCCCATGCCGCACTGGACCTCATCATAGATCAACAGCGCGCCCCGCTCATCGCAGAGTTTGCGCAGCTCAGTGAGGCACGACTCCGGGATCGCACGAACCCCGCCTTCACCTTGAACAGGCTCAACCAGGACCGCGGCGGTTTTATTCGTCACCGCAGCATCCAGCGCCTCATGGTCGCCGAACTCGACTTGCGTAAAGCCAGGAAGGGCTGGACCAAAGCCTTCGAGATATTTGGGGTTACCGCCGGCATTGATTGCGCCGAGCGACCGTCCGTGGAACGCGCCGCTAAACGTCACAATCTCATACCGGTCGGCATCGTCATTCGCCCAGTGATACTTCCGCGCCGTTTTAATCGCACACTCAATTGCCTCAGTTCCAGAGTTTGTGAAAAAGACGCGGTCTGCGAAGGGCAAGCGCTCGCACATTTTGCGGGCCAATTCTTCACCAGCTGGGACACGGAACATGTTTGACGTATGCCACAGCTTCTCAGCCTGTGTTTTCAGGGCCTCTACCATGGCAGGATGCGAATGTCCGAGGGCGCTCACCGCGATGCCGGCAACGAAGTCGAGATAGGATTTACCCTCTTCCGTAATCAGACGAACACCCTCACCGCGCTCAAACGCTTCTTCCGGGGGACGGTAAACCGGCATGATGTGCTGACGTGGATCGGACATTTTTTGCTCCTGTCTGATTCAAAAAGTGGCGTTTTCGCCTTTAACGACGCTCTGCCAGCCTATTCTTGAAAGTCAACTCAGGAGATGAATGCAGCAATATTTCACCGCATGGGTTACATTTGTCACATAAACATTCTAAAACCGCATACATTCCGTAGTCAGATTTTCCTTACGTTTTTTTCAGGAAGAAAACGCCGATTTAGGATTGACGAAAAACGATAAACTGTTATTGTTTTTCAATAATAAATGATCTGGCGGCTTCCCAAACCTCTCTCCCCCTGAGCGTCGCCCGGTTGATAACTCTCACTCCATTCATCTTGGCGACTCCCTTTTGGGGGTCGTTTTTCTTTGTGGAGAGCATCTGTGGAAAGCGGAAAAGAAAAAAGGCGCGACCGGTTCGGTCACGCCCTGAAAAGTGATTGCAGCGTTTCCTCCCAGAAACTTGCTTCATGTGTATTGCCAACTTGTCGCAGCTCGTCAAGCGGTTCGTGACAGGTTCTTAACAAAATTCGCAAAGACAGCGTTGTCAGAGCTAAAAGCCTGGTTAATGGTTGCAATTGTTACAGTTTTTGCACCTACTTTTGCGAGTGCTCGCGCTGCTGCACTCGCGTTTTGAGACATACAGAGTGCAATATGTTCGCTCACGGACGTGAGATTGAACGCCTGAATAACTGATTCTGGAATCGCTGAATCCGATTCGATTCGAACCTGCTCGCGCGCGGAGGCCGTCGCCTCAATACTATCTGAAAAGACTTCAAACGTTTCCAGAGCGTCAGGAGACCAATCGGCGCGCAACGACCCCACCAAGGACGCCTCGCTCTTTAAGATTACCCCATCATCTAGGACTTTCAGGTCATTGGCCTTCAGTGTTGATCCAGTTGAGGTGATATCAACAATCACTTCAGCCGTACCTGCAGCAGGCGCGGCCTCTGTGGCGCCCGGGCTTTCGATCAGACGATACTCGCCAACGGCTTTCTCAGCGAAAAACTGCCGGGTCAGCTTCAGATACTTCGTTGCAACACGCATCCGGCGCCCATGCCGTTGACGAAACAGAGCGCCAGCGGCCTCTAAGTCCGTCATAGTTTCAACGTCCAGCCATGAAGCATGCACGGCGACAATTACATCTGCGCCGCCAAAGCCGAGCTGGCGCATGACATGCACCTCGCGGTCAAACATGTGGGAGAGATCATGAAGCAAGTCCTCGCCAGTGATGCCGACGTGCAAATTGCCTGCAATTAGTTCCTCGGCGATCTCACGCGCGGAGAGGAGCATAATGTCAGCGTCAGGCAGCCCTTTAAGCTCAGCACTATAGCCACGACCGCCGCCCTTTTGGCGCAGCTTAAAACCGCTCGCGCTCAGCCAATCTTCGGATTTCTCTTTTAGGCGCCCTTTAGAAGGGATCGCGATCGACAGGCGTGTCATGATCCACCCCCCAACAGAGTTTCAACGCGGTGCGGAATGATGATCCCGCCAAGCGCAGTCGCTTCCACACCGCCCTTGGACAAGTCTGACAAGAGTGAGTCGTAGCGCCCGCCCGCCACGAAAGGACGCTGCATGTCAGCCTGGTCGGTGCTGGCGGCAATCTCGAAAACAAACCCATCATAATAGGTAAAGCGCCGGCCGAAGCGCGTCGCGAAGCGCGCTGTTTGCGTGAACGCCGAGTTTAGCGCCAGCAAACGCTGCGTGCGCTCACTGAACCGCTCGAGCGTGCTCTCAACGCCAGGCAGGCCCCCATCTTTCGCAATGCTTTGTAGCGCCGATGGCGCTTCGGCATAAGCAACATCGAGGGTCAAAACACGCTCAAGAAGCTCAGACTGCTCCGCCGAAACCTCAAACGATGCACTAATCGTTGAGCGGGCATGCAGGCGTTCCACAATTTCATCTGCAGAGCGGTTACCCACCGGACGGACGCCCGTAATGGCGAAGATATCATCCACGAAGGCAGCAATTTCTGTTCGGCTCATACCAGACACGCGCGCTGGCAGTCCGCTCTGATTTCGCTTCTGGCCAGACAGGTAAGCGCGCACCCCGCCCTCTTGGCGGAAAGCGCGCTTCAATCCGGCCGAGACATCCGCTGGAAAACCAAGCGCCTCAACGAAGGCTGGGAAGATCGACAAGTCCCCGAAACACGTGTGCCCGGCTTCAACACCGCACGCCTTGCTGGCTTCAACCAAGGTCTGAAACAGCCAGACATCGCTATCCACATCGCTGGACGCACCGAAACGCTCCAAGCCAACTTGTTCGTATTCAATCGGGTCGGCTTCGTTCGCGGGCAAACGAAAGACTGGGCCAAGATAGCGCCGACAGGACTCGCCGAGGTCCGCTTCGCGTCGCAACTCGCACTCTGCTTGCGCGACCGGCAAGGTGAGGTCTGGCCGAAGCGCCCACTCCGTCGACTGGCCGTCCATGAAAGTACAAATGCGGCTGCGCACCGCTTCGCCAGAGAGCTCGAGCGGAACAGAAGCTTCGATGAGCAACGCGGGCTCGACAAAGTCTCCGCCTTGCGCCGCAAGGGCGGTCATCGCGGTTTCGGCAATCGTCATCCGTCTGCCTCCACGATTTCACGGACACGCGCGATCATGTCGGCGCGCGGGGCCTCGAGCTGACCTGGACGCGCTTCGCGATACTCTTGATTGCTTTCAATCGCGGCGGCTTGGCGAGCGCCTTCTTTCAGATCTTTGATTGTGACGACGCCTTTTTCAAGCTCATCTGTCCCGACCATGATCACGGCGGGCGCGCGGCGGCGGTCAGCATATTTCATCTGCGGACGCATGCCAGAGCTGCCCATATAAGCCTCGGCTCGGATGCCCGCTTGGCGCAGCTCCGTCGCAAGCTGCAGCGCGATGGCAGGGTTTTCGCGGTCCATATTCAACACAACAACCGGTCCGTTCAGCTCATCAATCTCACCGCTGATGGAGAAGGCGGCCGCGAGGCGACTGATCCCAACCGAGAATCCTGTTGCGGGAATTTTTTCGCCCGTGAAGCGAGCGACCAAATCATCATAGCGTCCGCCGCCGCCGACCGAACCTATTCGGACGGTGTTGCCGTCTTCGTCTTTGGTCTCTTTGAGTAGCTCAGCTTCGAAGACGGGCCCTGTATAATATTCCAAACCGCGCACGATGGACGGATCAAACTTTACATCCGCTTCTGGTGTTCCAAGCGCTGCAAGGGCGGTGCTGATAGCCTTCAACTCTGCGAGTCCAGCTTTGGCATCGTCGCCGGTGCCGACCGCTTGGCCGAGCGCTTCGATCGTCTCGCCACGTGTGGCACGTCCCGCCTCTGCAAAGGCCAGAACGCGTTTGACGCTCGCGGCGTCGAGGCCCGCCCCTTTGGTGAAGTCACCACTTTCATCCATACGGCCCGCGCCGAGCAACTCCGCCACACCGTTGGTGCCAAACTTATCGAGCTTATCAAGCGCTCGAAGGATCGTGAGACGCACCGTTTCCTCGGTCGCCCCGACGCCTTCGAGAACCGCGTTGAGCAGGCGTCGCGTGTTGACCCGAATAGCAAACTCGCCGTCTTCTGCGCCGGCGGCCCGCATCGCTTCAGCGGCCATCGCAATCATTTCCGCATCAGCGTGCGCGCCTGCTGCGCCGACTGTGTCCGCATCGCATTGCAAGAACTCACGGAACCGTCCTGGTCCAGGCTTTTCATTTCGCCAGACCGGCCCAGCGGCATAGCGACGATAAGGCTTGGCTAGTGTCTGCCAATTCTCGGCGGCAAAGCGCGCGAGCGGCGCGGTGAGATCATAGCGCAAGCTCATCCACTGCTCATCATCGTCCTGAAGCGCGAAGACCCCGGCATTCGGGCGGTCTTGGTCCGGTAGGAACTTACCGAGCGCATCCGCAAATTCGAAGGCGCCTGTATCCAGGCCCTCAAATCCCCATTTACGGTACACCGAGGTCACCCGCTCGATCATCGTCTGCTCGGCGTGGATCAGGCCTTCGCGCTTGTCAGGGAACCCGCGCGGTTTTCGAGCCAGATCAATCGGTTTTGGCGGCTTTTGTTTGCCCATTTTATCGCCTTTGCATTCGGTCGCGCTCCGCATAGACGAAGCCGTGGTCAGTGTGAAGGTTGCGAAGGGAGAGTCCGTCCTCTCATTCGATCAACCGATAGGGAGATCGGTGAACGCTCAGGATGTTGGCTCAAAACTGCGAAATGAGAAAACAAGGAGGCGCACCGAGATCATTCGCGCCTCTGCGGACGCGTCAGGTCTTTGGATGAAGATGATGCATGTGTGTTTTCATGCGGCGGGCATTACTGAACCTAAACAGACCGGTCAAGCCTCTAGGCATTGCCCCGCCACGACTTGAGATTGAATTGATGAAAATTCATCGATCTATTCAACTCAATCTTATCGACACTGAGATAGGAAAAGTGGGTTGGAGCTGGACGATTGAAAAAGATTCTTGCCTATCTTGGCGCCCTCTTTCCGAAGACCCAATGGGTTCCGGATGATGGCAGCCTGATTTTGTCGACGGAGGATATCCACCGTCGGCGCATGATCTATGTCTCACTATTCGCCTTCGTGATGACGGCTGGATACACGACGCTCCAGGTTACCCAGTTCACCTTTACGGACAGCGCCATCTTCAATCTCGTGACGGGGTCAGTCGGCTGTATTCTGTCACTCGTGGCCATCAAAGTGAGCTTGTGGCGCAAACGTCCTGAACCCTACATTCGCGTATTGCTGATGAGTTTCTCGGCGCTCCTATGGGCCGAAATCTATTTTTCGGGCGGTGTCACCGGCTATCATATTGGAATATTGCCGCTGCTGCCTGTCGTTGCGGCCATCCTGCTAACGGCACGCGACACAATCATGTTCACGGTTTTGAACGTCGTTGTGGTCGCAGCTTTAGCTATCCTGGCCCTTGAGGGGCGCTACATTCCGACTTTCGACATTTCTGCAGAAGCCAACATTCTGATGACTGCAATGATCATCGGCATTGCGATCATTGGCTGCGGTGGCGCCGCGGTCATGCTGGTTCAACAGAGCGAAAAGGTGAACCGTCAATTGCTGGAGCTGGTCGAGTATCAATCCCACCTCGCTGCGCATGATCACCTCACCGGGCTCGGCAATCGCATCAGCCTTCAGAAGCGGTTCGAAAGCACTGAACACACTCAAGCGTTCGACATTCTCCTGATCGACCTGGATGGGTTTAAAGCGGTGAATGACACGCATGGCCACAATGCAGGTGACTTCCTGATCAAGGCAATGGCGGATCGCTTGCGCGAAGTGACGGATAATCA
Organism: Pseudomonadota bacterium; assembly: GCA_038526515.1. Taxonomy (GTDB): domain Bacteria; phylum Pseudomonadota; class Alphaproteobacteria; order Caulobacterales; family Hyphomonadaceae; genus Henriciella. Next base: position 12,585 of record JBCBGS010000013.1, on the reverse strand, counting down.
GGATCTTCTTGTGCGACTTGGCGGCGACGAATTCGTGATCCTGCTCGAAGATGTCGACGGCACGCTGGGCAGTGTTCGCAAATACGCCGAATATCTGATCGACATTGTCAGTCGTCCGTATCGTTGGAACCAGGCCGTCCTGCGGGTTTCAGCTTCAATCGGACATGCGCGTTATCCGCATCATGGTGCTAATCCGAGCAAAGTGCTCAGCCTCGCTGATAAAGCCCTGTATGCGGCCAAAGATGCAGGCAAAGCGCAGTGTATCACCTATGGATCAGAGACCTATTTGAGCCTGGGCCGGATCGAGACACCGCGGCCACAAAGTTCTGACTCAAAACGCAAAGTTGCCGCATTCACCGCAAATCTGCGCCAAAAATCTGGATAAGAGTGCATATTCCACAAAGCCGGGGCTTCCGGCGGCACTCGAACCATGGTTCAACAGCCACAAAGTCAGAGCCCAGGCGAATATCTGGGTTTGGAAGCAAAGGGCTGAACTATGACAACGCTTGCACTCGTAGATGATGATGAGAACATCGTCGCCTCTTTAAAGATCTTCTTTGAAGCTGAAGGGTATCAAGTCCGCACCTATCATGATGGTTTGACCGCGCTCGGCGCCCTGACTGACAGCCCGCCAGATCTCGCGATCCTAGATGTCAAAATGCCAAAGATGGATGGGATGGAGCTGCTCAAGCGCCTGCGTCAAACATCAGAACTGCCTGTGATCTTCCTCACCTCGAAGGATGAGGAAATTGATGAAGTGATCGGCTTCAATATCGGCGCCGACGATTTTGTCCGTAAGCCTTGCTCGAACCGCCTCCTGTCAGAGCGCGTAAAAGCTGTTCTGCGCCGGTCTCGTTCGGCCGACGCGGCGCCAGAGGAAGGCGACGTAAAACCCATCGTTCGTGGACGCCTCACCCTGGACCCAAATCGTCACTCTTGCTCTTGGGACGGCCATCCGGTTCGCCTGACCGTGACAGAATTCTTGATCCTACAAGCGCTGGCACAGCGCCCAGGCTATGTGAAATCACGCGATAACCTGATGGACGCGGCGTATGATGATCAGATCTATGTCGATGACCGCACCATCGACAGCCACATCAAACGGCTGCGTAAAAAATTCCGCGAAAGCGATAAGGAATTCGATGCGATCGAAACGCTGTACGGCGTCGGCTATCGCTACAACGAAAGCTAGTTTTCAACTCAAAGGGTGGGACAATGAAAACACAAATCAGTCTGATTGCGCTGAGCCTCGCGGTTGCAGCTTGTGGCGGCGCGCCAGAAGCCGCTGATCCATATGCAGATCTCGCGGAAGACTCTTTATTGGTTCGCTTTGAAGCCAACCCGGATATCGCTGAAGGCATGTGTAATCCGAATGTACACTATGCGATGCGAACCACGGAGGAGACCACGCTCCTCAACGTCAATTTTGAAGTCGTTGATCAGGGTATCACTGGCTCGGGGCTCGCGATATTCGATGCTGATCAAACTGGCGTCGCAAAGAATACGGGCGAATTCAACATGTTCGACCCTTATCCCCTACCCTGTTCGGACCTGACGGTCCGCGTTAGCGATCTGACCTGTCGCTTAGACGATCAAGATGACGGCGAACCATGTCCGAACCCGGTCTTTGAAGGGACCGAGATGTTCGCCAGCTTTCGCGGACTTCCGAACTATTAGTTTGCGAGCTTAAGCCAAGCGCGTGCAGCGGCCAGAGCAGACTTGATGTCTTCTTTGCAGAGCATGTCAGCCATTTCCTGACGGCAGATCTTTGCGTCGTCGCAGCCTTTAAGCACGGCCAAGTTAAACCACTTGTGCGCGGCGATTAGGTCCTGCTCGCAGTCAACGCCTTCTGAATAAGCAAGGCCAACGCGGTATAGCTCTTCACCTGTCGCGGTTTCACAGTTCAAACCGGTCTCTGGTGCAATATCAATTGCCAAATCTGAATAAGGCATCTTCTTTTTCCTCTCGTCGTTTGAGAGGTGCCCGGCTCTAGTTTTCTAAAGTCCGGGACACCCACCATCACAATCACCAATACCTCGGCGACGAGTTGAAGATTGCCGGACAGGCTTTGCATTAAGGTTAACGGCTAGAGCGCTGAAATGGCAGTGTATTAATGGACGGCGCCCAGCTGTTAACGGACTCGCCAAATATCGAGACGCAGCGAGCATGATTGCCCCCCAACCTTCCCTCTAAGCTCATGACCGGCGGAAGAAATCTGTCGCTAAATTCTTGTTTTGAGCCTGGGCGGGGCACGCGAACAAAGAAGGTCTTGCTCGACTCCTAAATGTGAGAAGGCAAGATCGTTCGCACTCTTCCTGGCTTGTCAAAGTCACAGGAGGTGACAATGCAAACTAAAATGAACGCCCTGCTTGCCGTTCTGGCACTCGCATCCGTTTCCACGCTTCAAGCAGCCGCAGATGATGATCTGATGCAGGTCGAAATTAAGTATGACAGCACAGCGCCTGTCGGAAAGACATATAGTCGAGCACGTTTGGTTGCCCGGAAGGCCTGCCAGATCAATGGCAGAATCGCGCCGATGAAGCGCTTATTGGAAAAGACCTGCGTCGAGCCAATTATCGCACAGTTCGTTCTGCAGACAGAAGATCAGGATTTGATCGGCCTCTATGAGGACAAGACGGGGGAGCCCCCTGTTTTCGCCCCATTTGTTGCCGACTAACCCGGCACGACGGCCGCGATAAGACGTGGTCCCGGCGCGGCGATGGCCTCGGCCAGGGCCGCGTCAAACGCTTCAGCCGTTGTGGCTTCGACCGCTGGGACGCCCATACTCGTCGAAAGTTGGACCCAATTGATATCGGGTCCGCCAATGGACAACATGTTCTTCGCCGTCGGGCCTGGGTTGCCAGCGCCGGTGCGGTAAAGCTCAATATTCAAGATACGGTACGAGTGATTGACGAAGACAATCGTTGTCACATCCGCGCCTTCACGCGCCATGCTCCATAGGGCTTGGTTTGTGTACATGCCCGCGCCGTCGCCCGACAGACAGATCACTTTCCGATCCGGCGCGGCGATGGCGGCACCCAAAGCGAGCGGCGTGCCCTGCCCGATCGCGCCTCCAGTCAGCATCATCCAATCATGCGGCTGCGCATTCTGGGTCGGCAAGTAAGAAAGCAATCCGTTCGAAACGCCATCGTCTGAAACCAGAGCATTCTCTGGCAGGTGACGCGCGAGGCTCTGCCCGACACTTTGTGCGGTGAGGTCGCCTGTTGGGGCGTCTGGTTGTTTTAGAACCTCGACCGGCGCCGAGTCGGCCGCGTTCATGGCATCAGCCAGCGCGTTCAATGTTCCAGCACTATCGGTGCTCGCATCCCCAAGGTCGAGTAGCTCGCACCCTTCGGGGACCAGAAGACTCGGTTTGCCTGGATAAGAGAAGAACGCGACCGGCGCGCTCGTTCCGGCTAGGACCATGAGGTCGCTGCCTGACAAATCATCCATGGCCCCTTCTGCAAAATACTGCATCCGCTCCGGTGCAAAGACGCCAGCGCCGCGCCGCATTTTGCCGTAGAACGTATCCGTCATGACGCGAACACCTGCCGCCTTAAGACGAGCCGCGGCTTTCAATCCGTCTTTGGTCAGCGCCGTACCGTTCATAATGATGACGGGCTTGGACGCTTTTGCGATCGCGGCCGCTGCTGCCTGGATGCGGTCGTCGGAAACCGTGCGAAGCGACGGCGTCGGCAGCGGCTCGCCAAGCTTGCCGCCTTCCAACCAAGCACTGTCGGCGGGCAGCAAAAGAGACACCGGTCCGGGCTTGGGCCCAAAGCTTGCGGCATAAGCTTCCGCCGCCAGGGCACCAGTTTGATCGACTTTATTAGCAGACTTGATCCATCGGGAGTTAGGTCCGGCGAGACCAATAATATCTGATGTCAGCGGCGCATCAAATTTAAGATGTGGAACAGCATGGTCGCCGATCACATTGATCATCGGCGTATTCGCGCGCCCTGCATTGTGAATGTTCGCGCCCGCATTGAGGTACCCAGCGCCTAAGTGCAGCAATGTCATGGCAGGCATTCCAGCCACGCGCGCATAGCCGTCAGCTGCACCGGTCGCCACACCTTCGAACAGGCATAAGACCGATCGAATGCGGGGTTCCCCATCAAGCGCGGTAACAAGGTGCATTTCGGACGTACCGGGATTGGCGAAGCAGGCTGTAACGCCATGGTCTGCAAGGGTTCCGACCAAGGCCTGCGCTCCGGTCATCTCTTTTGCATCTTGCTCGCTCATATCCTGCCCTCACTGGTAACGTGTTTTGAAACGTCTCTAGCGCGAAGAACAAGAAAGAACAGACCCAACTTTCCCAAGACGGGACGACACAGGGTCGTCCTGTCAGGGTCCGTAGACAAGCCACAAAGGGGATATGGCTGCGAGGGAACAAAAGTTCGCGCCTCGCCCGAACTATATCCGCCCTCGAATTCAGAAATTCAAGTCACGAATATACACGACAACTGAAATTAATCTGTATTCGAATGTTACAGTATAATGACATCGCCCTCATTGCGAGCATCATATAGTCGCGACACATCTTCAGATCGCAGGGTTTGGGCCTTGTTTTGATTGATGTATCCCTTCTCCGTGATCTCACCTGCATCGGCCTGCGGCGGGGTCGCTTGCAGCAAGATCCGCGCAATACGATTTGCTGCATTTGGATGCTGCTGATTGTGAGACATGAGACCGGTGCGCACCGAATCGATGACTTTCGGGTGTTTGGCCAGCTGGTCGAGCGGCAAGTCTTCGCCAACCAAACGCTGGCAGTATCCTTCGTTCAAGAAGCCGAGTAGGCAAACCTCATTCTTGTTGAGTCCGCAAACAACCGCATCAGATAGCGCGCCATCGACCGCCTGCACCGCTTGCACACGCAGCTTCCCTGCGGACACCCATGTACCGTTCGCGAGTTTGAACTCTTCAGCTGTTCGACCGTCAAATGCGAGGCCTTTGTTTGGATTCTCTGGATCGGCGAACCGCACCGCGTCGCCTAAACGATAAAAACCCTCTTCATCAAATGCTGCCTTCGTCTTCTCTTCATTGCGGTAATAGCCTGGCGTGACGTTCACGCCTTTGACGCGAAGCTCCATTTTCTCACCCGCGGGAACCAGTTTGAACGTATTGCCCGGCAATGGCAGACCGATCAGTCCCATTGTATCATTCGGCCAGTGCACATTGCTGGCCGTCGGCGCAGTCTCAGTCGCGCCATAGCCAGCAGACAGCGAGATACGCTTGCCCGTTACGCGCACCGCGACGTTCTGAATTCGCTCATAGATGTCCTGCCCCATCGCAGCGCCGCCATAGGCCATCGAGCAGATCCGCTTGAAGAAAGTTTCCGCCAGCTCGTCATCGCGTTCGAACTCTGTCGCGAGCGCCGCCCAAGCCGCAGGGACGGTTGTATGCTGCGTCGTCGATACTTCTTTCATATTGCGGATCATTTCCGGCAAGCGCGCAGGCGTCGGCGCACCCCAGTCCAGATAGAGGGTTCCACCCCAATCGGTCATATTGTGCAGGATCGCATTGGCGCCATACGTGTGGCTCCACGGCAAGAAGTTGCACATCACCTGACTGCCGCCAGAGACTTCGTCGAGGCGATCCTCATCCCAGACTGAGCGGATCATTTTCGCATTCGCTGCGATCATACCATGCGTATTGATGACGGCTTTTGGCTCACCGGTCGAGCCTGAGGTCAGCATGTATTTCGCTGTCGTTTCTGGCGTCAATCGATCATAGGCCTCGGCAACCGAATTTCCGCCAGGAACTGCGAATTGCTCCAAGTCTTGCGATTGGTACCCGGTCGGCGCATTGCGCGAGTAGAGCACCAGGCGTTCTTCCACCTGCATGCCGTCCAACCCGCGCTGATACTCTCTACCGTCTTCGACATAAATGAATTTTGGTTCGACCAGTCCATCAACATAGTTCAGCCGCGCAAAGTCTTGGCTGAGGAGCGCATAGGCGGGCGTCACCGGAACCACCGGGCACCCAGCGAGCATCGCGCCATACATGACCAGCGCATGGTCGATTGTATTGCGCGATAAAATCATCACGGGCGCGTCGGCGCCAGCATTTAAGAAACCCTGCGCGATGGCCTGAACCTTCATCCAAGCCTCAGCATAGCTAATCTCTTGCCAGCCGGGTTTTGAAGAATCGATCGGATCGCGTTGTGCAAGCCATGTCCGGTCCGGCGCGTGCTCCGCCCAATATTTCAGTGGCCACAACATATGCGGCGGATGCTCTTTTAAAGGGTGTCCGTTGTTGAGCAGGATCGAACCATCATCCCGTCGGTCGACAGTCATCGCTTGCGGCAAGTAAGGCACCTCGCGAAAAGGAATATGACTGGTTTCACTCATGGCTTAGCCTGCACCTTTGGTTTCAATTTGGATGCGTGTTCCACAATGCTTGCAGTGGATCGCATCAGGATCATGTCGCGTCAGTCCGCATGCCTCACACGTATAGTCAACCTTGCCGCCGGGGAGCGTGATCGCCCTTAACAGTCGCAAGAACAAAGTCAGTCCGAGGACCATAATGACGACCGCGAGCATGCGCCCCCAAGGCCCCTCCATCAGGATGTCGCCATAGCCGGTTGTGGTTAGACTGGTGACCGTAAAATAGAGCGCATCGACATAGTTCTGTATGCCGGGATTGCTGTCTTTCTGAAGCACATAAACGAGACCCGCCATTAAGAAGACGAAGACGACAAGGTTCGTGACCCGATCAAAGATCGCTTCATGCTGCTTCAAATAGGACGACACGCTCTTCAATCGCTTGAGCAATGTAAACGCCCGAATGATCCGCACCGCGCGTAGCAGTCTGAGAAAGGCGAGGTTCTGGGTGAACAGAGGCGCGAGCATCGAGATCACAACAATAATGTCGGCCCAATTGTAAAAGCGTCGCCAGAAAAGCGTCTTCGGCCGGGCGATGTAGAAGCGGGCCGCGAGGTCCAGGGCGATCACGCCGCCGATGACATAATCAGCGATTGGATGCGAAACCCCTTCGCCTCTGAAAGGGGCCCACAAGAAATAGGCGATCGTGACGATGTCGAAGGTCAGCAGCGCCAATCGGAAATAATACGGTCCCGCCCCATGGCCCTCATACAGCCAGAACAATTGCCGGTTTAACCCTTTGCGTTCGCTCAACGCTCTGTTCTCCCAAACAAAAAGTCTCTGCGAACTATGACGGAGCTCGCAGAGCGTGTCACCCGCACCGCGCAGACCCCTCAAAATAGAAAACAAGAGCAAACGCTGAAATCGTGATGTCAATTCGATGTGAGCGAAGGTGATGTCGGGTTGATCAGACGTTAAGTGCCGGCTCCCAACGAGCCGTATAGATCCATCGCCAAGCAAAAGAATAAAACGGTTTTCAGAAGGACCTCTCCCATGTCTCGCTTCGCTTTGAGCGCATTTACCGCCGCCGCCCTGATGGGGCTTTCCGCCTATGCAGACCAAGAGCCGGGCTTCTATGTCGCTGGCTTTGTCGGCGCAGTGTTTCCAAGCGATGCCGAATTGCGGGGAACGCAAAACCCAGTCGCGGGCGCCCCGGGCACTGCGGGCGCCCCGGCCAGCATCAATGCAGACTTTGATAGCGACACCACGCTCGGTATCGCGCTCGGATACAAAACACCTTGGGAATTCTTTGGACTGTTTAACACGCGCCTAGAGCTTGAATATTCAACCCTCGACGTCGATGTCAGTGATGGTAGCTTCAATAATGGCTCACAGCCTTTCTCAGGCGATGCCAGCATCGATTTCTTCCTCGTCAACAATTACAGCGACATCATCTGGGACGATGACCAAACCGTCATTCCTTATGTTGGCGGCGGGCTCGGCATCGCGAGTGTAGATGCAAACATCCTATATGCAGGCGGCGGCGCGACAGCGCCAAACTTTGCGGCAACCGGCGATGATACGGGCCTGGCCAGCACATTTGCGGGCGGTCTGACTTGGCTGACAGGCACACAATGGGAAGTCTATGGCGAAGCGCGTTATTACCAAATCCGAGATCTCGAATTCGAACGCCGCTTCATTGGTGGCGGCGCCGATTTGTTCAATGCGCGCGTCGATGATGATTTTGATGGCACCAGTTTCACCATCGGCGCTCGTTATAAATTCTAAGACACTTTCCTCCCCTTTCTAAGAGATACCTCCCCTCTCTCAATCTCTTAGAGTCAGCCCGGCTACGTCCTCTCTCCGTTGCCGGGCTTTTTTTGTCAGGATGACATCTCGCGCGGGGCACCCTAAATGCCGAACTATGGCTTCTCCCTTTACCTACCTGCCCCATCGCGCGGTCTTGTCCCTAGCAGGTCCGGACACGATCACCCTGCTCGAGCGCCTCGTCACCAATGCGACTGACAATTGGACGCCGGGCGAGACGCGCTATGGCGCTCTGCTGACGCCGCAAGGCAAAGTGATCGCAGATTATCTCGCAATCCGAACCAGCGAGGGTGTGCTTCTGGATGTCGCTGAAGCGCATGTGGATGACCTCGCCAAACGCTTCAAACTGTTCCGTCTGCGCAGCAAGGTTGAGATTGAGCGCCTGGAAGAGGTGTTCGTGGTCGCGGGCACCGAAGATGCTCCGGAGGGCGTGCGTCCAATCTCAGGGGCGCAGCACGTTTACCTCGACAGCCGATATCCCGACGGACGATTGCGCGGGCTGGCAACCAAAGAGAGCTGGGCTGCTTGGTATGGCTATCATCCCGCGGAATGGTCACGCCCCATAGATGCCTATCATCGCGATCGGATTCTAAACGGCGTGCCAGAACAGGGATTTGATTTTGGCAACGCTGACGTGTTTCCGGCCGACATCAATATGGATGTGCTTGGCGGCGTTGCGCTGAACAAAGGCTGCTTTGTCGGCCAAGAAGTGGTGAGCCGTATGCAACGGCGCGGGACAATCCGAAAACGCTCGCTCACCGTTGAATTACCCGCAAATCTAGAAGCCTCAATTGGCGCGGATATCCTTGCCACGTCTCCAATCGGAAGTGTCACCAGCGCTGAAGGATCGCTCGGTTTGGGCCGCATTCGAGTCGACCGATGGACGAAAGCAGAGGCGACCGGCGAAGCGGCGAAGATTGATGAAACCCCTGTCATAATTAAAAAACCAGATTGGCTTCAGGCCGAACTGGCCGCTATGGACGAAACATGACCGAACACACGCCTTGTGCCTGGGCTCCAATAGATGACCCACTCTATCGTGACTATCACGACACGGAATGGGGCGTGCCGGAATATGATAGCCGGGCTCTATGGGAGAAGCTGCAGCTCGATGGCATGCAAGCCGGCCTCGCTTGGATCACCATCCTGCGCAAGCGCGAGACGATGCGCGAAGAGTTCGACAATTTCGACCCGGAGAAGATTGCGCGATGGGATCAAAAAAGGATCGATAAGGCGCTCACCAATCCAGGCATCATCCGCAGCCCTAAGAAAATCGAGAGCTGCATTGGCAACGCCCAGGCCTTCTTAGATGCTGCTGACAAAGGCGAAGACTTCTCCGATTTTTGTTGGAACTTCGTCGACGGCAAACCGATCGTCCACCAGTTGGAAAATTATAGAGACGGGCCAACAAAAACAGAGATTTCAGAGGCTTGCTCGAAAGCCTTAAAGCAGCGCGGCCATAAGTTTGTTGGCCCAACAATCGTCTACGCTTGGATGCAAGCGTGCGGTCTGTACAATGATCACGAAGTCGGATGCGTCCGGCACAAAGAAGTCCAGGAGTATTATCGATGAAAACTGCACTTGCCCTATCGCTTATGCTCGTCGCAACGGCTTGCGTGTCTAACACTGAGTTCGATCGGGACCGCGCCTATGCCAAATGCGAGTCCATCTCGGACAAATCTAGTCGCGACCGCTGCATCGCCGACGCGATCAGTCAGGCAGAACGCGAGCGCGCGCGCGACAATGAACGCCTTGCTCAAAGCCACGAAGACGCTGAACGCCGCGAGCTTGGTCGCGAAATAGCGGGCGCTGAGATTGATCAGTAAAGTCCAATTGATGACCACCGTCAGCTCGTCTTAGAGTCCCAGAATGCCGTGCTCTGACCCTGGCACGTTCATAGTTTGAACACAGTCCGAAGCAAATAAGTGATCAATCGCTCACGGAGGTCACAATGCTGAAACCGCTACAATTCGCCCTCGCGGGCTGCGCGCTTGCCGCTTGCACCCCCGCCTCTGCCCCGACCGCACCAGAGAAGCTCTGGCAAGACACGCTCGCGGAGCGAGGCCTAGCTGCAACCGAAGCGCAACTGGCTGAGCTGCCGGAAAGCGCTGAGCACGATTTCCTGCTCGGCGGTCTGCAATTCTTGCGCGCCAGCGAAACAATCATGCAGGTTCGCTATCAAAACTCATCGACCTCCCTCGCGCTCTTGCCAGGCATGCGCAACGCGCTCCCCGCAAATCCCGACGCTGAGTTCGATCCGGCTTTTATCGAAACCGCGATGACACAAGCGCTTGAACATCTCGCGCGCGCTGAAGTCTCGCTTGCGAGGGCCGCTGGGCAAGACATAGCGGTCGAGTTTCCGCTGGACGCGATCTGGTTCGATATCAATGCAGATGGCACACGAGACGCGTGGGAGTCGGGGCTCGCGGTGATGGCTGAATTAAACGCTTCACCGGACGCAGAATTTGATGGTCTCATTCGGTTCGATACCGCCGATGTGCACTGGCTCAAAGCCTATGTTCACGTGATGTCTGGCATGGCGGAAATGACACTGGCGACAGACCCGACACCCGCCATCCGCACGGTCTATGAGAGCAGGCGCGAAATGGACGCGCTTGGCCCCGTCGAAGGCATGTTTCTCGACAATGAGACCATCGACACGATCGCCGCAGTCCTGCTCACGCTGCGAGGAACACCAGACCGGGCTCGCACACAAGCCGCGCATGCGCACTTCAAAGCGATGATCGCAGAGAACCAAGCATTCTGGAGCGCGGTCATGGAAGAGACGGATAATGACCGAGAATGGCTACCAAATCCGCAGCAAAGTTCTGCCTTTGGGGTCGTCGTCGATGCCGAGATGGCCGCTGGATGGCAAGCCGTGCTCGCGGAAATTGAGGACGTGCTGAATGGTGACGCGCTGGTGCCATATTGGCGGATCCAAAACGGGTCTGAAGCGGAAACGGGCGTTGGCGTAAACGTCGCCAAGTTCCTCCAAGACCCGGGCGATACGGATATCATCCTTTGGCTGCATGGTGCGGGCGCAGCACCTTATTTGGAACGCGGAAAACTCGCGCAACTTGAGGCATGGGATCGCTTTGCCAGAATGACAGGCGGAGATGGCTTGATGTTCGCCGCTTGGTTTAACTAAGATTGACCGCTGGTGACACCTCGACGCGCGCGCGCCGTCGGCCTAAACTCTCAGTCATAAGAGAGAGTAGAGTCGCCGACGCGACGCACGAGGCATTTAAGAATGACGACCCCTGTAATTTCGGCCACCGGTTTGTGGACGCCATCGGAATCTGTGTCGAACGAAGAATTGGTCGCCAGCTTCAACGCTTGGGCTGATAAGTGGAACGCGGAGCACGCGAGCGAGATCGAAGCCGGAACAGTTGAGGCAAAGACCCACTCGAATGTTGAATTCATCGAAAAAGCATCCGGCATCAAATCGCGTTTCGTCGTCAACAAATCAGGCATCGTCGATCCAGACGTGATGCGCCCAGATATTCCTGAGCGCCCGAATGATCAGATTTCGGTCCTCGCCGAGATCGCCGTGAACGCAGCGAATATGGCGCTTGAACGTGCCGGCCGAGACCCAAAAGATGTCGACGCCGTTCTCTGCGCCGCCTCGAACATGCAGCGCGGTTATCCCGCCATGGCGGTCGAGATTCAGGACGCGCTCGGCATTGATGGGTTTGGCTTTGATATGAACGTCGCTTGTTCATCTGCCACGTTCGGCATTCAAACCGGCTCGGACTTTGTTCGCTCTGGCAGTGCGAAATCGGTTCTGATGGTCAATCCGGAGATTTGCTCAGGCCACTTGAACTTTACCGACCGCGACAGTCATTTTATTTTTGGCGACGTTGCGACGGCTGTCCTGATCGAAGCAGAGGACATCGCCCCGGCGCAACACTGGAAGATCCTCGGTACCAGTTTGAAAACGCAATTCTCAAACAATATCCGTAACAATTTCGGGTTTCTGAACCGCTGCGCCCCTGATGCCGTTGGCGCGACCGACAAACTGTTCGTTCAGGAAGGCCGCAAAGTCTTCAAAGAAGTTGTGCCCATGGTCGCCAAAATGATCACAGCAGAGCTCGAACGTTTGGAGCTTGAGGCCCCGAACCTGCGCCGGATGTGGCTACACCAAGCGAACGCGAACATGAACCGTTTGATCGCGTCAAAAGTGCTGGGCCGCGAAGCAACCCCAGATGAGAGCCCAACCGTGCTCGATACTTATGCGAACACGAGCTCTGCCGGATCGATCATCGCCTTCCACAAGAATAGCGATGATATGAGCGCCGGCGATAAGGGGCTGATTTGCTCCTTCGGAGCTGGCTATTCAGCCGGGACCGTATTTGTCGAAAAAGCCGCTTAGACGACCAGCTCATATCATCGCTATTCTTGTGGAAGGCGATGATCGATCCGGCAGAGCTCGTGT
>JBCBGS010000012.1:0-33063 GCA_038526515.1 Pseudomonadota bacterium | reverse complement strand
CCGGGGCTGACCGACTTAGACTGCTCGACAATCTCGGCGTTCAGGATTGCCTCAACCTGATCCGGTTTGCGTTGCAGCCAAGCGATGACCTGACGCTAGCGGAGATTTTACGCGGACCGTTTTGCGGACTGGTCGATGATGACCGCCACCTTTTTGTGCTGGCACATGGCCGCGCGAAGGACAGTTCGCTTTGGGACCAACTAAGGTCGAGTAACACGGCAGATTTTAAAGCCGCCAAGGAATTCTGCCATCAGCTAATACTCAATCGGAACTTACCTGTTTTCGAATTCCTATCTAAAGCCCTTACCACACGCGATTCGGGCCGCCTCAGCGGTTGGGACAAGCTGATTCAACGCCTCGGTGAGCCGGTCAGGGACCCCGTTCAAGCGCTGGTCTCGAAAGCGCTCGGATATGACATGACCAGCGCGCGGAGCCTGCAGCTTTTCTTGGCTGAGATAGAACGCCAAGACACAGTCCTAAAGCGTGAACTTGGCGAGCCTGAAGGCGCTGTACGTGTGATGACTGTACATGGCGCGAAAGGCCTACAATCGCCCGTCGTGATCGTGCCAGACACAACCAGTGCAACGAAGCCAGTGGGAGACGCTTTGTTCTTCAACGCTGAGGGCGTGCCGCTTTACAGTCCATCCTCGCGGACCGATGCGCCTGCAACGGCAGCTCTAAGAGAGGCCGCAAACGAAGCCGCCGAACGTGAGTCCCGGCGTTTGCTCTATGTGGCGCTAACCCGGGCTTCTGACCGGTTGATGATTGCGGGCGCTGGCGCTCGAAATAGCAAAACTGGGTTTGCGAAATCCTCTTGGTATCGCTGGTGCTCGCTCGCAATGCGAGAACTATTGGGGTCTGACGCCCCAGATGACGAAGATATGGAAACGGTCCTGACTTTCGGACCAGCCCCGACGGTTGCGAAAAGGGCTGCGGCGGCAGAGCCCGCCAAGCCAGATGCGCCCGCTTGGTTGAAGCGACCCGCCCCCGCGGCTCAGCCCCCACAACGCCTCGCGGCACCGTCCCGGCTGACGGAGGATCAATCTGCCGTAAGCCTGCCCTTCGGCGCTGGACGCGCAGCAGCCCTAAGGCGTGGACGCCTCATCCACGCGCTGCTGCAAACCCTGCCAGAAGTCGCAGCACATATGCGCGAGCCGACGGGCCGGCAGTACCTTGCACGAGAACCCGACATCTCGTCTGATGAGATTGAAGAGATGCTCTCGGTGACGCTAAGCACCTTAGATGATCCTAACTTTGCGAGCGTATTCGCCCCAGGCGGACGGAGCGAAGCTGCAATCGTCGGCACCCTGCCGAACGGACAGATGGTCAATGGCCGCGTGGATCGGTTGATCATTCGTCCTGACGAGATCTTGATCATCGATTTTAAGACGGATCGTCCGGCCCCGACCGACGCGTCCGCAGTTGAGTTCGCCTATCGCGTTCAGCTCGCAGCCTATCGCGCTGTTTTGGCCGATATTTACCCGGATAGGCCGGTACGCTGCGCGCTTCTCTACACCGATGGGCCGCGCTTGATCGAAATCCCTGGCGACGAACTGTCAGAATCACTAAACCGTGTAGACAGCGGGGTTTGACGCGCGCGAAGAGTCCCTATTTTATGCCGCACGAAAGATTTAAAGGAGGTCAGCATGGCCGCTGAACATATTACCGACGAGACATTCGATGATGCCGTCGCCAGCGACACACCTGTCGTTGTAGACTTTTGGGCAGAGTGGTGTGGACCATGTAAAGCCATGGCGCCTCATCTGGACGCTGTTGCCGATGAACTAAGCGGCGACATCAAAGTCGCGAAGATCAATGTCGATGACAATCCAATGGCCGCATCCAAGTATGGCATTCGCGGATTGCCGACGCTGATGATCTTCAAGCAAGGCAAAGTGACGGCGACCCATCCAGGTGCAATGTCCAAGCAGAAAATCTCTGAGTGGATCAAAGAGAACACTTAAGAGCTCGCCGCCTGCGCGGCGTACAAATTTGTATCTGAAAGAGTGCTTGGGAGATATCCTGAGCACTTTTTTCATGCGCTAAAGTCTGCCCTGAATGAGGTCGCCTTTGTCTTTTATGGCCGCCGACAGGTGCGTCATGAGATGTCTGATACGGGGTGCGTTTTTCAGGTCCGGATGGGTCAGCACCCAAAGGTCTTGCGCTCGGGTAGGTAGCGCGCCCGGCAGCCGCTCAAGGTCTGGATAGGGATCCGCCATATAGCAGGCCGTTCGGATCATTCCTGCTCCAGCTCTGGCGGCGCTGAGCAACCACATCAGATCATCTGATCTTAAGCCAATCGGCGCATCAGGCTCGGCGCTGGTTGCGATCCAATTGGGCCCAGAAACGCTGCGTGAAAAGGCCAGCCATCGGCGATCTTCCGGGCGCGTTTTCTCCAAATAACCTTTGGCCGCATATTCGCACAGAAAATAGGGAAACAGCCGGCGACCAACCAGGTGCTCAGGTGGATTTTGAGTAGAGCGGATCACCACATCCGCCTCGGACCGGTTGAGGTCGACGAGATTGATCGATGTCTCGATCGTCAGCTCGATGTTCGGGTGCATCCGCGTGAATTGCAGCAGGGCGTCTTGCAACAGGCATTGCGCGATGGGCTCGCCCATCGAAACGCGGATTGGGCCGGAGAGATTGGCGCTCACCGCGCGGCTCTTTCGCTCCGCAGCCAAGGCGATCAGCTCCATATCCTCGGCCGCCGCGACGATCTCCATCCCTATCTCGGAAGCTTTGTAACCGCCTTTGACTTTGTCGAAGACAGGTGCATCAAATCCGCGTTCTATTTGGGTCAGTCGTCTGGACACGGTGGCATGGTTCACGCCCAGTCGTTCTGCGGCCCCGCGGATCGTTCCCGCCCTGTGGATCGCCAATATAAGTCGATACTGATCCCATTCCTTCATTGGTGCGTTTTTGCACCAAAGAGGCACAAAATCAATCCGCGACACATGTAAAATACGAACGTATGCGAGGGTTCAAACTTCAAAAGAACCGGAGACTGTATGCTCTTTCAATCCCCGCTCGAACGCGCGCTCAAAGCCCTCTTGGCATGCCTGATCACAACTTCATTGGTGTCATCTTGCGCCAGTCTCGCTCAAGACACCACGGTTCAAGCGTCGACCGAAACTGCCGAGCAGACCGCCGCACCGGTTGAGATCAATCTCAAGAAGGGCGAGCTGATTTCGATCATCTCTGTCATCCCGAAGACAGGAGATGCCGCGGATCAAGCGAGAGCGGAATATTATGCGACCGCTTTTCCGCTGGCAGAGCAATATGGGCTAAAACGAGAGGGCCAATTACGAGTCGTCGCGGCCCCGGTCGGCAAGCATGACTCAAAGGGGATTATCTTCTTCTCCTGGCCAAGTAAGACCGCAGAAGAGGCCGTCGAACAAGAAGCCGCGTGGCCAGGGATCAAAGGGCTCCGTCCCAAGGCCTGGGAAGATCTAAGGATTTTCACCAAGGAGTTGGACGAAGATCTCAATCTGACCTTCAAAGCCGACAAAACCTACACAATCGCAATGGCTTGGACGAACCCAGATAACCCGAACGATTACGACACCTATATGGATGGGATCAAAGAGGCGGTGTCGGAAGTTGGTGGACGCTTCATGTACAAAATGTTCGATCCAAAGTTTGAGTCTCACAAACTGAAAGACGGCGCCCCGGGTCAGGTGACCTTGGTCGAGTGGGACACACCGGAGGGCCTTGCAAATTTTGGCGACACGCAAGGCTTCAAAGACAATGTCAAATACCTATCAAGCGGCGTCACTCGATTTGAAATTCTCGCTCTCTCGGCGCAATAGCGCTCATTCAAATCGAACCGGTTCTCCGTTCAGCGGATCGGTTGATCGCTCAAACTAAAAAATACTCCAAACAGTTGGCCTCGCCCTACGGCGGGGCTTTTTTTGTGCGGCGTTTACGATAGCGTGCCGGAAAACTGAGGAGGTTCTCTATGATCCCGTACCAAGACCTCGACCGATCGGTCGCCGGAAAGACTGTTTTCATCACTGGCGCGGCAAGCGGGATGGGCCGCGCCACGGCGCATCTATTTGCGCGCGAAGGCGCCAAAGTGATGGCCACCGACATGAACGCGGATGGCGTCGAAGCCGTCGTCGCAGAGATCCGTGAGGCCGGGTATGAAGACGTTCGCGCGATGGCGCTGGATGTCAGCGATCATGATGCAATCAAATCAGCAGTTGAGGCAACCGCTGACGCTTTTGGCGGGTTGGACATCCTCATCAATAATGCTGGATTTGCCCGCCTCACACAGCCTGCAGAAGATCAATATGAAGAGATCTGGCACCACAGCGTGAACGTCATGCTGACCGCGCACCAACGGCTAATTCGGGCCGCGCTACCGCACCTAAAGAAAACCGAAACCGGTGGCCGGATCGTCAATATCTCCTCCACAGAAGGCCTCGGCGCAACGCCCGGAAATGGACCTTATGTAGCGGCCAAACATGGCGTGATCGGCCTGACGCGCGCCATGGCGAATGATCTTGGGCGGGACGGCATTACGTGTAACTGCATCTGCCCGGGTCCAATTGAGACCAATATCAACGCGTCCATCCCCGACGAACACAAAGTGATCTTTGCAAAGCGCCGCGTACCGCTTCGCCGGTATGGTATTCCGGAAGAAGTTGCACACATTACGTTGTCTTGCTGCTTACCCGCCGCGTCTTATTTGAACGGTGTTGCAATCCCAGTTGATGGCGGATTGACCATCAAGAACGCTTAAGTCGGCAGCTGCTCATTCTGCTCTAACACCTCGCCTGCGAGATAGAGAGAGCCGCCAATCAAGATACGGTCTGGCGTCTCAGCGGCGGCGGCGCGCATGGCGGCCGCGAGCGAGTCATGGGCAGTCGCGCTCGGCAAGAAAGCACGCGCCGTGTCCGCAAGCTCGACGGGGTCGGCGCCGGCATGGCCAGGCGCGTTTGGCATTGTGTGGACGGCATCAATGACGCCTTTATAGGCGTGAAAGAAGCCGCCATGGTCTTTGCTCGCGATCATCGCCGTGACCATCACCGTACGCCCTCCCATTTCTCGGAGTAGTTCTGCGATCGCGGTCGCTGCATGGGGATTGTGTCCGCCATCGAGCCAGACTTCCGCACCGCCCGCCATCTTTGTGACCGGGCCATTCGCGAGCTTCTGCATCCGCGCGGGCCAAACTGCGGATTGGGCGCCCTCCCAAATCGCACTGTCTGGAATCGCGGGCTGTTTCAGCGTCCGCATCGCGAGTCCGGCAAGGGCTGCGTTATAACGCTGGTGCGTGCCGGGCAGGGCGACATGTTCAGGAACCTTTTCAATGTCTTCCATACGCAGCACGGTGAGCGGCGCTGCGAGCTCTTCCGCGCGTGCGCGGATCACGTCGCCGCAGACCCGCGCCTGAATGGCAGAAACCGCCGGCAGTCCTTGTTTGATGATCCCAGCCTTCTCGCCTGCGATCTTGGCGAGGTCTGATCCAAGGAATTGCTTATGGTCAAAATCCACGGGCGTGATCACGCTTAGGGCAGGGTGCTCTATGACGTTCGTCGCATCGAACCGGCCGCCCAAACCAACCTCAAGGATCAGCAAGTCTGCGGGAACCTCGCTGAAGGCAAGTAAGGCGGTTGCCGTTGTCGCCTCAAAGCGCGTGATCGGACGTCCGTCCAAGGCGGTGTAAACGCGGTCTAGCCACTCAACCAAGGCTTCATCGCTAACGAGCTCACCAGCCAGTCGCATACGCTCATTGAAGCGTACCAGGTGGGGCGATGTGTAGACGTGGACCTTCAGTCCCGCCTGTTCAGCCATCGCGCGCAGATAAGCACAGGTAGAACCTTTGCCATTCGTCCCAGCAACATGGATTGTCGGCGGCAGCTTATCTTGCGGCCGGCCGAGCGTTTCTAAAAGATCTTTGATACGACCGAGCGACAACTCAATCGTTTCTGGATACAGGCCCTCAAATTGGTCTAGGGCCGCATCAAGCGCGGCAGACACTGGACTTAAGCCTTATCGGTTCTGGGCGCCGGAGCGTCGGCCGACGGTGCCTCAACCGGTAGAGCTGAGACATCTTTATCCGCAGCGCTGCGGCTTGGCATCAAATGGCCGAGCACGCGCGACATGGTCGCTTTCAGCTCGCGTCGATCCACGACGATATCGACGGCGCCTTTTTCCCGCAGGAATTCAGAGCGCTGGAAGCCTTCTGGAAGCTTCTCGCGAATGGTCTGTTCGATGACACGCGGACCAGAGAAGGCGATCATCGCGCCAGGCTCCGCCATGTGAACGTCGCCAAGCATGGCGTATGACGCTGAGACGCCGCCAGAGGTCGGGTCGCACAAGACGACGATATAAGGCAGGCCAGCTTCTTTGACTTCTTGAACGGCCAGCGTTGAGCGCGGCATCTGCATCAGAGACAGCGTTCCCTCCTGCATACGCGCACCGCCAGAGGCCGAGCAAACTACGAACGCGGCCTTGCGCGCGACCGCCATTTGCGCGGCGGCGATAAAGGCTTCGCCCGCGGCCATCCCAAGGGATCCGCCCATGAAGGCGAAGTCCTGCACGAGGATTACCGTTGGGATACCATCTACTTTCCCGAAGGCGGCAGCCATACAATCATCTTGCGAAATCGGGGCAACCGAACCGGAATCTGGCGCTTCTTCTTTGTCGCGTTTGGCAATCTTGCTTTTCGCGCCCTTGATGCGGGACGGATAAGTCTTGTCGTCTTTGAACTTTAGAGGATCAGCTGGCACAGGCGGCAGCGGGATCGGCTCCCAGCGCTCATTGTCGAAAAACAAGCGGAACCGTCGGCGCGGCGAAATCCGCAAATGAGCGCCAGCTGGGGTGACATACCAACTCTCTTCCAGGTCGGATCGATAGACGAGTTCACCTGAGATTGGGCACTTCACCCATAGATTGTCCGGCGTGTCTTTTTTATTGCCCGACAACAGCCCTTTCAGGCCCGGTGTCCGGAAATTGGTCAGCCAGTTCATTTCGTCACCATCCCTTTGCCCGATCTAGGACTTTGCTAGGTTGGCACTCCACCCTTTAGCGCCGTACTCAACTCAAGGGCCAATTCGCCCATCTTCTCTGCTGTAATTTGTGGCGTTTTGGACACAGTTGCAAGTCTTGCTTGCTCGACAAATGCAGATCCAACCACAACACCGTCCGCAATTTTTGCCATTGCAGCCGCTTGTTCACCTGTTTTGATGCCAAATCCGACGCAAACGGGAAGCCCAGAAACGCGCTGCGCCATCTCCACGCCCGCCCGAATATCTTCTGGATCGGCAGACCCAGCGCCGGTCACACCCGCCACGGCAACATAATAGAGGAACCCACTTGCGCCCTCAGCAACTTTCGCCATGCGCGCCTCGTTGGTTGTCGGGGTCGCGAGCCGAATGACTGAGAGCTCATGCTCAGCATAAGCGTCACGGATTGGCTGGTCTTCCTCCGGCGGCAGATCTACGAGAATGGTCCCGTCGATCCCAGCCTCTGCGGCGGCAGCAGCAAATTCCTCATAGCCAATCGTGTGTACAGGGTTGGCATAACCCATGAGGATGAGTGGTGTTTCCTGATCCTCTTCGCGGAAGCGTTTCGCCAGCGCGAGCACATCATTCAGCGTCGTCTTATTCGCAAGCGCGCGCAGAGCCGCCTTTTGGATCGCTGGGCCATCGGCCATGGGGTCCGTGAATGGCGCCCCAAGTTCGATTAGATCAGCGCCATTGTCGCGCAGCGCACAGAGCGCCTGATAAGAAGTCTCAAGATCAGGGTCGCCCGCCATGAGATACGAAACCAAGGCCGCGCGACCTTCGGCTTTAACCTTGTCAAAGCGCGTCACTATTCGGGAAGTAGGCATTATTCAGTGTCCGTATTCTCTAAAACCCAGGCCTGATAAGGGGCATTCACCTGCGTGCAGCCCAGGGCGACTATCGCGGGCACATCATAGGGATGGTGCTCGGCGACAATGGCTTCAATCTTTGCAAAATTCGCTGCGGGGGCCTTGAGCCACAGAATGAACTCAAACGCCTGCTCAACGACGCCTTTCCAGCGATAGGTCGACGCGATTGGGCCTTCAATATTTGCGCAAGCGGCGGCGCGAGAGTCCACTGCCTCGTCAGCGATCGCGCGCGCCACACGCTGGCGCGGGCAGGTAATGCGATACAGGGTCAGCTCGGTCACATCGCCACTCCGAGCGCTTCAGCGACGGAGAAGACATCCTTATCGCCGCGCCCACACATGTTCAGGATAAGCAATCCGTCTTTGTCGAGCGTATCAATCACATCGCCGACACGCGCGAGAGCGTGGCTCGGCTCCAGCGCCGGGATGATCCCCTCGAGACGCGTGCAAAGCTGGAACGCTTCAAGCGCCTCACTATCAGTGCAGGTCAGATACTCCGCCCGTCCTGTATCCCGCAGGAAGCTGTGCTCTGGGCCAATACCTGGATAGTCGAGACCGGCTGAAATCGAGTGCGCATCAATGATCTGCCCATCGTCAGTCTGCAAGAGATAAGTCTTGTTGCCGTGGAGAATGCCTGGCGCGCCGCCGTTAAGCGCCGCTGCGTGCTGGCCGGTCTCAATCCCGTGACCTGAAGCCTCAACCCCAATCATGCGGACGGACTCGTCTTCAATGAACGGATGGAACAGACCGATCGCATTCGATCCGCCGCCAATGCACGCCATCACGGCATCCGGCAGACGTCCTTCGCGCTCCAGAATTTGCGCGCGCGCTTCTTTACCGATGACGCTTTGGAAATCGCGCACAAGTTCCGGATAGGGATGCGGACCCGCCGCAGTTCCGATGCAGTAGAACGTGTTCTCAACATTCGTGACCCAGTCGCGAAGAGCTTCATTCATCGCGTCTTTAAGCGTGCCTGTCCCTGAAGACACCGGCACGATCTCTGCGCCGAGCAGTCTCATCCGGAACACGTTAGGTTTTTGCCGCTCAACGTCGGTCTCGCCCATGAAGACGACGCATTTCAGGCCGAACCGTGCGCAGACGGTCGCCGTTGCAACGCCGTGCTGTCCTGCACCAGTCTCTGCGATGATGCGGGTCTTGCCCATACGCATTGCGAGCAAGACTTGGCCAAGGCAATTATTGATCTTGTGCGCGCCCGTATGGTTCAGTTCGTCACGCTTGAGATAGATCTTTGCCCCGCCAAAGTGCTCAGTCAGACGTTCCGCGAAATAGAGTGGGCTCGGGCGGCCAACATAATGCGCCCAGAGATCGTCCATCTGCGCTTTAAACGCCGGGTCCTTCTTGGCCGCGCGGTACTCTTCTTCGAGATCGAGAATGAGCGGCATCAGTGTTTCGGCAACATAGCGTCCGCCAAACTCACCAAAACGCCCATTTTCATCGGGCCATTGATCCCAAGTGTTTCTCAAATCCATTGTTTTGCTTTCTAGGCAGATTTGGCGGCGTCGATGAACGCGCGAATTAAGTCCTCGTCCTTTATCCCTCGGGCTCGTTCGACGCCAGAGGAAACATCCACTGCGGTCGCACCTGTCGCACTTATCGCCTCTTCGACATTCTCAGGGGTCAAACCGCCAGCAAGTAACCAAGGCACGCCCGGATCAAAATCTTCAAGCAGCGCCCAATTGATACTGGTACCATTGCCGCCGGGATTCTCAGCATCTTCAGGCGGTTTCGCATCGACCAAAAAGCGATCCACGCGCCATTGATCTAACGCCTCAAGATCGTCCTCATTCGCGACGCCAACGGCGCGCCAAAGCTCGCAAATCCCGGTGCAGTCGCGCCACCAGCGCAGCACCTGGTCTGGGGTTTCGTTGCCATGCAGTTGGATTGCATCTGGCTCTACCTCGTGGAGGACGTCGTCAAACAGGTCCTCATCTGGGTCGACCAACAGGATGACAGATTGCAATCCAAGATCCTGAGCGAACTCGGAGAGGCTGCACACCTCGTCCAATCTGTCCTCGCCCTCGCCAAGCAGATTGCGCGGGCTTCTGGAAAACAGGACAAAGCCAACCCAATCGGCGCCAGCCTCCGCTGCTGCGCGAATATGGGCCGTGTCTGTCAGTCCGCAAATCTTTACCTGAGCCATGGCGCGTCTGGTGCTTGCGGGACGACTATGAGTCAAGCGAATTTGGTATGGCGAAGCTGATGTCGTCTAATGCTCATTCGGAGATGATCCACCACCGGGACCTTCTGATGTCTTCGCTCAGAACCGAATCCATCCTAAGTTCTATTTTCGTATTTTGGCTAGTCTCTGTCGAACCCAAGCGATTGCAGGACATTTTTCGCAGTGTTTTGGTCAAATTTCGCTCTGAGTTTTATATACGGACCCTCGCTACGGTATTTCGCAGCTTCAAAGTCCTCATCCTCAAATCCAGACACGTTATAGCCAACACTCACCCAAACATTCTCTTTTGGGGTAACGCCAATACTCGGGCCAAAAGACCAGGCCTGCGTGCCTGACCCATCATTCGACGACCAGGTTGTCTGGAGGCCGAGATCGACCTTCTTCGAAACGTCATGACGTACTTCTGCGCCGATGAGATGGGTCGTGCCGGATGCAGTCGCGCCCGCAAACTCCGCATCGACATGTTTGATACCGTGATAGAGCGAGACTTGCGTCTGATCCGTAACCATCGCGTTGACGGCGAGATTGTTGACGATCTTAGAGCGGTCTTGAACGCCTTCTTCCGTCGATTGACCAATATCCAAACGGTTCAACACGACCAGGCCTTCGCCTTTTAGACGCCAGACTGCGCCGACACGAACGTCGGTTTGCTTCAAGTCAGGCTGGCCTTCAAGCGTTTCGTCCTGGTGACGCGCCGCCGCCGAGAATGACAGGGTTTTGGTAATTTCGCGCGCGCCGCCAAGCACCGCCACGAGACGTTGGCCAGAGCTGCTATCGCGAGCCTCCAGGCGCGCTGAACCCGCCATGCTTTCAGTTTGATAGCTCGCACCAAAATAGGCAGATGTATAAGCCTCAGCTTGAGTGAGCGGGCTGCGCACGCCATCCTCGAGCGGGCTAATCGCGGCATCTGCGGTCACGTCGAGCGGCTGGTCGTCGCCATCGACGTTCGAACGACGCGCGAAACCGCCGCCCAGCGTCCAGGCATCATTGACACGCCAAACTTGATCCACGCCCACCGTCGCGCCGATGCGACGACCGCTATCATTGGTGATCATGTCCGTGCTCGCCCGCACTTGCGTGCCGGCTGTCGGCTCCCAGGTCAGGCCCGCAACAGTGTTTTGGCCAGACGCAGCGGTGCCATTCGTGATCTCGTGGCGGATATTGGCTGTGACGCGCTTGCCGAGCGTCTTGTCTGCACCCAAAACAGTGCGTCCCGGGAAGAGCGAAGCCTCGTCATTGGTTTCACCACCGACTTGGATTGGCTTTTCCCAAACTGCGCTGATCGAGAGTCCTTGATCCACGAAGGTCTTGCGCAAACCGGCCAACAGCAAGAGCGACTGGCGCGGTTCTGCTACGTCTCCGAAGTCTTCAGAGACTGCGCGAATTCCAGCGCTGACGCCAAAGGTCTGGCTGTCTTGCTGCACGACAAGGTCGGCAACTTCGCGCTGTGATCCCCGGCTCAAATTGGTTTCTTGATAAGCTTGCGCGGTGACGCGGCGCTCAGAGCGATCTGATCCATCTTCACTAATTTTTGATCCAATTTCCGCACTCAGTTCTGCGCCAATCCGGCGTACCGCATTGGTCGAAGACACTTGCTGGCCGAGCCCAAAGCCTTCTTCCTCCTCGCGGATATAGCCTGTCGCGAGAAGTTTTTCTGTACGGTGTTGGGCGACGAGCAAGACAGCCTCCGCAGACTCGGATCCGGCATCTGTTTCCACGCTGGATTTCGCCACTTCAGCACGAACTTCCGTCCGATCGCCCAAACGCACTGTCAGATCGGCTGCAACCAAATTCGAGCCATCGGTGTCCAAAGAGGCTGCATCTTCCTCATGGATGAAGGTCGCCCCGGCCTGAACGGCGCCGTCAAGGAATCGCTTCTCTGCACGCAGCCCCGCCGTGATCCCGCGTTCTGCGGCCTCTGACGTTTCATAGTCGATCACGATGACATTCGGGTTTAGCGCCGCATCCGTCGCAGACACGGGTTGACGGAAGAAGAGCTCGCCCGTCGTATAATCAATTTCATAGTCGCTATATCGGTTGAGGAGGCGCTCTCCGAGAATCACATCAGGACGCAATCGGTCACGCGTCTCGATCTTGATGACCTCCGACGACCGGACGAGCGGTGCAACGCTCAATCGGAACGGTCCTGAGGTCCCATCCGCAGCAATCTCGTCTTTGATGAAGCTCTGATTGGTCTCGGACGCGAACGCTGTGAACGAGGCATCTTCGCTCTCATAGTCGGCTTTCAGGCCCGATAGGCGGCGCGTATAACGACCAAGCTCAGTTTCGGTGAAGCCGGTTTCGTAATCGCCAAATACGGCTTGGAACGTGTTCTTCTCGAGCTTAACATAGACCGGATATTGGCTCTCCGCATTATTGTACTGCCAAGTACGGTCACCGTATAACGTGTAATAGGCGTTGGGATCGATCTCATCGAAGACTTCGCGATCCTGACTGCCGCGACGCTTTGCTGTGTCGACCGCCAGAGTTAGGAGCCAATCGCCTTTGATCACGCCTTTCGCGAAGAACGCGATCCGACCATCGCTCGACAGCTCGTCAATGCTGCGTCCTCCTGCATCTTCAAGCTTCGACGCCATGCCCTCAATTTCGGCGACGCCAACCACGATCCAATCGCGTTTTTCGGGCGCTAGCCAAACATCAATGTCTTCGTAGCTGCCATCTTGCAAAAGGACCTGTAGCCTCACGCGCCCAGATTCCAGGGTCGGCTCAAGCTCGACATAGGCAATCCCATTGGCGCCAACGCGCACGCCAGACACGGCGGAGAAAGCTGCGTTGACCGGCGACTCAAACTCTTCCTCCGCTTCCTGAGCGAAGCGGTAAGGATCAGCGACACTGATTTCAGCGCGGCGCCCTTCATGCACCGGGTTGCCATCACCATCTTCCAAGCGAATCGCGACACGGGGCTTCGTACGCCCGTCCGCAACCAATATCGATTGGTCGTCGACATGACTCGCGCGGCTCACTTCATCCACAAACCAGACTTTGCGAACGCTCTGCTCGATTAGCTCGCCCTCGGCGTCGTATAAACGCGCCACGAAGACGTTTTCGCCGCGCTGAATATCCACGCCAGCCCAGCGTGAAATCGCGACTTCGCGGGTCGCCGAGAGATCTTTACCGGAATAGTTCAATCCCGGGACAGGACGGCCATTGAGATCCAGACGCACGCGCCCTTTGGGTCCGTGTAAAAGACCCAAGTTCACAGACCGACCTTGCGGCGTCTGGTCCGTCAGAGGGTAGACCCACTCCAAACCCGATGGTGTTTGCGAATTGAGCCACTGTTTGTCGTACAGATCCTCGTCACGCGTTTTCGCAACTTCGAGAACTTCTGGCTTCGACACAGCGTCTGTGCGCTTCAAGTAGAAATTTGCGCGCCAGATCGTGCCGCCTTGAGCGTCCACAAATTTTGAAAGCGCGCTGCCAGCATAGCGCGTATTCTCCTCACAAATGATCGGCTCGTAGCCAACCGGCAGGGTTGCCTCATCAACTTGAACGACATGCGTTCCTGGTCGAATGCCTTCGAAGTGGAACTGTCCATTCTCATCAGTGACGACGTAGCGACCGGTTTCCATGTAGAGCCGAACGCCAGGCACGCCGTCGCCTTCCATGATCGACCGAGACCATTCATCGTCAGGGCGACAAGCGGCCTCCGCAACGCGGCCAATAATAGTCAAGCGGGAGGTCAGCAGGTCTTCCTCGATATAGACAGAGGCATCTGCTCGGTTTGAAAGCGCCGCACCGCCTCCATTAATCGCAACGACCGTATTCACCGCTTCGCCGAGCGGCACATCTGGGCCAACCGACGTGAGATAGGTGACCTGCACGCGGTCCCCAGGGGCCACGACACCGAGCGCAATTGTCAGCACATCCCCCGTTGCGGCAATAGCCGGTTCGGCCGCCTCAGCGCCATTGATCCGCAGTGTTCCAGCCGCGTACCGGAAGCCTTTCGGCAGCGTGTCCTGGAGCAGAACAGGGGCCCCAAGCGCGCCGGCATTCTCAAGATCGACCGTATAGCCGACAAAGTCTCCGACGGCCGCTTGTGCAACAGACGCGCGTTTCGCGATG
Organism: Pseudomonadota bacterium; assembly: GCA_038526515.1. GTDB lineage: Bacteria > Pseudomonadota > Alphaproteobacteria > Caulobacterales > Hyphomonadaceae > Henriciella. Next base: position 18,899 of record JBCBGS010000012.1, on the reverse strand, counting down.
TTCAAGTCGGTCGCTGGGTCCAACGGAATATCCAGGCTGACAGGCCCGGTCGTTGTGACTTCGAATTCTACGGCAAAAGACGCGTCTGCCCAAATGTCAAACGGCGCATTTGGAAGAGTTTGTAATTCACCGGCACTTCGCGTGGACGGGAAGTCGTAGCCACTTGGCGCGTCCACGAGCAATCGATAACGTCCTGGTGTCAGGATAGGGAAGAAGAATGTGCCCGGTCCCGCTTCGTAAGTGACACCCGTTGAATCAGAAACGGCGGCCCCGGACTCGACCGTCGACGGGAATGTACTATTGCCATCAATCGCCATGACATCGGCGGGTTGTCCGGTCACCGCGTCGACAATTGTTACAGACGCGCCATCGATCAGCGCCCCCGTGGTGCTGTCAAAGACGCGACCAAAAGGATCAATGAGCGCCGTATCAACGGACACTTCAGTTGCATCAAACGCATCGATATAAGTTGCCGTCAGCTGCGTGTTCTGCGGCGCTGTGAGCGTGTCATCAAACCTCGGTGTGGCGCCCGCCGTACTTGGGAAAAAGCCATAGAACTGGCCTGAATCCGGTTCATCTTCGTAGAGTCGCAGGGTGATTTCGTCGCCATTATCCGCGGTCACGGTGATCACAACGGTCTCAATACGATCTGAGTTCCCGCTCTGACCTGCATCCACAACTCGAACGACGATAAGCTCGCCCGAAAAATAGGTTTCCGCCGGAACCAATTGAACCGGCTGCGATGTATCTAGAGGTTTCTGCTGAAACACTGAAAGCGCGCCGAACGATCGGAACGGTCCGTTGAGTTCACCAGATGGACTAAAGTCCGATCCGTTTAACCTTACACTTATAGAGTCAGGTGCGTTTTGGACGATTCTAAAGAACTCGATCTCAGACGGTGTGCGCCTTGGCTGAATTGTGAATTCAGCCGTATTTGTTGGAAATGACAGCGTTCCAGTGCCGGCATCCTGTGAGATTATAGCTGTATTGGATACGCGATCGCCAATATCGGCTGTCGCCGAAGGCAATACTGCCGTCATTGCGAGGACAGCAAACGCAATCCACCGCAAACCGGCTACGATGCGCTTCCACCCGAAGCTCATCCCCGATTCTCCACCATCATGCGGCCGGCCTCTTTTGGGCCTATCCGCTAGCTCACCAATTTTTGGGCAGATCTATCGCCGCCCTATGCTGATGACCGTATAGGAGTATGGTTACTAATTAGCTTACAAGGATCTGATAATTCGATACATTTTAAGGAATTTTGCATGAAAATTCACGGAAATCGCAGGCGTGGATGCCGGTCTGAAGGCGTAAACTCAACGCATAAAAAAGGCCTTGGCATCGCGGCGACACCAAGGCCTAATTTTCTGATGTGAAGTGCGCTTACTTCACTTCGGCGCGGATCACGATTTGACCGACTTCTCCTGCCGCCAAAGTGGCATCTGATAGCTGGATCACGCAGGTCGTGGTTCCGTTACAATCGCTTTCCGCAGGTGTTGTAGGGACCGTCAGAGTTGGACCTGAGCCCCCGACGCCAGCGTCGTCTTCAAAACCGGTCGCTGTCGTTGTTGCAAGGCTCGCCGCAACAAAAGTCACCTCTGCCGGCAGAATATCGTCAATGACCAGGTTGGTGGCGGTCGCTGTGACGCCGTTATTCTGAACTTGAATGACGTATTCAACACACGAGCCTGGGACCGCTTTGGCATTCGCCTCTGCTGTTGCCGTGGCACAGTCTGTGAGTCCAACAAATGGATCGTCTGTGCCTGGCTCTTTAATCACGAATACCGTCTTAGACGCAGTCAGATCGGCTGTTTCCACCTGGATGATACCGGTTGCGGCGAACAAACCATCCGCAACGCCAGCCGCTTCAGCCGCAGCTACACCGACACCGTCCGCTAGAACGTTTTGCGCAGCACCGGTGAGAACGTTGGCACCGCCAGCAGCCGTGGTAACAGCGCCCGGCGTAGCAGAAGCTTCCAATAAGAAGGCCGTTGGATCTCGAACCTCGGCGACGAGGGTAATGTCATCGGAGGTCGTATCGCCAAGTCCGGCTGGAACCGTTCCCTGGACCTGCACAAACACACGAACACCCTTCGGAACATCCGCCGTAAATGATGCTGACCCTGCCGCTGTCCCCGTAGGCGTTGCGGTTAGAACTGTATAAGACCCGTCATCGTCAGTTCCATTATCGTTGGCGTCGATGAGATACCGAACAATCAGGCCTGTCGCATCGAACGTCCCAGCGCCTGAGTCCAAATCTGCAATCGAGAAGGAATAGGCCGCCGTGTCGTTCCCTTCGTTCAGCACTTCGAACGTCAACGTTGCATCTACGCCCGCCGCAGTCGTCAACGTACTATTCGTTGCTGTAACGATGAGATCGATTTTACGGTCAACCGTAAACAGTGTCGGCGTCCCTTGGACGTCCGCCCCGGCCGGGGGACTAACACTGTCATTGGTAATGATCGGTTGCGCCGTGCCGGAGACACTATAGCTCAACTCAAATGTGTTTGAGACTGACGTCCCGGCTTCTGTTAGATCGTTTGCTGCATGCGCAGCTCCGGCCAGGCCAAGGCACACCGCCGCGGCCAGGCTTGAACGGAGGGAAAACCCCCGCACCTGTGAATAGCTCATTTTCGCCCGCTCCAATTATATTTTTTAAAGCTCAACTGGAGCGTCGCACAGAACTCTTAACATCATCCAAAAGCTAATGCGGATGCTGAAATTTGATCTATCGGCAAGAAGAAGCGGCTCGATCAATCGCCGCGGAAGACCCTTTAAGGGAGAAGTGATACGTCACACGTGTGTTGCGAGATGAGGTCGCTTCTACGCGCAATTCGCTGCCGCGCTTAAGTTGGCGAACGAGGCGCGCATCGTCACTGTCTTGGGCGAACGCCTCGCGCCCCACGCCAAATAGCGACCAATCTGATCGGCCAATTTTCGCTTTGCCGGGCAGATCCCCGCGAAGCTCGTACCCGACTTTTAGGCTTGGTTGATTGCGCGCCTTTCCGGATTGCCAGTTCGACACGTAGAACCAAACATCCCCGTGATCCGCAGATTTCGGCGCTTTATCGGTCGCCTGGGTCGCTGCATAGCAAAGCCGCTCGCCGCCGACATTTTCAGTGAAAACCACCCAATCGGAATATTGCCGCACAACGGTCGGGTTGGCGGAAGCCGCAAGCAGTTGCGCGCCAAGAACCGCTCCTAGAAGGGCAAAAGCAAGCCGATGCATATAAATTCTCCTACATGCAATAAAATATATAGCCAGGGGTCGAAATCTTATGTAACGTCCATAGGGCTGAAATAAGACACACTAGATTAACGGGCGATTATGAGTTTGTTGTCTCGCAAAGGTTGCAATTCTTCCGGTTTAGGCGCTTTATACGAGTGTGAAGCGGCGCAGGGGAAACACGTGTCCCTCGAAACGACAGGTAGCGACCCGTCCGAACGGGAGCGATTGGCCGATTGCATTGAGCAAATCGCAGAAGCGCAATCACGTCCGGCGTTCGCAGAAGTGTTCGAATATTTTGCCCCGCGCTTGAAAAGCTATTTGATGAGACTCGGCAGCGACTCTTCGAGCGCCGAAGAGATCATGCAGGAAGTCATGCTGAATGTCTGGCGCAAAGCTGGCCAGTATGATCGGCGCCAGGCCTCCGTTTCGACCTGGATTTTCCGCATCGCCCGCAACCGCCGGATCGACACACTTCGCCGGACGAACAAGCCGGAGCTGGATGCAGAAGACCCAATGCTGCAGCCGGCGCCAGCTGAACAACCAGATATTACCGTCAATCGCGCGCAACTTGAGGTCAAAGTGCGAGACGTGATTGAAACCTTGCCGGAGGAACAGCTCGTCCTCCTGAAAGCAGCCTTCTATGAAGGGCTTTCCCATTCCGAAATCGCGAAATCCTTTGGGCTCCCCTTGGGCACCGTGAAGTCTCGTATTCGCTTGGCATTCATGCGTCTGCGAGGGTCATTGGAACGCGATCACTGAGTATACGACTGCAATCTGGAGCTGCATTTGCTTGACGATAACCTTGATCCGACAATATCGCCGAACAAGAGTGATAGTTTCGAGGAGCGCGCAACGCCAATGGGCAAAGCGACGATCAATGATTTTGGCGAAGTCTACAGCAGTTACGCTGCAGGCTGTTTAGACCCTGCATTCTGCCTTTTGGTGGAGACGCAGTCGGCTCTACGCCCTGAAGTCGCGCGGGCTGTGGCACGTGCGGAAACGATTGCCGGTGTGTTTTTCGAAACGGAAGAACGCGCCGCAGTCAGCGCCGGCGCCATGGACACAGCCCTCGCAATGATCGATGCATTCGAATCTGGAGAACGCTGCGAGACCCGAACCCAAGCGGCAACGCTTGCCGGGGAAGGTTTGGACGAATTGCTGGATCTGCCGGAGCCGCTACGCGAAACCGCTTTGACGTCATTCCAAACCAATAAGTGGCAAGGCCTTACACAAGGTATTCGGCGCCTGAAACTCGACGCTGGCAGCGATGCGGAGGTCGAGCTGTATCGCATCGAACCAGGATGCATGGTTCCGAAGCACAGCCATAAAGGTAGTGAGTTTACCCTGGTTGTGTCTGGCGGTTTTACCGATGAGAGCGGTTCATTTGGTCCAGGCGATATCAGCCTGAAAGGTCCGAATGATACGCACCAGCCCACTGGTGATATGGATGGTGTCTGCTATGCACTTGCAGTGCGTGATGGCGGCCTAAAGTTCACCGGCGTTATGGGTCTGATCCAACGCTTGGTCGGTCAGTAACTAGCGAACAATCTCAAACTTTCGCGTTTCGAACACGGTGAGCACCTGTTTCAGATCGCGTCCGCGTTTCAAAATTTGCCCCTGAGCTCCGTGAACAGAGTACGCCCCCTGCATCCGTGCAAGAGACGGCGTTTTGACCACAGTCCAATTCGGGGTTTCAGCATGCCGCCGGAAAATCGCAAAAACCGCTTGGTCTTTATGTGCCCCAATCGCATAGTCTTTGGCTTGGCCTGACATCACAAGGCGTCCATAAACGTCGAGAATCAGGTTCATTTCGTTGCGTTGAAACGCGATTTTTGGGCGTTGATGCGTTTTTTTGAGTGGCGTTATTTTGCTCATGAAGCGCGTATTCGTTACAGTTACCCTTGTCGTGACGCATTTTTAATACGGAATTGGGCAGTTTTGCCTAATTCACGCCTTGCCGCGGTCACCGATTACGATCAGTTTGCAATTGTCGGGCGGCGAAGTCTAGCAGTCTTTCCGGACCCATCAGCCCCCCCAGCCCCCCGGGGCGACTGTTTTGAGCCGCTCGACACTCTATCCCAAAACTCAAATCTGCTCCTAAGCGCTTGTTTTTAGACACGCATTCTCACGCATGAACAGAAATTTAGCTGCATGGCCTTGGTGTTCCCTTTACTGGCCTGCGCTAACGAATGAGGTTAATCGACTTCTGACAGCAGACTGTGACCCGTAAATGCTTGAGCTTCAAAATCTGAAAAAAGCCTTTGAAGATCACGTCGCGGTCGCTGGACTGAGCTTCACGCTGGAAAAAGGCGAAGTGCTGGGATTCCTTGGCCAAAACGGTGCCGGGAAATCCACGACAATGCGGATGATTGCCGGCGTTTTAGAACCGGACTCTGGTGACGCGATCGTCAATGGCCACTCAATTACGTCCGCAAGGCGCAAAGCACAGAGCCAAATCGGCTATCTCCCCGAGGGCGCTCCACTCTACCAAGATATGACGCCGCTGACCTTTTTGCGGTTTATGGCGGATGCTCATGACCTCCAGCGCAGTGAGCGAAAAAATGCGGTCGACCGCGTCATTGCAGACGCCCGTATTGGCAATGTCACAGGCCAGCAGATCGCCTCGCTCTCCAAGGGCTATCGCCGACGCGTTGGTCTCGCCGCAGCACTGATCCATGATCCACCGGTCCTCCTATTGGATGAACCAACGGACGGCTTGGACCCAATTCAAAAGCGCGCTGTCCGCGCTTTGGTCGCCCGTATGGCCCCCGAAAAAGCGATCTTGATTTCAACCCACACTCTCGACGAAGTGCCGGCCATGTGTTCGCGCGTCATTGTGATCGACCAAGGCCACATCGTTGCCGACGAAACCCCAGCGGCCCTTGCTGACAGCAAGCCTGGCGGCCTGGAAGAAGCATTTATCGACCTGGCAGATAGCCTTGAGGCTGAGCCATGCTAGGAGTGGATTGGCAGGGACTTTTGACCGGCATACGGGCGGCGTGGCGCCGGGAAATTTCAGCCTATTTCGCGACACCTCTTGCCTATGTGTTTGTGGCGATCTTTCTCTTAGTTCTTGGGATCTTCACATGGGATCTGTCCCGCTTCTTCGATACGGGCGCGGCCGATCTTGGGCCTTTCTTCTACTGGCACCCATGGCTGTTCATGCTGTTCATGCCTGCGCTCGCTATGCGTCTCTGGGCCGAAGAGGCAAGCCAAGGCACTTCGGAACTTCTGCTGTCGCTGCCCGTCAGTCTGTCCGGCTTCGTGATTGGCAAACTCTTGGCCGCGTGGACCGTGGCGACGATCGCCCTTGTGCTCACGTTCCCGTGGTGGGTCACCGTCAACATCCTCGGCCCGGCGGATAATCCCGCGATCGCCCTCACCTATTTTGTCAGCCTGATCATGGCGGGCGGATATCTTGCGATTGGCGCGGCCGTATCGGCGCTGACAAGAAGTGCGGTCCTGGCCTTCGTGATTGGTGTTCTCGTCGCTTTTATCCTGACCGCAGCCGGATGGCCCCTCGTCTCTGGCGCGATCGCTGACGCACTCGGCCCAGCGGCAGGCGATGCCGTCGCCCAATTCTCATTCGTGACGCATTTTGAAACCGCACAGCGCGGTGTCCTAGAACTCCGTGGCGTGTTTTTCTTCATGGGTTTCATCGCACTTTGCGTCGCCCTCAATACGCTATTCATCAGCCAACGCCGCGGGGGTGCTCAATGAGCCCGCGCCGCTTCTTAGTCTCCACCTCGATCTTGCTGATTGCGATCTTCGCAGCGGCAAACCTTCTTGCGCAGTCTCTGTTGTCTGGCGCCCGCGCAGATTTCACTGAAAACAATCTCTACACCCTGTCAGATGGAACCAAGTCGACCCTTACAAATCTGTCTGAGCCGATCGACCTGACCTTCGTATACACGCGAAGCGTCGGTCAGGAGTTTCCCGCCGTGCGCGCATACGCTGTTCGAGTACGCGAGTTGCTCGACGCTTATCAAACGCTTGGCGGCGTCAACATTCGCTTGCGTGAGATTGATCCAGCGCCGTTCTCGGAAGCGGAAGATGAAGCCCTCGCTGCAGGGCTTGTCGCGGTCGACACGAATGGCGGCGACCCACTCTATTTTGGATTGATTGGCCGCAATGCGGTCGATGATGAGCGCGTCATCCCGTTCTTGGCACCGGAACAAGAAACCAGTCTCGAATATGATATTACCCGGATGGTTGCGCGCCTCGACCGCCCTGAGCCAGCGCGGATCGGGCTGCTTTCAACGCTCCCTGGCATGAGTGCGCTCACCGATGAAGCGGGCTATTCCCTCCGCCGCGAGATGGGCAAGACGTTCACTGTCGAACTGATCGAAGAGAATTTCGTCGAGCTGCCTGCAGAAATCGATGTTCTGATGTTGGTTCACCCGCCAGAGTTCACGCCCTGGCAGCTTTGGCAGATTGATCAGTTCGTCCTGAGAACCGGACGCGCGCTCATTCTGCTCGATCCAGCCGCAAAAACCGCGCAGGGCACCGGTCCTTTCAATATGACCAACCGACAAATTCGCTCTGACCTCGATCAATTCGCACCAGTCTGGGGCGTGCGTCTCGCAGACGACGCCGTCGCAGATACTGAAACCGCACTCTCCATCGAAGCAGATGCGGGCGAGGGCCGAACCACTGTGTTGCAGCACCCGCTTTTCCTGTCGGTGCCACCGGGGCTGATGTCTCGTGAGAGCATCGTGACGGCAGATCTCAGCCGAAGCGTCAATCTCGGCGCGCCCGGACGCCTGGTCTTGTCCGATAATGCGCCCGGCACACGCGAAGTCCTAATGCAAACGGGTCCAGCCCCAAGTTCCATCCCAGCAGAGCGCGCGGCCGTTGAGATCTCAGCGGGCGACACTGTTGGTCTTTATCAGGCGAGCGATCTTGGCCCAGCGCCCCTCGCTGTTCGTGTCTCAGGACCCCTCATCAGCGCCTTTGTAGACGGCGCACCGCAGCCGGATATTCCGGACGACCCGATCTACGCGGAACTCGCGCGCGCCGCCGCCGCGGAAGCGCCGCCACATATGACCACAAGCGCGGTCGACGCCGACATTATCATCCTATCCGACGCAGATATGTTGGATGATGGTCTCTATCTCGACCTCCAAAGCGGGATCGCCTTTGCGGACAACGCGACCTTCATTCTGAATGCGCTCGATAGTCTGTCCGGTGGATCTGAATTGATGAGCTTGCGCGCGCGTGCACCTGGCCGCCGTCCGATGGAGACGGTGGACCGGATGCGCGAGGAGGCCCAATCACGCTTCTTCAGCGAACAAGCACGCCTAGAGGCGCGTTTGTCGACCTCTCAGCAAAGATTGGAAGAATTACAGACTGTCGGGGCGACCGGCGGTTTCTTCGACGGCGATATCAGCGCTGAACTGAGCGCCGGCGAACGCGAAGAGCTGGCGCGACTTCGAGAAGACATTGTAACAACGCGAAGCCGTCTCCGCCAGATTGAACGAGACTTCCGTTCCGATATCGATCAGTTAGAACTCAATCTGCGTCTATTTACGATACTTACGGGTCCACTCTTAATGGGTGGCCTCGGCCTTTTGCTCTACGTTCGAAACCGGCGGAGATCGACAGTATGAGCGCAGTCCATCACCAATCACGCCGCAAAACGGCTCTAACGCTTCTGGCAATCGCGGTCGGACTTTGGGTCTCACTTGGACTGATGAGCTTGGCGACAAGTGGGCCTGGCGCCTCTCAAAGTCGTATGGGGTCTGCCGTCTTGTCTGACTTCGGTGCGACGCGCGTAGATGCGAGCCGCATTCGGTTCACACTCGCTGATGAAAGCTACACACTGGAGCGGTCGTCCAAGGGATGGGTCATGGCCGAAACCGGCGGTTACCCGGTTCGCTTGGATCGTATTGCTGACTTGGCCAGCGGGCTCGAAACCTTAAGCTATGACGAACGCCGTACGGATGACCCTTACAAACATGACCGTCTCGGGCTCGGTGACCCGACAGAAGGCGGAAATGGTGTTCTTGTTGAGGTGTTTGGTCCAGAGAATGAGCTTTCGCACGCCGTTATTGTCGGACGAAAGAACGAAGATCTTTATGTACGCGATCCCGGTAATACTCAGTCCTACCGAGCAGATGGGTCTCTGCCCCCATTCTATAATCGGCGCGCATGGCTGGACTTAGATATTGTCGACATAGATCCGGCTGCTATACGCTCAGTCCGCATTATAGATTCAAGAAATCGAACCCTTTATCTGAGGCGCGCCGAAGGAAGCGACTCGCGCAGCTTTGCGCCAGCGCCGCCGAACCAGAATGATCGGCTCATTTCGCGGCTTGCCGCTTCAGCGTCCGCGCTCGCAATAACGCGCCTCTCACCGCAAGATGTGAAACCGGCTGAGGACCTGATCAACGGGCCAATTGCGCGGCACATCAGCGAGACCTTTGATGGACTAGAGATCAACCTCCAAGCCTACCGCGAACCAAACGGATTTTGGGTCACGCTCCGCGCCATCGAGGCCGGAGAAGGTGCGCGCCGCGCCGAAGTCATCAACGAAAAGGCTGAAGGGTGGGCTTTCCGAATTTCTGACTATGACTTCCAGGATTTCACGCCGAGCGTCACCAGCATTGTTGAGCCAGCGCCAGCGCCGTCAGCGCCCTGACAGCCGAAGCGCTATTCTCATAATAGGCATCGCTAAGGCCACGCTCAGCTTTTCAAACGGTCCAGCTGCAAACTTACGAAAATAGCGCGCCAAGCTGTCAGCCTTATGCGCGGCGACCTCACGACTCGGGGCATCAGATGTCGACCCGTAATGGAGGGCACCTGCCTCTGGATCATAGAGGACAGTCCCTCCAGCTTCGCGGCACCGGCGACACAGATCAACGTCTTCGACGTGCAAAAAATAGCCTTCATCGAAGCCATCCAATCGTGCCATGCTCGCTTTGGAGGTCAGAAAGAACGCCCCTGAAATGACCGGCATTTCGATCGCCTTTGTCGGAGGCGGTGTTTTCTCAAGGGTCCAAGTGTTCCAGCCCAACATGCTTGTCACCGCGCGCCATAAAGTCAGCTCACGGCGTCGGGGGCCGCGCGTTTCGACCCCGAAAAGATCGAATATCTTGCCCCCGACAATCCAGGGTTCGGCGCGATTCGAAGCCGCCTTCTGGAGCGACGCCAATGATCCTCGTCGCAAAACCGCGTCCGGGTTGATAACGAGGATATGGTCACCTGCCGCCGCCGCGACGCCATGATTTACGCCCGCTCCGAAGCCAACATTCCCGTGCTCCGTTAGAAATTTGGACTGAGGGTGGCGTTCACAAAACGATTGAAGCCAATCCTCCATTTCCACCGGGTTTCCATTATTCACGATTACGGTTTCGCCGATGTCTGGATCAGCGCTCAGAGCATAAAGGCACTCTTTGAGCCGCGGCCCAGTATGGTAAGTCACAACAATTGCGGAGACCGCCGTCATGCTGGCTGACCGTCATGGCGGGCCTGAACAAAAACCACAGCCGCCGCAAGAATGACTGACGCCCAAAAAGCCTCATTCCACATGCTGTAAGCAAAGCTGCAAATCGCGACACATGCGCCAATCAAACCGGCAGCAGCATATTTGGAAATCGGGGACCAGGCCGATGGCGATTTCAGCTTTGATCCCAAGAAGAACAAGAAAGCAGCCGCCAAAGCTGCTCCGATAAGGCCTGTCTCTGCCCAAATTTGTAGGGGCATATTGTGGGGGTGCACCGGAATGACAGGATACACTTCCCAAGCAAACTCAACACCGTAGCGAGCGCTGGCATCCGCCAACCATTCAGGATGGTCGCCATATGTATCACGCCAAGACTGAGACGCCTCAAGCCCGTGGCCAATGAGCGGGGAGTCAGCGATTTTTTGGCCGACCAGCTCCCATGAATAGGACCGAGAGAAAAAGGATTGTGGGAGTGGCGCCCCGAGATCCCGTAAGGTTGGAATCAACCAAGCAAAGAGAATTGGCGACGCTAAAACATAAGCCGCGAGCGACCTGAATAGGATCACGAATCCTTTGTTTGGATAGCGCTTTACGATGGCCATGGCAGCGATCATTAAGATCACACCGAACAGCGCGGTCTGTGTCCCTTTCAGGATAAAGGCGACTAAAGACAAGACCCCGAGACAGATAGAGGCATAAGTCCATTGCGGATCATCGTCGCGGTGCCAAATCCAAGCGAGCAAGAAAGGCAGGAGCATTAAAAACGCGTTTGCATTGCGCATAAGGTTCTGCGGCATCTCGCTGACGGGATGGCTGATCGGCGCCAGCAAAGCCAATATCTGCGCCATGAAGAGCGCGGTAATCAACATTCCGCCGAATTGGACAAGACTTGCGCCAGCCACCACATTCAGGCTTCGGATACTGGACCCTGAGCTTACCGATTGAACGGCGACGAAAATGCCTAGTCCAGCGAGGGCGGTCAGCGCGAACCGGAACCCTGGCATATCAAGCGAGAACGAGCCCGCGCCGAGATTTCCGATAAAGAATCCGTCCGTTTCAGGCCCCCAAAACCCGGCGAGAACAATCCAAAGTGTAAAGCCTAACCCGGCTAAAAGCACGCGGTCAGTTTCCGGGCGCCGTGCGAAAAATATACTCAGCAATCCAGCGATCGCGATGGCGCCAGAATACCCTTGGGCGCCCATGTAAGCAATGATAGGCCATAGAACGAGCATGGCCGCTAGAATCGGCGCAAACGTTCTCTGGCCCATAATCATTTAAGCGTTTGCTTTACGCTGAAGGTCTGGATCGAGCGCTTCATACGCAAGCATCGCTTTGCCTTCCTCGAGCGTCACAATCTCTTGTGCTTTCGACCCGAAGCGGCGCAGCGCCATTTTGCGCTCTTCCGCCTCGCGCTGTCCGACAACAGCAATCACAGGCACTTTTTGAAGCGAGTGCTCGCGGACCTTATAGTTGATCTTCTCTGATCTGAGATCAACTTCGACCCGAAGTCCAGCGGCGCGTAATTCTTCCGCCACTTCGAGCGCATAAGCATCTGTGCTCTCTGAGATCGTCGCAACAACCACCTGAACCGGTGCCAGCCAGACCGGGAACGCACCCGCATAGTGTTCGATCAAAATCCCTGTAAACCGCTCTAGCGATCCAAACAGCGCGCGGTGCAACATGACTGGTCGATGGCGTTCGCCATCTTCACCGACATAAGTCGCATCAAAACGTTCTGGCAGCGTGAAATCGACCTGAAGCGTCCCGCATTGCCAATCGCGGCCAATTGCATCCCGCAGCACAAATTCCAGTTTAGGACCGTAGAACGCGCCCTCCCCTGGATTCACGCCATAAGGCAGACCCGTTGTTTCAAGCGCATGCATCAACGCAGCCTCTGACTTGTCCCAGACGTCATCGTCACCAATGCGCGCTTCTGGTCGGTCAGAGAATTTAATGCGTACGTCTTCGAATCCGAAATCCTTGTAGATATCGAGGACCAAGTCGACGACTTTCAAACACTCGTCCTGCAGCTGATCTGGCGTACAGAAAATGTGAGCATCGTCTTGTGTGAAGTGTCGAACACGCATCATGCCATGAAGCGCGCCCGAAGGCTCATAGCGATGCACTTTCCCAAACTCGGCCATGCGTAGTGGGAGGTCGCGATAAGACCGCTGACCGTGATTGAACACTTGCATCCCACCTGGACAGTTCATTGGCTTCAACGCGTATTTGCGCTCATCCGGCATCACTGTGGAATACATGTTCTCGCCAAATTTTTCGGCGTGACCAGATGTTTCCCAAAGCGAGTAATCCAAGAGATCCGGCGTATTGATTTCAACATAGCCAGCCTGTTCCTGACGCCGGCGCATATAAGAAATCAACATCTGGAACAGCGTCCAACCCTTTGGGTGCCAGAATATGGACCCAGGCCCTTCCTCTTGCATATGGAAGAGGTCCATTTGGCGAGCGAGCTTCCGGTGATCACGCTTTTCAGCTTCCTCAAGACGCGTGAGATAGGCTTTGAGCTCTTTCTCATTCGCCCAAGCTGTGCCGTACATCCGCTGCAGCATTTCATTGTTGCTGTCGCCGCGCCAATAGGCGCCGGCCAGCTTCATCAGCTTGAACGCCTTTGGCAGTTTACCTGTGCTTGGCAAATGCGGTCCGCGGCAAAGATCGAACCAATCTCCCTGTTTATAGACCGTAATCGCCTCACCCGGTGGAATGATGTCATCGATGATCTGAGCTTTGTAATCCTCGCCGATCGATTTGAATGTTTCGATGGCTTGGTCTTTTTCCCAGACTTCGCGCACAATCGGATAATCGGCGTCGACAATCTCCGCCATTTTCTTTTCGATCTTTTCGAAATCATCCGTGGAGAAGGGCTCTTCTCGAGCGAAATCGTAATAAAAGCCGTCATCGATCACAGGGCCGATTGTGACCTGCGTGCCCGGAAACAGCTCTTGAACAGCTTGCGCTAAAATATGCGCGGCGTCGTGGCGGATCAGCTCTAGACCCTCAGGATCTTTCGCTGTGATCAGAGCAAGCTCAACGTCGCCTTCAAGCGGGCGCGTGAGATCATACATCTCACCGTTAACTTTTGCCGCAAGGGCTTTTTTAGCCAATGAGTTGGAAATACTCACGGCCACATCATACGCGCTGGATCCGTTTTCATATTCTCGGACTGCGCCGTCTGGAAGCGTGACTTTAATCATCTTCGTCTTCTTTTAATTTCTCGCTAGGCCCATGATCAGGAAATGGGCGTTCTGTCAAAGCCCAATCGCCGTAGCGCCATGGTGCCCAAAATGGGATTTGTGGTGTTTCCAAGGGAGCCGGATCATATCCTCTCGAGCCGCCCGGGCGACATCTCTGAAAGCGGGCGAGTGACATCCACCCACCTTTCCAGAAGCCATGACGCGAGACACATTCCGCGCAATACTGACTACATGTCGGCTGGTGTCGGCAGCGAATGCCAAACATCATAAAGACCGGAGACAAAGTCAGTTTATAGACTTTTAGAAGTCCATACATGAAAGAGCGGCGAAGGCCGGACATAAGAGAAGAGTCCCAGTGATTCCTTGAAAACGGGTTCAAACGCTTTGACCTCAGGCGAATAGGGCGCCAGCCCCGAACTTGCTCTGAGTTAGGCCGCGGGCAGCGCGTCAGCTGCCGCAGCCCGACTGGTTCGAGCCGTCTCTATGGCTTCCAATATGGCCTCATAGGCGAGCATCGTGGACGCATGGCGTGGCGGATAATCCCGTACGCCCTCGAGATGACGAAGCTCCCAGAACCTACCCTTGGGAGGTTCTGCACCATCCTTTAGCATGGCCCGAAGCGCATCTCGTGTGGCGAGCAGCTCGTCATAAGTCGCCCCCACAGCGTGCTCCGATAATATCGCCGTCGCCGCCTGGCCAAGCGCGCAGGCTTTCGGATCAACCGCAATGGCTGAGACCGTCTCACCATCGTCTGCGAGTTTGACATCAACGCGGACAGTCGACCCACAAATTCGGGACACTTTCGTGGAAGATCCATGCGCATCAGCAAGGCTTCCGACATGCGGAATGTCGGCGGCAAGCTCTAAGACGCGGTTGTGGTATAGGTCGACCATGGCTGCTAAATGGGCGCTATAGAATTCTTCGTCAACCTTAGCTTGATGTGACCACTTTGTTGAGTATAGTTGAAACAGACAAAGCGAGGTCGATCAGATGAAATCAATTCTAATACTTGGTGTTCTCTTAAGTGGTACAGCTTTGTCTGCGAGTGCAGACACTAAAACTGCTCCGTCTACATACGTGTTAGAAGTCTCTAGTAATCTGGACTGCGCGCAATTGGAAATCGAGATGGTTTCCCGTGATCAGAAAACAACTGCGGAGCTGGTCTTTGGAAATGGCGCATTCAGCGCGGCAGACCTTGCTCCGGGTGAATACACTTTCGGCAACATCACCTGCATAGACGGGCATCGCGGCACCGAGACATTCGATCTTCTCTCGCAATCAGCCGCGCCAATATCACTGCAGGCGGGTCAGGCCTATTATGGTGGACGTCTGGTTATCAAAGAAGCGGTCGACGAAACAGCGAGCGCGCCGCGCGTACTAGATAACTGTATTCGCGGGACTGGACGGTTTAGCAAAGAACAGCGCGATGACTGCCGCGATGGCGTTGGGGTCAATGGCGAACCCGCAGTCGCGATGTCGGTGCGCCTCTTCACACCACAACTTCAGCAAGCGGAAATTGATCGTGTTCGCAACGCGCTGAATGCGACGGAAGAGCAGCTCATCTATATGCCGATTGAAACCTCCAAAGGCTAACCGAACGGCAGGACAGCCCAAACACGTATCAAAACATAGCAGGCGCCGGCCAAACTGGCGCCTGCTAGAATGATTATGAATCCGTCTCGCGCGGTGATCGCCAGGCCGAACAGCAAAATGGCAAGGCTCGGGACGACCGGCCCAAACGGGATGAAAGATAATGGCAGCGTCACCAAAGCTGCGCCGACGCAGGCAAGCGCGACCAAATTCACAAAAGGAGGGCGCGTCAGGAATCCAAGGCGCGGCTTCAAGAAGCGGTCAATTTGGACGACATACTTGTCGGCCATCTCGACGCCAGAGACCATATGCTTTCGAGGAAAGCTAAAGTCCAGAGCCTTCTTTGGAATCCACGGATAGGGACGCCCGAACACCATTTGCAGCGTGAAAATGAGCGTGATCAAAGCGACCAAAACGCTTGCGCCTGGAATAATCGTCAGCGGACTGATCGCAATAAACCCCAGAAGCAAGATTACCGGCCCATAGGATCGCCGCCCAACCGCATTGAGCAAATCCCCCACAGAGACCGAATCGCCCTCCGTCTCGGAACAGAGCGATTGCAACAAAGTGCGAAGATTTCGAACTTGAGTCATGTGCCTCTGTAAGGCCAAGGCAAACGTTCTGACAATTTATTTCAGTCCCAGTCTGTAGATTGTTCAACAGTGACGGGCCATCCGAGCTCGGTGGTCAATGATATAACCTAACTGCAAATAGTCGCAAATCTCTGCAAAAACTTGGTTTCGCTTTCTAAGCGAAACTTGTAGGGGCCCCGTCGCTATTGAGGCGAAAAGGTTCGCCGAGGAAAATCAAATGAATGAGCAAGTATTAGGCTCGACCGATATAGAATATATTGCAGACATGCTGCGCGCGGTTGTTTGGGCCAAGGATGATCTTTTGCAGGTTTCGGATGAAACACTTCTAGATCTCGAAACCAGTCTGAGCACAGCCGAAGCTGCACTTCGGCGCGCCGCACTCGAAATGCGCGAACCCCGCCGCGCTTAGCCTAAGTCTTCCGCGCGCTGTAATAGTGCGACTGGCCTTGGTCGATTAGGCTTTCGATCTGATCGAACCCCGCCTCCGTCAGAATTGACCTGTAAACATCCTCACCGAGAGACAGTGAGCGTTGCTTGGTCAGAACGTCCTCCCAGTGCCCCTTCTGTGTTGGGGCAGAGAACAGGAATCTACCGCCTGGCCGGAGCGCCTCCGAGACGTTTCGAATGAGCACGCGCTGTGTCGTTTCCAGTAAGAGAAACACCAATCCAATCGCCAGAACACCATCGAAGCGGCGGCCAAAAAAGGCTGACTGCTCGGCGGGTTCGCAGGCCGTCTCAACTTCAGGAAATTTAGCACGGAAGGCGGTCAAAAGACCGGGCGACGCATCAATGGCGGAGACCTTCAATCCCGCAGATAACAGGAGCGGCATATTGGGGTCGCCATGTCCGCAGCCCAGGTCGAGAACGCGCGCACCTGGCGCGAGCTCTGCTGCCCAAGCCTTTACGATGTCAGTCCCAAGATCGGAGCGAGCCTGCATAAACTCTGCCGCGATCGCTTCATAGCCGTTGGATGGATCAGACGCGGTCATGGCGGCGAATTAGACGCGCCGCCAGGTTGCCCCGGATGCACCGTCCATAATCTCAATGCCCTCGGCAGCAAGCTCATCGCGAAGGCGGTCGGCTTCAGCCCAATTCTTATCAGCGCGCGCTTGGACCCGCGCAGCCACCATCGCGTCGATCCGTGCATTCTCGTCGCTATCGCCGCCTTGTTCCCATTCGGCGGGCGTCCGCGTCAACAAACCAAGCAGAGCGCCCGCTGCGAGAAGGTCAGCCCGAGCTTCCGCCATGGCGGCAGCATCTTTGCGATCCGCGGCGCCATTGGCAGCCCCCGCGAGCCTGGACAATTCGGCCAAAGCGATCGGCGTATTGAGGTCATCACTCAGCGCCTCACGAACACCGCGATCCTCACTCACGCCGCCTTCAGCGTCCCAAACCCGGCGCAGCGCTCCGTAAATTCGGTTGAGCGTCGCTTTGGCTTGCTCCAGCAAGTCTTTGGTCCAATCGAGCGGTGCGCGATAATGACCGCTCAGCATAGCGAAGCGGATCACCTCGCCATCCCACTCCTCGAGAAGATCGTTGAGCAGCACGACATTGCCGAGAGATTTCGACATCTTCTCACCGCCCATGTCGAGGAAGCCATTGTGCATCCAGTAATTCGCCCAGGTCTGACCATGCGCACACTCAGATTGCGCGATCTCATTCTCGTGGTGCGGGAATTGAAGGTCGACACCGCCGCCATGAATATCGACGGTCTTGCCGAGATGTTTGGTGGCCATGGCAGAACATTCAATATGCCAGCCGGGTCGACCGCGGCCCCACTTACTGTCCCAAATCGCATCTTCAGGCTCACCTGGCTTCGCAAACTTCCACAGCGCAAAATCGGAGGGGTCACGTTTACCAAGGTCGACATCAACACGGGCGCCCGCCTGGTTATCCTCAAGCTTGCGCCGTGCGAGACGACCATAATCTTCCATTTGCGGGACATTGAAGAATACGCCCGCATCCGTGGCATAGGCGTAGCCTTTGCGCTCCAGCGTTTCGATAATGTCGAGCATTTCACCCACATGATCGGTGGCCCATGGCACAATCGTTGGCGGCAATGCATTTACCGCGGCCGCATCCTCATCATAGATCTTCGCATATTTTGTGGTGATCTCTTCGATGGACTCGCCCGTCTCTTGGCTCGCCGCGATGATCTTGTCTTCAATGTCAGTGACGTTGCGCGCATAGACCACGGAATCTTCACCATAGGTGGAGCGCAACAAGCGGAACAGAGTGTCGAACACCATGACGGGTCGGAAATTGCCGATATGCGCGCGGTTATAAACGGTTGGACCGCAGACATACATGGTCACGCGGGAAGGGTCTTGGGGCTCAAAAACGCGTTTTTCGCGGTTCAGCGAATCGTAAAGGCGGATGGACATGTTGAACTCATCTGTCAGGGAAAAAGAGGTAAAGCGAAGGCTGGCTAAGGCGGGTGGGCCCTAGCCGCAAATACAGACGCAACAGATGACGTGCTTTTGCATCGCCGACTCCTCAATCTAGCGCTGACTTAGGCACCTAAACGGGATTTGGCAATGGCAGGTTAAAGCTCTCCGAGATCAATCAGAGAATTGGTGCTCGCTAAGACTGCCTCTTTGGCCGGAATATAGTCCAACCCTAGCATGCGCTTCGATTTCTCATTCGAAAAAGAACGTTCTTTTTCGAGCTCTGGCAAGATTTGCTTCAGCGCTGGATTCACAACCGTCAGCATGCGCACCAACCAACTTGGTAGCTCGCCTTTTGGAAGCTTGCGGTCTGGATAGGCTTCGCGAAGGATCTCGCCAATCTGCGTGAAGCTGAGGATCTTATCGCCAACGAGAAAACGC
>JBCBGS010000011.1:0-33550 GCA_038526515.1 Pseudomonadota bacterium | reverse complement strand
ATCCAAGACTGAATCCGACTGTTCGACGCAACCACAGACGCACCGTTCAGCACACCACCTTCATAACCGCCATCCGTTCTAATGATCTCGCCATTCCATTTGGAATTGAGTTCGGCCTCTGCCGCATTGATCCCAGCTTGTAACTGGTCACGCACTTGCAGCGTCCGAGAAAATGGCGTGCCTTCCGGCATATCGATCGTGACCTGAACGAGATCACTCTCAATCTCAGGCATAAACTTGAACGGCACGACCCGGTTCGCCACCAACATGATCGCAAATGCGAATACGATGAAGAAGAAAACAATCGTCGCGTACCGCATGCGCAAGGCAAACTCGAGCACAGGTTTGTAAACGTGTTGCGCAAACCAAAGCAGACTGTCAGCAATGCGCTGCTGTAACCGCGCAAGCGTGTTTTGCTTTGTCTTATCTTCCTTCTTCATGTGCGACAGGTGCGCCGGAAGGATGAACATACATTCGATGATCGAGAAGATGAGTGACGCGATTACAACGAACGTAATTTGCTGTGTGAAGGCGCGCGTTGGCCCCGTCAGCAACGCCCATGGCGCAAACGCAATAATCGTTGTGATAACGCCAAACACGACAGGCTTGAAAACAAGCTGTGTTCCAACGACAGCCGCATCGAGACCTTCACGCCGGCCACTTTCGACCTCCCTGTGAATGTTCTCACCGACCACAATCGCATCATCGACGATCACTCCAATCACAAGCAGAACCGCGAAAGTCGACAAAATGTTCCAAGACACTCCGAAGAGCGGCATCAGCATAATGCCGCCAGCGAAGGCTGTAATGATCCCAATCGTCACCCAAAACGCCACAATTGGGCGCAGGAACAAGATCAGGACCAACATTACCAAAACAGCACCCAGCAAAGCCGATTCAGAGATCAGCTGCATCCGCGCTTGGAAGGGTTGAGAATTGTCCCACAGGATCTCGATTTGCATCCCGTCAGGCAGAATGCCTGTCGCTGGGTTGTTTGCGCGATCAATGTAATCGCGGAAGCTGTCGGCATAGTTCACGATGTCCATTCGGTCAGGCTGAACCACCATAACAAAAGCGGTTGGGCTGCCATTATGGGTCGCGTCCAGATCGGCATCGATAAATCCGTCGATGACTTCAGCCACATCGCCAACACGGATCGTGCCTTGGTCATTAGACTGACGCACAATGATCTTTTCAAACTGCTCTTGCGTGTCCGCCAGAGCCCGCGCCGTCATTGAAACATCGCCGACATTAGACCGAATTTGACCGCCAGAAGAGTTCAGCGAAGACTGACGGATCGCCTGCGCCACCTCAGAGAAACTGAGATTATATCGACGCAGCGCATCTTCTGAGATCTCAATCGAGACTTCTTCATCGAGCACACCTTGCAAGACCGCCAGCTCACCCCCGCTGATTTCCGCGATATCATCGCGCACATCATCTGCGACGCGTTTCAGAGTTCGGGAGTCGACCTCGCCAAATATGGCCATGCCGAAATACCAGTCGCGCTGCTCCCATCGGGTCACTTGCGGCTGGAACGCGGCTTGTGGAAGGTTGTTGATTTGGTCGACGCGCAGTTTGATCTCGTCGATAAAGACTTGCATGTCGATGTCATCACGGCCGCGAATGTTTACGACCGCGAAACTCTCGCGCGCAATCGAGGTAATCCGGTCTAGACCGTCAATATCGGCAACCGCCTCTTCGATCCGCGTAATGATTTGCTCTTCGACATCCTGCGGCGACGCCCCTTGCCAGGACATGGTCACCGAAGCCCCCGCAACGGGTACGACCGGGAACATTTCGCGTTCCATCTGGTTGAACCCGAGCACCCCGCCAACAAAGGCGACAACCATCAGAAGGTTAGCGGCGACCGCGTTCCGTGCGAACCAGGATACCATTCCGAGCATTACAGGTCTCCGTCTTCAGCAGCTGAGACCAATTCAGTTGAAACATCCGCCATACCGGTGGTGCCTTCTTCATCGTCGTCAGCGTTTGCTGCTTCATTATGATTTTTGATCGAGCCATCTTCCATGCGTTGCAGGATGGTGATGCTCATTCCGTCATTCGAGCCGCGGATTGGGCTGGTGATGGCGAGGTCGCCTGGAGCGACATCTGGGCTACGGAACCAAGCGCCGTCTGGAGAACTAAAGACCAAGTCTACTTCGTAAATGCGAAGCGCGCCCTCTTTAGGATCGCCAATAAAGATATTCTCACCGCCGCGGATCGCCGAGCGAGGCGCAACGAGAAGGTCTTCGATTTTGGTGCCCGCAATGTCTGCGTTGACAAACAGACCAGGTGCCATCGGGGCGCCATCATCAGAGCCAGCACCGTAAGGGTCGTTGAGCTCAGCGATGACGTTGATCAGACGAGTCTGAGGATTAACCGCGGCAGATGTCCGCGTAATCCGTCCGGTCCATTGGCGGATCTGACCGGCAACCGCCGCAGAAAACGTGACCTCGGGTCCTGGCTCACTCGCTGTTTCAGCAAATGCCAGCGGAAGACCCAACCGTCCAAGCTCGTCATCTGTGATGGGCAATGCGACTTCGACAATGTCTGTTGCAAACACACGCCCGAGCGACTGACCGGGTGACGCGAACTGACCGACATCGACATTCTCTTCCCGAACGCGGCCATCAAACGGAGCCACAACGGCGGTTCGGCCCAGCGCCAGGTTTGCATCCGCGAGCTGTGCCTTGGCAGATTCCAAAGCCGCCCGGGCTTCGGCCAATTGCGGTTCACGGCGCGCGAGCGGACTAGAGTCTGTAATCCCCAGATTGATTAGGTCCTGCTGCGCGATCTCGGCTTCTGCTTGCTCGCGTGCGAGACGTTGCTCAGCACTCGCCACACCAGATTGGGCGCGGACAACCGCTAGCTCGTAGTCGGCCACTTCCAAACGGACCAACACTTGGCCACGGCGGATAAACCCACCATCGATGAAGTCAGGCGAGACGTAAGAGATACGTCCAGCGATCTGAGGCGCCACAACAATCTCGCGCTGCGGGCGAACCTCGCCCTGCGCTGTGACGTGGAAATCCAGGTCTTCCTGGCGAACTTCTTCTGCGAAGACAGAGAGGCCCGAAAACTTTTCTTCGGCCTGCTCCGGCTCTGGCTTTAGAATTTGAACCGTCATGAACGCCACGACGGCCATACCGGCCAACACTGCGATTGTTATAAAGATTGAGATGATACGGCTCATGGGAGGACTGCCTCTTCGGGGCTATTATTGCTATCGGCGGTTGGAGCGGCCGGGTTTGGAACCGGCAATCCTCCGCCAAGAGCGAGGTGAAAACTGACACGATTTGAAGCGCGTGCTGAGCGAGCATTGATTAAGCTACTCTCCGCGCTCAAACGGCGTGTTTGAGAATCGATCAGGTTGAAGATCGAGACCAAACCATTGGTATATTGTCTGGTCGCCAATTCTTCGGCGAGGCGCGCTTCTTCCAGGGCTCGGAACTGCGCATCTTCTTGCAAGGCAAGCAGTGTATCAGCCGCGATTGCGTCTTCAACTTCACGCCAGGCCGTCAACGTAGTTGCTGCATAGTTTTCGACCGCCGCGCGCGCCGTAGCGACCGCCGCGTCGCGATCCGCATCGAGCGAACCCCCGTTGAAGATTGGCGCCGCGAGGCCTGCAATCAGACGAGCTGCAACGCGTGTTGGATCCAATGCGTCAGAAATATCGGTCTCTGTCGTTGAAGCAGACCCCGTAATCCGCAACCCAGGAAGCATCGCAAGGCGTGCTTGCTCCGCGCGCAATCCAGCGGCGGTCACACGCGCCTCTGCCGCCGCAATATCAGGGCGGCGGGTCAGCAAAAGTGTCGGGTTACCAGATGGTGGAATGGAGCTCAGCTCAGGGAGCACTGCCAGGGCTTCAAGTTCAGCGCTTGGGTAGCGACCGAGGAGAATTTCCAGACGACGAGTCGCATTCTGGCTGGCCTGACGCTGTGCCGCAATCGAGGCTTCGGCCGACGCTTGCGTCGTGCGGGCCGTACGTACATCAAGCGCGGAAGCGAGCCCGCGCGAAAGGCGCCGCTCAGTGAGCTCAAGTGCACGCGATCGCGCTTCAAAAGTTTCAACGGCGACCCGCTCTTGGGCCAGCGCAGCGTTGAGATCGAACCAAGCCGACGCGGTTTGAGCGGCGAGCGCCAATCGCGCCGACGCGAGATCGGCTTCGCTGGCGACGAGATCCGCTTCGGCAGCATTGATCCCGGCGCGCAGACGCCCCCAGAGATCGATATCCCAGCTCAGGTCCAGACCAACGCCGAAGGTCGGATCGTCGATCCGGCTATCGATCGATTCAATATAATTGCTCGTTCCACCTGCAGAAACAGTCCCAGACAAATTGGGCAGTGTGCGGCCATATGTGCTGCGAGCTTGGGCGCGCGTAGCTTCAACGGCGTAGAATTGTGAGCGAATAGACGGGTTGGCCGAAAGCGCTTCATTGACCAAGTCGACAAGTGTCTCGTCGTTAAATTGGCTCAACCAATCTGAGGTTGGCATTTCGCCCGCAACGCCAGATGCCGCCCAGACTTCAGGCGCATCCGGCGCGACTGGGAAGATTGCTTCTGGTTGTCCAGCCAGGCTTGGCACACTCGGAACGCTAGAACACGCGCCCAATGCCAGGAACCCCAAAACTATACCCGCTTGTTTCATAGAAACCTCTTAACCTTGGATCGTCGCTTTACGCCCGGACTATTCGACTGTCAACAAATAATTATCGTTTTTCAATAATCACCGAAAAGCATTCTCTCTTGCCGATCAGCATCACCTGTTTATACGCCGGAAGGCACATAACGGACCATATGCTAACCGGAAGTTGAGCGACCATGTCGCAGAGTAAACCAGAGATCGAACCAGATCCACCAAAACGGTTTCGGGACTTTTTCGTCCTGACCTCGGGCGGTGTCGCCGTGCTTGCGCTTTTATTGGTCACCGGTGCCATCGGTCTGGTCGAATGGATCACCGCAGCCGTGGTCATGACGGCAGGGGCACTGGCCTTTTATGTTGGCTCCGCGCCTGCGGCTCAAAAAATTCGCGCTGCGGAAGTTTTGGACCCACCCCATTCGTCCCCCGACGCGGGCGAAGATATCGCGATAGAGTCTTTCATCGCTGCTCTACCATTGCCAGCTTTGCTTGTATCACCTGCTGGGCAACTTTCCTCGACGAACCGACATGCAAGAAGCCTGTTTAGACTCGAAGAGGCCGCCTCGAGCGTGCCTGCCGCGTTGCTTCGGCAACCTGATTTATTGGCCGCCATCGAGCGCGTCTCGGCAGATGGCGCCAATGAGCGTGTGGAATTTACCCAGCACGGAGATGCCGAAGTTTGGATGGCGCATATCCGGCCAGGCCCTGTGTCCGGGTCGGTCTTGGCGGTTTTTGAGGATCTAACCGCTGTTCGCCGCGCCGAGAAAGCGCGCGCCGACTTCCTCGCCAATGCGAGCCATGAATTGCGCACGCCGCTCACGGCCATTGGCGGCTTCATTGAAACGATGCGGGGTCCTGCGAAGGACGACAAAGAAGCTTGGGATGGTTTCTTGGACATCATGGCTCAGCAAACGGAACGGATGAAACGGCTCGTGGCCGATCTTTTGTCCCTGTCCCGCATTGAGTTTAGCGAACACAGGGCCCCAAGCACTGAGATCGAACTCGTTGACCTAGCCCGCACCACGAGCTCCGGTCTTATCCCAATCGCTGAAGATGCCGGGATTAAGCTCCATTTTGATGCGCCCGACCACGTGATCCGTGCGATCGCTGATGATGATGAAATCGCTCAAGTCATTCAAAACCTTGCAAGCAACGCAATCAAATATGCGCGGCGCGGCGGCGAAGTTCAGATCTTAGTCGGCTCGGCAGCAACTATGGCTGAGGCCGCTACAGCGTGCAGCCGCCAATCTGAAGATGCGAAGAGATCTCTGCTCCTCCAACCCTATGCGGCGTCCGGCGCGCCGGCCCTGTGGGTGCGTGTCACGGATGATGGCGATGGCATCTCGGAAGAGCACTTGCCTCGCCTTGGAGAGCGCTTCTATCGCGTTGATAAGAGCCGCGGCGGAAAAATCGAAGGCACAGGCCTCGGGCTTGCGATTGTGAAACACATCATGGCTCGTCATCGCGGTGGTTTGGCGGTTGAGAGTTTGGAAGGCCACGGAACCGCTTTCGGCATTTGGATGCCGCGCCTCAAAGACGATGCCAGCCCCTAGCCCATATTGTCCGCCGCCCGCAGACTCCGTCCTCACAATCCATATCGATGATGAGATCGTTCTGATTGATAAGCCGAGCGGCTTGCTCAGTGTACCGGGTCGCGGCCCAGAAAAAGCGTTCTGCGCCCAAAGCGTAGCGAGTGACCGCTACGGACCTGTTCTGACGGTCCACCGGCTGGATATGGATACATCAGGTCTGATGGTTTTCGCCCGCTCCAAAGACGCGCAACGCGCGCTGTCTCGGCAGTTCGAAAAGCGGACTGTCGGGAAGACGTACGAGGCTTTGGTTGAAGGCACGATCGCTGACGACGCCGGAAAAATTGATAAAGCGATCGCGAAATACTCGCTCGATCGCCCTCTCAGGCATTTGGACCCCGATGGGCAATCCGCGATCACGCATTGGCGCGTCATGGATCGTGTCCGCGAGCACTCGAGATTAGAGTTGCACCCAGAAACGGGACGGTCGCATCAATTACGCCTGCATTTGGCGAGTATTGGCCACCCGATTTTGGGGGACGTTTTTTACGGAGACAAAACTCTCCATCCGCGGCTTTGTCTGCACGCAAAAACACTTGAAATAGACCATCCGAAGACGGACGCGCGCGTGCGCTTCTCGACGCCGACACCGTTTTAAGAAAAACCGAAGCGCACCTCTCACGATGAAGTGTCACAAACGTGTAAAGAACGCCATGTAAGAGCGCCGGACCTGACCGAACGACCATTTTATGCTGCAAACAATAGGATACCTTCCCATCGGATGGTTGGTGATCGCCCCATTGGCGGCCGCAGCCTTTTTTGCATTCTATTTTGGGCGGCAACGCGTGGGCGCCTTGACCATCGGACCGACCTTCGGGGCGCGGCTAAATTCACAGCCAAACTTCCATGGCTATTTCCTCGCCATCGCAACCGTATTGCCGGCGGCCTTTGTGCTGTTGATCTATCTCGTATTTTCAGACGGTTTCGTTCGCCGTACCTTTGTCAGCGAACTGCCAGACTACCTCATC
The DNA here is from genome assembly GCA_038526515.1 of Pseudomonadota bacterium. Classification (GTDB taxonomy): domain Bacteria; phylum Pseudomonadota; class Alphaproteobacteria; order Caulobacterales; family Hyphomonadaceae; genus Henriciella. The sequence goes on along the minus strand of JBCBGS010000011.1, from coordinate 26,352 downwards.
GCGCGCGGCCCGGAACAAGTTGAGTTCTACGTAAACCGCGTCGTTGAATATGCGCAAAGCAAGCGGGACAGCGCGACAGGCAATCTCTTATTCGATGCCAGCGTAGAGCGGTTTTCAACCCTCAAGGGTTCTGCCCGTTTGACCGCGATGTTTCTTGCTACACTTGCAGGAATCGCTGGCTTCTTCTTGGGGCGCCGTCAGTTGAGCCGTCGGTTCCCAGCGCGCTCTTATGTTGAGCTCTGCATCACATCCGGCTTGTTCGTCTGCGCTGCAATCGCGGTGCTCACGACAGCTGGTATTGTTCTGTCGCTCGTATTCGAGACGGTTCGGTTTTTCAGTCTTCCAAATGGGCCGAGCATTTTTGAGTTTCTGTTCGGAACAGATTGGAACGCGCAAACAGGCGCTAATTTTGGCGCCGTACCCTTATTCTTCGGAACTCTGATGATCGCGTTTTTGGCGATGCTGGTGGCGGTCCCGGTTGGTTTGTTCTCTGCGATCCATCTTTCTGAGTATGCGAGCCCGCAATTCCGCGCATGGGTCAAACCAATCCTAGAGCTGCTCGCGGGCATACCGACCGTGGTCTACGGCTTCTTCGCGGCGACGTTGATCGCGCCTCTGGTGCGCGATTTCGCGCAATGGGTGAACGCACTGCCCTTCACGCCCGACACGCTCCTTGCGGCGCAGCCCACTAGTGCACTGGCAGCTGGGCTCGTTATGGGCGTTATGATTATTCCTTTCATCAGCTCTTTGTCTGATGACGTCATCAATGCGGTTCCGCAATCTCTGCGCGACGGCGCCCTCGCGATGGGCGCGACAAAGTCGGAAATGATCAAGCAAGTCATTTTGCCCGCTGCTTTGCCTGGTATCATCGCCGCGATCTTGCTCGCCGTGTCACGTGCGATTGGGGAAACCATGATCGTCGTGATGGCCGCAGGCGGGCGTGCTTTGATCACATTGGATCCGACCTCAGACATTACGACGGTCACCTATCAGATCGTTGCGCTTTTGACCGGTGACACAGCGTTCGATAGCGCGCGCACCGTATCCGCCTTCGCCCTCGGGTTTGTCCTGTTCGGCGTGACCTTGCTCTTTAACATCATCGCCCTTCGGGTGGTTCAGAGATACCGGGAAGCTTATGAGTAAATCCATGCTCTCCCCGGAAGCATTTGCCGAGCAACGCTTGAAAAAGCGGCATGCGGCCGAGCGCCGGTTCAAGCTGTATGGCCAGCTTGCGATCGGGATTGCCGTCAGTTTCTTAGCTCTCTTGCTCGTCTCTATCTCGAGTAAGGCACTCGGCGCGTTCTCTCGGCACATGCTGATTGTGACGATTGATCAACCAGAGCTGTCCCAACGCCCAGAACTGACCGTTTCAGATCTCAACCTCGCGGTTCGGGACGCCCTGCTGGAGGAGTTTCCAGAGGTCGCTGCAGACAGGCAAGCACGGATAGAACTCTTCGGTCTGACGACTCGTTTGGCAGTATTGCCATTAACCGAAGAGGCTCGAGACAACCCCAACCTTTTCGATGCCCCGGTTGAGACGCGGTTAGCGCTATCGGACGACCTCGATCTTTATCTCAAAAACAACATCAAGGATCACGAGTCCCAAGAAGTTGGGCGCGCGGGAAGATTTGCCGCCGATACATCTGGCATGTTCCGTCTCACAGATGCGGATCCCGATGGGTTCGTGGATTTCCAGGAATTTGTTGAGGCGTTGCCGGCCTCCAAAACTGACATTTTGATTTCATTTTCGGACGCCTGGTTTGAACTGCTTGATGTCTCAGGCGCGGCACTAGAACTTAAACATATGGCCGGTGCTCTCCCCAGCCTCGGCGAGCAAAACCTTGGTCAGATCGAGGCCATCATTCTTCCGAGCTCGAGCGAAAACCGCAAAGTCACCAATCGACAAATCGTGTTTGGGATGATGTTGCAGGAGCGCGGCAAAGTTCAAAACCGCTTCAATCAAAGCCTATTCTCAAACTCCGACAGCACCTACCCGGAACTCGCAGGGGCTGCCGCGGCGCTTATTGGGTCGCTGTTCACAATGCTGATCACGGCGCTGTTTGCGATCCCTGTTGGAATCTTGGCCGCTGTTTATCTCGAAGAGTTTGCCAAGAAATCAGTTCTGACGAACGTGATCGAGGTCAATATCAACAATCTCGCCGCCGTTCCGTCGATCATTTTTGGATTGCTGGGTGCAGCGGTATTTCTCAACACGTTTGGGATGCCGCGCTCTGTTCCATTGGTCGGGGGATTGGTGCTGGGCTTGCTCGTTTTACCGACCATTATCATCGCCTCTCGCGCAGCACTGCAGTCGGTCCCGCCATCCGTGCGCGATGCCGCACTGGGGCTTGGTGCATCGCATTCTCAAGCGGTGTTCCACCATGTTTTACCCCTTGCTGCGCCCGGCATTTTAACCGGCGCGATCATCGCAATGGCGCGCGCGCTTGGGGAAACAGCACCGCTTCTTTTGATTGGTATGGTCGCTTTCATCAGTGAGGTGCCACGCTCGCCGAATGATGAAGCGACGGTTTTACCTGTATTGATCTATAAATGGTTTTCGGGTGCGGAACGCGCTTGGGAGCCAATGACGGCAGCTGTGATCATCATGCTTATGACGATTTTGGTGGGTATGAACTTAGTCGCAGTCCTGCTGCGGCGTCGCTTCGAGCGGAGATGGTAATTATGTCAGATACAAACACATCTCAGAGCGGTTTCTCACCAGCCGGGTTCGGCATTGGCGGCGCCAAGATCGAATGCCGCGGGATCAATGTCCGCTATCACGACAAAGTCGCTATCCAGGACATATCTCTGAAAATTCAAGACAAGTCCGTGACTTCGCTGATCGGACCATCAGGGTGCGGGAAGTCGACATTCCTACGCTGCCTCAACCGTATGAATGACACGATTGAAGGCGCTATTGTCGATGGCGAAATCATCATGGACGGCGAGAATATCAACGCGCCAAGCCTCGATCCGGTGACCCTTCGCTCAAAAGTCGGCATGGTGTTTCAGAAACCAAACCCGTTCCCGAAATCTGTCTATGACAATATCGCCTATGGTCCGCGCATTCATGGGCTTGCTGGATCGAAAGCGGAACTTGATCAAATTGTCGAAGTCTCGCTGCAGAAAGCCGGACTATGGGACGAAGTCAAAGACCGACTGAACGCGATTGGCACCAGCCTGTCTGGTGGCCAACAACAGAGACTCTGTATCGCCCGGGCGATTGCGATTAGCCCAGAAGTCATTCTGATGGATGAGCCTTGCTCAGCGCTCGATCCGATTGCGACGGCGAGGATCGAAGAACTGATCGATGATTTGCGACTTCGCTACTGCATCATCATCGTGACCCATTCCATGCAACAAGCGGCACGTGTTTCGCAAAGAACGGCCTTCTTCAATCTCGGAGAATTGGTGGAAGTGGGCGATACCGAAATGATTTTCACCAATCCGGCGAAGCAGCGTACGCAGGACTATATTACGGGCCGGTTCGGCTAAAGGAGATACGCGTGGCAGGACCACAACACATTGTCAGCGCCTACACGGAAGAGCTTGATCGTCTCTCAGCCGATATCTTGCGGATGGGCGGTCTGGCGGAAGCCATGATCCGAGACGCTTCAAGAGCGGTCGTTGCCAGAGACGCCCAGCTTGCAGAGCTCGTGATTGAACGCGATCTGGAAATGGATCGCCTTGAGAAAGATATTGAACGACAAGCCGTTCGAATGCTGGCGCTGCGCCAACCCATGGCGGCAGACCTGCGGAATGTGATCGGCGCGATTAAGCTCGCGGGCGGTATTGAGCGGATCGGAGATCTCGCCAAGAACATCGCTCGGCGGAGCCTGGCTGTCGTCGACGAGGATGACCGGGTTGCTCTGAAAGGGATTGAGCGGATGGGCCAAGCCGTTTCGCGCATGCTCCAAGTTGCATTGGACGCATATGCCCGGCGTGATCCAGTCTCGGCGATCAAAGTACTTCATCAAGACGACGATATTGATAGCCGCTACAACGCGCTCTTACGGTCTATGCTCGTTTTTATGGCGGAAGCGCCCGAGCAGATTAATGCGCGAGCCAATTTCCTATTCATCGTGAAGAATTTGGAACGCATCGGTGATCACTGCACCAATATCGCTAAAGTCGTTCACTTCATCGCCACCGGTCAACAAATCACAGAAGCTGAGGCTGGTGCCCTTTCGAGCCAAACCGAGGAAGCTCAATCATGAAACCGTTCATTGTCATCGCTGAGGACGAACAAGCCGTTTCTGAACTGCTACGATACAACCTGGAATCTGAGGGGTATGAAACCGCGATCGCTAATGATGGCGACGAGGCGATGCTTCTAATCGATGAACGCATACCGGATTTGATGTTGCTCGATTGGATGCTGCCAAAAGTCTCAGGGATCGAAATTTGCCGCCGCGTTCGCGCCCGCCAAGAAACGGCAAATCTTCCAATTATCATGCTGACCGCGCGCACCGAGGAAGCTGACCGGATCAGAGGCCTGGAAACGGGCGCCGATGATTATGTCACCAAACCTTTTTCTACCAATGAGTTGATGGCGCGGGTGAAAGCGGTGCTACGCCGAATTCGCCCGGCCTTGATGGATGATCAAATCAAGATTGGTGATATTCAAATCGATCGCTCAACCCACAGTGTGACGCGCGGCGGCAAAGACATTCACCTCGGACCGACCGAGTTCCGCTTGCTTGAATATTTCGCACAACATCCAGGCCGGGTTTTCTCTCGCGAGCAATTGCTCGACGGGGTTTGGGGCTCAGACGTGTATGTCGAAGCGCGTACGGTCGACGTCCATATTGGCCGTCTGCGTAAAGCCTTGATGAGCGAAGGTGGGAACAACCCTATCCGAACCGTGCGGTCCGCGGGTTACTCCCTTCGCGTCGATTAAAATCTGCCTGACAAAACCGCTCTAGGCGGTTTCAGAGACGCGCAACGATGAAACACGGGCGATGGAGGCTTCGGCTTCATCCATAATCCGTTCGACAATCTCTTTCACAGGCAAAATGTCTTTTACGCCACCGGCTGACTGGCCCATGGCGAAGCAGGATTTGCTTCCGTCCAAACGCGCTTCGTCGGTCACGCCGCCAATGCCGCCAATCACATCGGTTTGGACAGATAAGGCCGCTTGCATCGGGAAGGGTTGAATATCGTCCGGGCGGCTTTCCCAGTCCTTGATGTACTCATTCGTCCGGCACCGCATCGGCTTTCCGGAATAGCAACGTGTGCGGGTCGTGTCGGTATCTCCGGCCCCAACCACGGTTTCTTTATAAGATTGCGCTGCATGCGCTTCAGCTGATGCGATAAAGCGGGTGCCCATCCAAACCCCAACCGCGCCGAGAGAGAGCGCTGCCGCGAGCCCGCGGCCATCATAAATACCGCCCGCCGCGACAACAGGAATCTCCACCGCCTCCACAGCTTGCGCAACCAGAGGCAAAGTTCCGACGAGGCCGGTATGACCGCCGCCCTCACCGCCTTGCAGAATGACAGCGTCACAACCTGCCTGCTCTGCTTTGATCGCATGCTTCACCGCGCCGCCGACAACCATGACCTTTACGCCAGCGTCTTTGAGCTTTTTCATGATGGGCATTGGAACGCCGAGACCCGCCACGAAACTGTCGGCGCCGCCTTCAATGATCACGTCGACACTCTTTTCGAGGCTCGTTGGGTCGGCCGCAAGCAAGTCGACGCCAAACGGCTTGTCCGTCAGCTCTTTGACCCGCGCCATTTGACTGGCGATGAAGTCTGGAGAGGTTCCGGCCATCCCCAATACGCCATATCCACCGGCATTACACATTGCCGCCGCCAGTTCGGCATATGAGACGCCGCCCATCCCAGCCAACATGATGGGATGCTTGGTACCAAGAAAATCGCAGAGCGGGGTATGTATCGCCATAAGTGCCTCCTGTTTCCTGCCTGATAGGAGGGCAACCTTGCGGCAAGACAAGGCATTCCCGTGCGGAAATCTGGGCTCAAATCGCCGTCTGCAGTTTCCCCCTGCAATTTATGCGCGATTCCCGTATTATCCCGTCACGCTAATTGTGGCGTATCTTCTAGAGGGGAAGAGATAATGAGCACGAAACTTTGGATTGCAGCCATCGCTGCGGCTGGCTTGGTCGCATGTACTGCTGCTGAAGAAGCCGCTGATTCAGCTGCAGACGCCGTAGAAGAAGCAGCAGAAGCGACTGTGGAAGCTGCAGGTGATGCAGCCGAAGCAACCGGTGATGCTGTTGAAGCTGCTGTCGACGCAACAGGCGAAGCTGCAAGCGACGCCGCTGACGCGACTGTGGAAGCTGCAGGCGACGCTATGGACGCAGCCGCTGAAACGGCTTCTGACGCTGCTGACGCCGCTGCTGAAATGGCGACTGATGCTGGCGACGCTGTCGCTGACGCTGCAGGTGACTTGATGGACTCAGCAGAAGAAGCTGTTGAAGAAGCTGTCGCTGACGCCGAAGAAGCTGTTGAGGAAGAAACAACCGAATAAGGTTGTTTGCTCTCACTGACATAGAAAAGGCCCTGCTAATGCGCAGGGCCTTTTTTAATGGGTCAACTATGGCAGCTAGAAAATCGCGTAGCCGCCATCAATGATGCAGGTTGTTCCTGAATGGTATCGAGACGCATCGCTCGCAAGATAGACAGCCATGCCGCCAAAATCTTCCGGCTCACCCCAGCGTCGGATCGGGACCCGGGTGATCACCTTGGTTGTGAATACGTCACTATCTTGCGCAAGCTCAGTCATATCAGTCGCAATCCAGCCCGGCAGAATGGAATTGGCGCGAATGCCATAACGTCCGCATTCCGCGGCAATCCCTCGGATCATGGATGGCAGGCCACCTTTGGTCGCCGCATAAGCTTGATTGCGGGCCGCGCCCTCAATTCCAGCCAGCGAAGCAACGCCGACCACTGACCCACCAGGATCGCCAGCTTTCGCGCGCTCTGTCATATGCTTTACGCTTTCACGCAGGGTCCAGAACGCGCCGTCCAGATTGACCGCCATATTCTTGCGCCAGATCTCAGTGGTCATTTCTGTGAAGCTAGGCGCACCAAAGCCGACACCTGCATTTGCAAAACAGCTATCGATCCGGCCCATGCTTGAAACAACGTCAGCTGTTGCATCGACCACGGCTTGCTCATCCGACACATCAACTGTCCAGGCTTTTACCTCGCCTGCACCAAGCTTGGAGAGAGATTCAACTGCAGCTTTGTTCGCGGCGTCTTTACGCCCCCAAACCGCAATGCTTGCATTCGACGCAGCGAGCGCCTCTGCCATTCCATACCCAATCCCGCGATTTCCGCCGGTGACGAGGGCAACTTTTCCCGTCAAATCAAAAGGCGCATATGCCATTCATCTTACTCCCAAACTGCTTATGCATCCTCAGTCGGGGGCGTAACCGTGGGGAAGGCAAACCCTAATTAGCGATCAAAATATTCGCTAATTCCAGCCGATGGCTGACGAGTGCCCTGCCGTCTGTATGCCTCAGGGGATTGCACGAACGTAATTCGCTTTCGCCTGCGATCAATCTGCACGCGGAAATGCTTCAGGTAGTCCATTCCCAATACCATCATAGGCGTGTCCGCATAGCCAAGCTCTTCAAACAGATCCGTACGGAGCACTGGAATCCGAGACTTGGGAATTTCAAAGTCCCCTACCTCAAAGTTCCGGAACGTGTGCAAATGCGCGGTCTTAGTCGACAGATCGCTGCCTTGCATCCGTTCCTCGTCATATTCATCCGGAACGGATTTCGCGCGCCGCGCATAAGCAGGATTTACGAAACTCCGCTCGGCGCCGGTATCGATCAACGCCAAGCCCTTCGCGCCGTTGATTTTGATTGGCATGAAAATGAGGCGCTGGTTCTCTGTATATCGGATTGTCGACTTTGGCGCATTGCGAACCCGTTTGGGGCGTCCGTCATAAAGATGGACGCGCGATTCACCGAACTCGAAATCTATGATGGAGGTTTGGAACAACGAAATAGGCAAAATACTGTGTTCAACCGGGAAGGTTGTATGTGTGTTCACAGCGACCCGAAGGTCACGCCAGGAGCGCGCGCCAACGGACAGGTCTGAAAGAGACGCCATCGGATACTGACGCAATCCACCGAGCCCAAGAATCCTCGCTTCAGTCGCTAAAAAATTCGAGGGGTCCTGTGTCCCTAAGAACTGATCATCAATCAGTGCAACGGTTGCGCCCGTGTCGAGCAGTGCTGTCGTGGCGACACCATTAATTTGAACATCCAGAACTGGACCAACGCGAGAGCTATCAGCAAAGAAGAGCGTTCGTTGCTCGGTCGCATTGGCGATCAACATGGCTGGCCAAATCAGGGCAACGCACAGGATCAGAACTACAGCTCTGCCCCACGATCTTGTCTGCGCGCCTGCTTTTGACATGTGCAGAGTATAGCACAGAATATCAGGCTTAGACGAACGCGTCCGGGCCGACGGGATTGCGCAATGGTCTTTGGTCCAGAAAAGCTTCGATATTTTCTAGAAACACAATGTCGGTTCTGACTTTCGATCCTTCCGTCAGCGCAGAAATGTGCGGAGTCAGTGTGATCCTTGGGTGAGACCATATTGCGCTCTCAGACGGTAAGGGCTCTTCCCGAACAACGTCCAGATAGGCACTGGCCGGAACACCCCCGTCGAGCGCTTTTAAGAGCGCGGCCTCATCAACCAAGCCGCCACGTCCAACATTGATAAAGAGGCTTTCCGATTTCATCGCCGCGAAGAAGGCCTCGTCTGCCATGTTCTCAGTGGCATCTGTAAGCGGCAGACAGAGCACGACAGCATCGGCATTCGGTAGTGCCTCCGCCAGGTCATCAGGATGGATGATGCGATCCGCCGCTGGATCAGACCCTCCGCTTCGGCGCACGCCCGTTACATCGACCCCCAAAGCGCGAAGACGGCGACCACAGGCCTTTCCAATCGCACCAAACCCAACGACCAGCCAGCGACTGCCTGAGAGCTCTCGAAACGGCAATCGGCCCCACACTTTCTCGCTTTGTGATTGGCGGCGTCCCGCACCATCTTGGAAAAAGTCCAAGCCCGCCCAAAGAACCCATTCCGCAATGGCATCCGATTGTTCGTGACTGCCAGAGAACAGATCTGCCTTTTTCCCAACCGCCTGGATCAGCGGATGCTCAACCCCTGCAGCCGAGGATTGAAACCAATCAAGGCGCTCAAATCCCATCAGAGTCTGGAAGAAGGTCATAACGGCCGGGCTGAAATAAGCGTCCTGCGTTCCATAGGCGATTGCGCCGCTTGCCTCACTCTCGCCCCAAGGATGCTTCAGATGTCCTTCATCATCTAAGACTAGGGGTGAAATTTGGCCGGAGAACTTCTTCAACGCGTCCTCGACCCGGGCAAAGGATTTCGCATGAATCAAAAGGTGCCGCATCGTCGTCTCCTAGCTGGGATAGTTTTTGGCCTCGCCGCCCTGTTGCCAGCTCTTCCCGCGCAAGGCCAGACCGGCGCGCAATCACAAGATTATTATCGCGATGTCACGGCGCTCGCGGAAGTGCTGGGCAAAGCCCATGCAATCCGTGTCGCCTGCAATGGTCGGAACGATCAATATTGGCGAAGCTACATGCTACGCTTGCTCGAGCTTGAAGCCCCCTATCAAGGCGGCCTGCGCCGATCATTGGTCAACGGATTTAATGCCGGCTTCTCGTGGGGAAGTGATTTGCATCCCGCTTGTGACAGCAATGCTGTCAGTGCGGAAAAGACCTACGCCGCCGAAGGCCAAGATCTCTCGGCCCGGTTGGTTCAATCGAATATTCCGGGCGCCAATCCAGTTACGCCGCGGCCACGCTAATCGTCTCTGACAATGCGAGCTTTCCCTCGCCCTTGAGCGAGCGCTTTGATGGCGCCGCGAAACGTCCGCACCTCTTGCGTGGTCCAATTGCCGCGAATGAAGGCGTTTCGGATATTCGTTTTCATCAATGGCGTTTTGTCGGCGGGATAAAAATAACCCGCGCGGTCGAGCTCATCTTCCAGATGCTCAAACATCCGAATGAGGTCTTCTTTGGAAGCTGGCGGTTCAACGCCGGCTTTTTCGCCTTCCCATCGCCCGACAGCGCCCTGGTTCGCGCCCCAGCTGGCACAAAAGACACCCACCGCCTGTGCAAGATTAAGCGAGGCGAACCCCGGATTCACCGGATAGGTAAGAATCGCATCCGCCAGCCCGACCACATCACTCGGAAGACCGTGATTCTCTGCGCCGAATAGAATCCCTGTCTTTTGCCCGCGCTCTTCAATCAGGCGAACAGCGCCAGCCGCATCGACAACGTCCTTCTCCATGCCGCGCGGGCGCGCCGTTGTCGCCAAAACCGTTCCCAAATCCGCCAGAGCCGCTCCCACCGAATCGAAAACGGTGACACGCACGCCGGCCTCAAATGCGCCTGCCGACAGCGGATCTGCTGCAGGATTGGGCCATCCGTCACGCGGTGAAACCAGACGCATTTCGGTCAGACCAAAGTTCAGCATTACCCGCGCAGCCGACCCAATATTCTCTCCGAGTTGAGGGCGATGCAGGATGATTATGGGAGCAGATACAGTCATGGCGCCCCACCTGCCTCATCCGATTGATAATGGTCAACCAATTGAAAGCCGCAGGTCCCCTTTTGACGCCGCTGGCAGACCTGCTATAGGCCCTCCCAAACCGTTAAAGGCAAAGGACTTCCTCTCATGGCAAAGATCAAGGTCGAAAACCCAATCGTCGAAATGGACGGCGATGAAATGACCCGCATCATCTGGCAGATGATCAAGGACCAACTCATTAATCCATATCTCGATGTTGACCTGAAATATTACGACCTTTCGATTGAATCGCGGGACGAAACAGACGACCAAATCACCATCGACGCTGCGAACGCGACGAAGCAATATGGCGTGGCTGTAAAATGCGCGACCATCACGCCAGACGAAGCGCGCGTCGAAGAGTTTGGCTTGAAGAAAATGTGGCGTAGCCCGAACGGCACAATCCGTAACATTCTCGGCGGCGTTGTGTTCCGTGAGCCAATCGTCATCAATAATGTTCCACGTCTCGTCCCAGGTTGGACACAGCCAGTTGTTGTCGGCCGCCACGCATTTGGTGACCAGTATAAAGCGACAGACTTCCTCGTCCCTGGCGCTGGTAAGCTGACCATGAAATGGGAAGCCGCAGACGGCTCTGACAGCCAAGAGTATGAAGTGTTCGACTTCCCAGAAGCCGGTATCGCGATGGGTATGTACAACCTGGATCAATCGATCCGCGATTTCGCGCGCGCCAGCATGAACTATGGCCTGCAGCGTAAGTGGCCTGTCTACCTCTCAACCAAGAACACGATCATGAAAAAGTATGATGGTCGTTTCAAAGACATCTTCCAGGAAGTCTTCGACACTGAGTTTAAAGACGCGTTCGCTGAGTTTGGTGGCACTTATGAGCACCGCTTGATCGACGACATGGTTGCGGCCGCGATGAAATGGTCTGGCGGCTATGTTTGGGCGTGTAAGAACTATGATGGCGACGTTCAGTCTGACACCGTCGCTCAGGGCTATGGGTCTCTCGGCCTGATGACCTCTGTTCTGATGACTCCAGATGGCAAGACCGTTGAAGCTGAAGCCGCGCACGGTACAGTGACCCGTCACTACCGCAACCACCAGAAGGGCGAAGCGACCTCGACGAACTCGATCGCCTCTATCTTTGCCTGGACACGTGGCCTGCAGCACCGCGGCCGTATGGATAACACGCCAGAAGTTACAGCGTTTGCTCAAAAGCTCGAAGACACCATCATCAAAACCGTTGAAGGCGGTCAGATGACGAAAGACCTCGCGCTTCTCGTCGGCCCAGAGCAAGAGTGGCTGACCACAGAGGGCTTTCTCAACGCAGTTGGCGACAATTTCGAAAAAGCGATGTCAGCTGGCTAATGTCAGTCGACGCAACTGACATAAGAATTCGCCGCGCCGAGGCAGGGGAAGAAGACACCCTTGCCGCCATCGGCGCGGCGACATTTTTAGAGGCCTTCACGTTCGACATTAAAGGCCCGGCATTGGTTGCGCATTGCCGCGCTCAGCATAATGCAGATGTCTATCGCGGATACCTCGAAGCCAGCGACCCACGCTATGCCTGCTGGCTTGCGGAATATGCCCCAACCGGTGCACCGATTGGATATGCGGTCGCCTGTCCGCCTGATTTGCCGCAAGAAACAGGTGAAAACGATATTGAGCTGAAACGCATCTACGTGTTCTCCCGCTTTCACGGCACAGGGGCCGGTAAAGAGCTCAACCGCTTAGTTGACGCCCATGGTCAGCGTTTGAACTGCCCGAAGATCTATCTTGGGACATACGAAGAGAATCACCGCGCCGTCGCCTTCTATAAGCGCGAGGGCTATGTCCAAGTTGGCACGCGGCAATTTCAGGTCGGGGCCGAAGTCTATGATGATATCGTCATGGCCAAGCCGCTTTAAGCCGTGAGAACAAGATATTGAAACGGGCCAGAGTAATGCTTCTGGCCCGTTTTTTTTATCTACGCGCTTAGTAGAGATTTAGGCGATCTCGCCGGTCTTCACGACGGTCCTGGATGTTCTCTAACCGATCAAACCGATCCTCCAGGCGATCCAGGGGACCGTTATTCACTGCGCGGTCGCGTCGATCTTCGCGACGATCAATGATGTTCTCACGTCGATCGAGGCGATCTTCGACGCGGTCCCAGTAAGAGCCCTGTTCGATCACGCCCTGACGCTCCAAGCGGTCTAGGCGATTGTCTAAGCGCTCAAAACGTTCAGCCGGTCCAGCCAGAGCGATTGGTGCCGCGAGTGCAGCGATGATGGCGAGTGATGTCAGTTTAAGCATGCGGTCCTCCATTTCGTGTTCGCATAGAGGGTCAAACGTACGCCCCAGGCCTTTCCGTCGAAAAATATTCAATAAAATCAATAATGAACAGGCGTTCAGGTTCGACAAGAAAGAACTCCATGCTCGACCGCAGACCGGTTTTGGCTCACGATACACCTGAACCATAGGGGAGTGTCCGTGTGATCCTTAAATCCATTGCAGTTATCCTGGCAGCGGGAAGCCTGGTCGCTTGCATCAGCTTTCACAAGACTGACGATCTAGCGTCAAATCAATGGGTGAGCATCTTTGACGGTGAAAGCCTCACGGGTTGGACGCCTAAGATAAAAGGCCATGACCTTGGTGAAGATCCGGCGCAGATTTTCCGGGTCGAAGATGGCGAGCTACGCGTGACCTATGAAGACATGGCGGCGTTCGACAATGCATTTGGACACCTATTTTTCGAACAAGAGGTTTCAGATTATCGCTTGCGATTTGAGTATCGGTTTTCCGAAACACAGAAATCAGGAGGCCCCAAATGGGCCTTTATGAATAGCGGCGTGATGTATCATGCGCAGACGCCAGACAGCATGCGTCAGGATCAAGCTTTTCCGATTTCCATTGAAGCGCAGTTGCTCGGCACGTCGGGAGATACGCCAGAAAGAACCACGGCGAATGTCTGTACGCCGGGAACGCATATTGAGTTAGAGGGCGAGCTCACGAAGCAGCACTGCGTCAATTCACAGAAGCTCGCAGCCCCGGCAGGCACGTGGGTCTCTTTTGAGTTAGAGGTTCGAGGATCGCGGCTAACGCGTCTACTCATTGATGGCGCTGAGGCCTTCGTGCTCACAAACCCTAAATTCGATACGACCGATCGAGACACTGCCCGCCTACAGCTCGAGGGCCCGGTTGAAACCGGGTATTTTGCTCTGCAGGCCGAGAGTCACCCCGTAGCGTTTCGGAACATTGAACTGATGCGCCTCGATTAAGAGGTCAGCTCAATCCGATAGCTTTCGATGACCGTATTCGCGAGCAGCTTCTCGCACATGTCTTTGACGCGGGCTTCTGCATCAGCTTCCGACACGCCTTCGAGATCAAGCTCGATGACTTTCCCGATTCGGGCATTGGCGACCTCGCCAAACCCCATACGTCCGAGCGAGTCGGCAACCGCTTTGCCTTGCGGGTCGAGAACACCTGGTTTTAGACCGACATGGACGATGGCTTTCATTTGCTCGCTCCTGAAATATCAACGACGTTGGCGCCTTGCTGCGATTCTTTGATAATGCCGAGACGTCTTGCGACTTCCGAATAAGCCTCGGTGACACCGCCGAGATCGCGGCGGAAGCGGTCTTTGTCGAGCTTCTCATTGGTCTCGAGATCCCAGAGACGGCAGCTATCCGGGCTGATCTCGTCTGCGAGGATCACGCGCTGCATGTCATTTTCGAAGAAGCGGCCAAATTCGAGCTTGAAATCGACCAGCTTGATCCCGACGCCAGCAAACAGGCCGGACATAAAATCATTCACGCGGAGGGAGAGCGCGATCAGCTCGTCCATCTCGTGCGGCTGTGCCCAACTGAAAGCGGCGATATGCTCTTCAGATACCAGCGGATCACCCAGCGCGTCATCCTTAAGACAGAATTCGACGATCGCGCGTGGCAATTGCGTGCCCTCGGCGATCCCGAGGCGCTTTGACATAGTCCCAGCTGCAACGTTTCGAACAATCACTTCCAGCGGAATGATTTCGACCTTTTTGATCAGCTGCTCACGCATATTCAGGCGCTTAATAAAATGGTTCGGAATTCCAACGCCGCCCAGGCGGGTCATCATGAACTCAGAGATCCGATTGTTCAGGACGCCTTTGCCATCCAAAACCGCTTTCTTCTCAGCGTTGAACGCCGTTGCATCGTCTTTGAAGTACTGGATCAGGGTGTTTGGCTCAGGCCCTTCATACAGAATCTTGGCCTTGCCTTCATAGATCATTCGTTTGCGTGACATCGCGCTTTCCCTCGAGCGTGTGATGGTGGGCCGACTCACCCACCCGCGTCTTCAGGCGCTCCCCTTACGCGAAACCCGTCCTTTAGGCAAAAGGCTTCTTGCACCAATACCCCCACCGCCCCTATATCAGCGGCGGAAACTGATTATCTCGCATAGGGTTGAATACATATGTCTTCATTTGACGATCGCGAACGCGCCGAAGAAGCTAAATTCGCAATGGACGAAGCGACCGAGTTTAAGGTCATGGCGCGCCGGAACAAATTGCTCGGACTTTGGGCGGCTGAGCTCATGGATCTGCACGGCGCAGACGCTGAAGCCTATGCCAAAACAGTCGTCCTTTCTGACCTGGAAGAGGCAGGTGACGATGATGTCTTCAGAAAAGTCCGCGCCGACCTAGATAAAGCGGGTGTTGAACGCACCGATACGCGCATTCGCGACCATATGGCGGAGCTTCTGCCGGTTGCGCGCGAGCAGGTGATGAAAGAAGCGGAGTAATCCATGTCAGACGACGTCCAAACCTCCATCGATAACGCTGTGAAGGGCAACGATGTTTTGCTCTTCATGAAAGGTACCCCAACCTTTCCACAATGCGGATTCAGCTCTGTGGTTGTTCAGGTCCTGGATTATCTTGGGGTTGAGTACCAAGCCGTGAACGTGCTGGACAACCAGGATGTTCGCGAAGGGATCAAAACCTATTCAGATTGGCCGACCATTCCGCAGCTCTACGTCAAAGGCGAATTTGTCGGTGGCTGTGACATTATCAAAGAGATGTTCGAGGCAGGTGAGCTGAAAGAATATCTCGACGAAAAAGGCATCGAGATGGAAGCGGCCTAATGCGGCGGCAGCTCGACCCTGGTCCGGATCATCCGATCACGATCGAAACAAAAAATACGCCCGTCAGTGTCAAACTGGCGAGCGATATAGTTTTAGCGTCCGCAACGCATTTGGAATTACGCGAGGCAACCTATCCAGCCGTAGCTTATATCCCGCGGGAAGGATTAGATCTGTCTTGCCTCATACGTTCGGACCACACGAGCTGGTGCCCCTACAAAGGTGAAGCCGCTTACTTTCATTTGCACACTGCCAGCGGCGACATCATCGAGAACGCTGTCTGGACGTATGAAACCCCGTTTCCTGCCGTCGCGGCGATCAAAGATGCTTTAGCCGTGTATCCGAACAAAGTGGATGCGATAGAGATCGGCTAAGCTCTCAAACCGCGAAAAAGAACAGATAGATACAAGCGATGAGCGGCAGCAGCCCCATCGCGAACATGATGCGGATGAATTTGTAGTGCGCGACCCAGGCGTCGACTTTCACGTCGCCGCTTTCGCGAGTTTCCGTCTCTAGATCGATCCAGTCATGCTTTTTGCTGAATGTGTCAGAGACAATGTACTGATCAAGTGAGTCTTCGAGATATCTGTGCCCGAAATAGAAGCTGATGGAATAGGCGATTATGCCAAGCATCACGATGATCAGCCACCCGACCCAGCCCATGCCACCGCCGGTTTCAATCACGTCCCAAAACGCATAGCCTGTCCCCAATCCAACTAAGCCAGCCCCGCAGGCAATCTGCCATAACCGAGCTGTATTCGGATCTCGCGCATCCTCACCCATGAACCGCGCTCCTTTTCAAATGCGCCTACAGCGTATAACAGCGCGGCCATGACCACCACCCTCGACCGCCCCGCCCCGATCAAGCCGAACGCCATCCCGAAGGTTGGGATTGTTTCTTTGGGCTGCCCAAAGGCCCTGGTCGATTCCGAACGTATCGTGACCCGACTTCGCGCCGAAGGGTATCAAATCAGCCCGGATTATTCTGGCGCAGACCTTGTCCTGGTGAACACATGTGGCTTCCTCGACAGCGCCCGCGAAGAGAGTCTCGACGCGATTGGCGAAGCGATTGAAGCCAACGGCAAAGTGATCGTCACCGGCTGCCTCGGCGCCGAACCAGAAGTGATCGAGAAAGCGCACCCAAAAGTGCTCGCGGTGACCGGCCCACATCAATATGAGCAGGTCATGGACGCGGTGCATGAGAACCTGACGCCGCCCCACAATCCGCATACGGATCTTGTTCCAGAAAGCGGCCTGCGCCTCACCCCTCGCCACTATGCCTATTTGAAGATTTCCGAAGGCTGCAACAATCGCTGCAGCTTTTGCATCATCCCGAAACTGCGCGGCGACCTCGCCTCTCGTCCGATCCATCATGTCCTGATCGAGGCAGAGCAGCTGGTGCGCGCGGGCGTCAAAGAGCTCTTGGTGATCAGCCAGGATACCAGCGCCTACGGCCTCGATCTCAAGTATGCGCCGCAAACCTGGAAAGGCGAAGAGTATGAAACTCGCTTCCTGGATTTGGCACGCGGTCTCTCTTCGCTCGGCGTCTGGACTCGGATGCACTATGTCTATCCCTACCCGCACGTGGATAAGTTTATACCGCTTATGGCTGAAGGGGCGATCACGCCTTATCTCGACATCCCGTTCCAACATGCAAGCGCGAATGTCCTGAAGGCGATGAAGCGTCCTGCCAAACAAGATCGCGTCTTGGAGCGTATCCAACAGTGGCGCAGAGACGTTCCGGATCTTGCCATCCGCTCGACCTTCATTGTCGGCTTTCCAGGTGAAACAGAGGAAGACTTCCAAATCTTGCTCGACTTCATCCGTGAGGCGAAAATCGATCGGGCTGGGTGCTTCAAATATGAGAATGTCGCGCATGCCGACAGCCGCGACCTGCCAGGCCACCTTCCAGAAGAAGTCAAAGAAGAACGCTGGCACCGCTTCATGGAAACCCAGGCAGAAGTCTCTGCCGCTCGCGCGGCCGCTCAAATTGGAACCACGCAAGATGTGATCGTGGATGGGCCAAGTGATGAACCAGGTGAATTCCTTGCGCGCTCAAAAGCCGACGCGCCGGAGATCGATGGCGTCGTCTACCTGAAATCTCAAAACGCGCTTCAGCCCGGCGATATTGTCTCCGCAAACATCACCGATGCGGACGCTTATGATCTTTACGGTAACGCCGTTTAAGCGCCGCCAATCTTCGCTTTGAAAAATAGATGCGTCCCGCCTAAACAGTAAGGCGACTGACATATAGCAATATGGTTTGAGGCGATGCTTCCACCTTTAATCATCCTAGACGTCCAAGACGCGATCAATCAGCCTGTTTGGGACGGAAAGAATAATCCAAATTATCTCAGCGCGATCGAACGCCTGCTCTCGGCTTGGAGAGCCCGTGGCGCTGATGTGATCCATGTCAAACATGACGAGGCAAACCCAAACTCGAGCTATCACACGCATGGCCCCTGGAACGCTATTCAGGCTTGCGTAGCGCCTATTGGTGATGAGCCGGTGATTGCGAAGGCTCAAAACTGCGCCTTCATCGACACAGATCTACATAGCGTTCTACAAAAGCTGGGCGCGGAGCAATTCATCCTGACCGGCGTCGTCATCCATAACAGTATGGACGCGACCATCCGAGCTGGGAAAGCGCTGGGGTATCAAATCCTTCTCCCCGACGATGCGACAACTGCTGTTCCGGTTACCGATCGCAATGGTAAAATGTGGCTCTCTCAAGATGTGTTCGATCTGTCTTTGGCCGTGCTCGGCAGTGAATATGCGAAAATCACCTCCGTAGACGCCGTTTTAAACGCGTTCACAGAATAGGATTGGTGTCTCTATTCCGATGCGTGCACTTGCTCTAAGCTTTCGGTCAGACACGAAGGAGCTGCTTGTCCATGCTGAAGAAATCCTTTGCCTTAGGGGCCGCTGCTTGCCTCATATCGGTCTCTGTTATGGCTCAAGATAATCCTGAGCCCGTCCCCTTCGCAGAAGTCCCTGCTCCAGAAGACGCTGGGGCCATTCGTCTGTATGACGGTGCCGCTCCGGGCTCAGAAGGGTCAACGCTTCAAGAAGCATGGCGCAATGCTGGAACAGAGCGCTGGGCCACAAATGTCACTGTGCCGACGCTCTTACCTGTCTTACCGGAAGACCCTGCCGCAACCCGCGCTGCGGTGATCGTTATTCCAGGCGGTGGATTTCAGTTCGTCTCCATGGATAATGAAGGCTACTCCGTCGCCAATTGGCTGGCAGAGCGTGGGGTCGCCGCCTTTATTTTGAAGTACCGCACAATGGAGACCCCATCCGAAGCAGCAGAGTTCGGCGCTTATATGGGCGCCCTTTGGGGTCCGCCATCCGACGATCCGGAAGCCGAAGGAACAGCGGATGCGCCGGTTGATGTGACCCAAGGTATCCCATTCGCCGTCGCAGATGCTCAGATCGCATTAGAACTGGTCAAGGCGAAATCGGACGAATGGGGCTATGATGCAGACAAAATTGGAATGCTCGGCTTTTCAGCAGGCGCCATCACGGCCTTAGGTGTAACGCTTTCAGAGAACGAAGGCGCTTCAAAACCCGATTATCTAGGGTACATTTACGGCCCGATGAACGCAGTTGAAGTGCCGCAACAGGCCCCGCCAATGTTCGCAGCGCTCGCCGCCGATGATGACCTTTTCGTAGGCCAAGGGTTCGGCATTGTTGAAGCCTGGCAATCCGCAGGCATACCTGTCGAGTTGCACTATTACCAATCCGGAGGCCATGGCTTCGGCAGCTATAAGCGCGGGGTCCCAGCTGATGATTGGTTCGACCAATTCATGCGGTGGATGGAGGCGCAAGATCTACTCGCGCCTCCGGTGAGCGAGTAACGCTTATTCTTGCTCAAAGACCTTTTCGAGGAATTCAGCTTGGGCACGGTAATAGAACAAGCGGTTTGACAGTTTCCGCCAGCCATGTCCCTCGTCTTCGATCCGGATGTAAGGCGCATCAATGCCATTCGCGCGCAGTGTCTTCACCATCACTTCGGTCTCATAAATATCGATCCGCGGATCTTGGACACCGTGAGAGAAGAGGACCGGAACTTTAATCTGATCAGCGAGTCGGATCGGCGAGTTCTCGGTATAATAGTCGATCCATTTCTGCTCACGGATATCGCCATATTCGATCCGGTCCGAGGCCTGGAGCGCCGGCGATGCGATCTGAAGTGCGGTGACCCAGTCCGCCACGCCAAACAGGCTGACGCCCGCCGCGAAAGTATCTGGGTAAAGCGCCAGAACTGCATTCACCATATAACCGCCATAGGAGCCGCCTGCGACGGCGGCCCGATCCATATCAACGCGTCCATCTGCCCGAAGATAGTCAGCCATATCGATCAAGTCGCGAACGCTATCACGGCGCTTTTCTTGATCATCCAAAGTGACATAGGTTCGACCAAAGCCCGTCGACCCTCGAACATTTGGTTCAAACACCGCGATGCCGCGATCGACATGATATTGAACGATCGGATCAAATGACGCCATGGACTGCGCTGTTGGCCCGCCATGGACGATGAACAAAACTGGTGGCAACGCCCCGTCAGGAAGCGAGTTTGCATCCGGTAGATAAAGCAGCCCCTGCAAATCGACACCATCCCGTGCAGGGATCGTTAC
The DNA here is from genome assembly GCA_038526515.1 of Pseudomonadota bacterium. Classification (GTDB taxonomy): domain Bacteria; phylum Pseudomonadota; class Alphaproteobacteria; order Caulobacterales; family Hyphomonadaceae; genus Henriciella. The sequence continues at coordinate 6,073 of JBCBGS010000011.1, read as the reverse complement.
ACTTTCCGGACGCACAAAGCGGCCGAGATCTAGGCCGGCGCTGGTTGCCGTGAATGTTGGGCTGGTGGCATTTCGCGCCATGTCCCAGACTTTGACGTCCCCTGGTGTGTTCCAGCCATTTACCCCAATGGCCATGCGGTCAGACCCTGGCGCGCAACTGACGCTATAAACGCCTTCCGCCAATCGCGGTGTCTGTACGGCCTCGCCTGACGTTAAATCGCGGACGTGCAATGTGTGAAACCCATCAGTGTTTTCAGCAAAAGCGAGATAGCCGCCTTCGCTTCCGCAGATTTCAACTCGGGCGGCGTCGCGTTCGGTTTCAGCAACCACAGAGAATTCACCAGCCGCAAGATCATAGAAGTGCACAGTTGCGAACTCGCGATCGACATTGCTCGCAAAATAGAAACCCGTTCCATCCGGACTCCAGGCGAAACCGCCATCGCTGTGATTGGCGCGCGGGCTTGGTGCAGAGACGGTGGTCATCTCTTTGGACTCCACGTCCAGCAGATAGAGATTGTCAGAGTCTTCGCCGACTGTTTCGGTCACGATCAGATGTTTGCCGTCTGGAGAGAGAGCTCTGGCGTAATAGCCAAAGGTGCCTTCAAACAGCATCTCTGTTTCGCCGGTGCTGAGATCTGCTTTATAGATATCGAAATCGAGCCCATTGCGTTCAGTCGAAGAATAGACTGCCACTGACCCGTCGGCTGAGATATCTCCAAACGATCGGAACCCTCCGTCCACGGCTGGGAGGAGCAATCGTTCTGACGTCCCATCCGCCGAGACGAAGAAGTAGGACTCCTGCTCATTGCCATCATTGTCTGCGCCGTAAATCAGCCCTGACCCATCCGGCATCCAACGGAAGAACGTCACGCCATTGCCAAAGGTGAGTTGCTGAGGCGCGCCGCCGGTTGCGCGGGCAACCCAAAGCTGGGGAACCCCAGTTACGCTGTATCTAAACGCGACATGTTCGCCGCCAGGCGCGAGCAGCGCACCCGATGCACCGCGCGCCAGAAGGTAGCGCGCAATGTCTGCGGGATCGCTTCCTGCCATGCCGACATTCACTTTCCCTGGCTCAGGAGATGTCGCGGCCAAGGCATAGTCAGGACCGCCAATGGTTTCCTCAGCCACAAGATCGATCTCAGGGGCGTTCGGTTTGGTTTCAGTCTGCGCCGTGGCGCAGGCCCCGAGAAAGGTGACCAAAGCGATGGATGAAAGTGTGGACCGCAGCATAGCGAAACTCCTTAAATATAGACGGGCACTATTGCGCGACGCGCGCAGGGCCAATGACAACCGCATTGGCGATCAGCAAGTTCAACCCATTGAGATAACCACGTGTGGTTGGGCTTTGCGTAAAGCCGATCACCACACCGTCGCCTTGCCGTTCAGCCATCACGAATGGCTTGAACGCCAATTGCAGACGGTTTTCTTCCCAGAGATATCCGCTCTTCAGCAGGTTATCTGCATCGGCAAAACGGAAGACATTTGTCCCGTCGCTTGCGTTTAATGGGCGATAGATCGAGCGCCCTGATACCAAAGCCGTGGCCTCGTCATATCCAGCAGAGAGCCAATGGTTCGGGTCTGCAATCGCTCTAACGAGGACCCCTGGAATATCCTCAGGCCGCGACCGCGCGTTCTCAATGTGGGCATCATACTCTTCTTCAGAAGCAAAGTTGACGCCCGGCACGCGCGCGCCTGCTGCATCCTCAGCGCCCTCCGCATCCGTCGTCGCAAGCTCCAATTGAGTCGAGAGCAGACCGACATCCTCGCCTGCCAACTGACCGACAGAATTACCGATTGCAACCAGTACACCGCCGCCACGGACAAATTCTTGGAGCGGCTTCGCAGAGCCAAGCTGATCCACCAAACCAAACGAGTCCGGGATAACAAGAACATCATAATGTGACAGGTCTGCTCGCGACATAGTCGAGACGCGGATAGGCGCCACAGGAATGCCAAGCTCTTGCTCAAGCACAAAGCGCGTATTGCCAGCCGAGGTTGGGCTGGTTGGCGCATCCCAGGCCATCGCCACTTTTGGCATCGTCATCGCTGCGAACGATGAACTCCCAAAGTTTGGACCATCTTCGACCCAACTCGACGTCATCGGCACAGTTTCAGCGCCAATCTCTTGCGCGAGACGTGTCAGCTCTGAATTCAAATTTTCATCATTGTCGGCGAGCGGGAACACAACGCTGCCCGCTGGAAAGACACGTCCATTCTGCGTAAACGCGGCATCCGTTGTGCTGCCTTTCAACCCTGCTTTAAGCGCAGCCACGACGAGCTTAGCCTGTCCGCCATCGGTCCACGGCACGACCTGACCATATGCTCCAGACCCCGTTACAATCGATGGGATCGGGTCATCTGCAGACACGGTGGTCGCATTGCTGAGATCCACGCGGCGGCATTGCTGCATCGTCACGCCATCCATAAGCGGCATCGACCATGCGGTGACGTCGTACAGCTCATGATTGAGTCCTCGATCTCGACGGCTCTCTTGTTCAGCAATGTAATCCGGCGCAAGCGGCGTTGTCGGGCTCAACAGAGTATTGATCAAACGCCCTTCCGGTTGCGCCCGGTCAACGATCAAAGCGCCCGCAGGGTAGGATTGCCGACACTGCGAGCTGCCTGCTGGAACGCGTTGGACGTCGATGCCTTGCAGGGCAAGGCGCCTCGCCAGGGATTCCGCTTCGTAACGCGCGTCAGAAAGGTCAAAGACAAAATATCGGTCGTCCGAACTTGAGCCTTCTTCAATCGCGGTGCGACGGAACTCTGCATAGTCGGTCAGATATGAGTTCTTATCTCGCGCAACTGTCTCAAGCGTTGCAATCGATGACAGGACATTGTTCCGTACGCCTTCATTATAGGTCAGCAGCGTCCCGTTTCGGCGGCCGAAGATGAGACCGCGCGGTGAGCCTTGCTCAAACGTCATCGCAATCGCACCGTTCAGCGTTGGCCACATATCGCCATAGCCAGGATAGAAAGCGTCAAAGATTTCACGCGTGAAGTAAGACGCTCCGAAACGGTCAAACCAGCTCGCCATATTTCGTCCTAGCTGGAATTGGCGGCCCTTCTGCGTCTCCGTGATGTTGGGATTAAATGGGCGCGCGGCGGGTGGGAAATAGTAAGTCGCGTCACCGCCCATCTCATGACTGTCGACATAAACCACCGGGTGCCAGTCCTGCAGCACCTCAACCCGGCCCTTCGACTCTGGTTGCGTGATCGCAAACCAGTCACGGTTCATGTCGAAAATATAGTGGTTGAAGCGTCCTCGTGGCCACGGCTCATCATGCTCAGCCGCATAACGGTCCGCGCGCGGCGCCATTCCCAGTGCTGAGGTGAAGTGAAACAGGAATCGCTCGCGTCCATCCGGGTTAGCGTTCGCGTCAATCACGACGATTGTGTTGTCGAGAATCGTGTCGACGAGCTCATTGTTCTGGACCGCTAGCAAATGGTAAGCGATGAAGATCGCGCTATCTGATGGCGTGACCTCATTGCCGTGAACACCATAACTCAGCCAAACGACGGCGGGCGTATTTTCAAGCGTCGCTCCAGACGGGGCTTCTCCATTACCGATTGCAGCAAGCTGCGCTTTGATGTCGTCCAGGCGGGCCATATTCTCGGCCGATGAGATCATCGCATACGTGAGATCGCGGCCTTGCCACGACTCTGCATAGGTTTCGATCTTCATGCGGTCCGGCGCATAGCTTTGGAGCGCTTCGAGGAACACATTAATGTCCGCAGAGGTGGTGATCGCTTCGCCATGATCATGTCCGGCGATGTCCATCAAAGTCGGGACTGCTGGATCATAAGTGGCATCTGGGTAAGCCTGCGCATTTGCAGCACCCAAAAAGCCGACAGCCATCAAGGCCGCCACAAATAAACGTCTCACCACCACCTCATTACTCCTACATTTAACACGTTTAGCTGATCGCCAATTGAACGACGGAGTGGTTTATCTTTTTGCTCACTCCGTCGCAGATTTCTTTTTACTCGAGCGCGAGGGCCACGCCTTCGCGGCGCGGATCTGCTCCGCCGTCTAATCCCTCTTCCGTAACGATGATGACGTGGAGACCACTATTCTCTCCGCGGCGCTCTTGGACCTTATAGCCAGCCTCTGCCAACATGGTCGCCGTTTCCATGCCACCTGGAACGTCAACTTCAACGCCGACAAATTCGCCGCGCGCGATGATGTTCGGTGCCGCAATCGCTTCATACGCTGTGTCACCCCAATCGATGACAGCGATAATAGACTTTGCGACATAGGCCACGATCGAGTTCCCGCCTGGCGATCCCGTCACCATTTTCAGATCACCATTTTCATCAAAAATGATGGTCGGTGACATTGAGCTTCTCGGTCGCTTGCCTGGCCCGGGCGCATTTGCAACGGGTAAGTTCGACTTCCGCGGCTCTCGTGCAAAATCAGTCAACTCGTTATTGAGTAAGAACCCATTCACCATCCGCGAGTTCCCGAAGGCAGCCTCCACGGTTGCGGTCATAGAAACCGCATTTCCTTCGGCGTCCACAATCGACAAGTGAGTTGTGCCCGGCGCGTCCTCGGTTGGATCTTGCCCCCACATGCCGACCATTGGATTGCCGCCAAGCGCGACACCTGGATCACCGGGTGTTGGGATCGCACCAGGCGCAAAGACTTCGCCTGCGCGCACATCGAGATATTTCGGATTGATCAAGTCGGCGGCCGGGACCTGAACGAAATCGGCATCGGCGACATAGTGGTCACGATCGGCATAAGCGAGTCGCTGCGCGTCGACGAAAGCGGTGACAAACTCTTCCCAAGAGTCCGCATCGAGCGGCAGGATGCGCTCATAGAGCCCCGTGATCGCGTTCATGGTGACACCACCGGAACTCGGCGGCGGCGCTGAACAGATCTTGTAGTCTCGCCACTCGCCGCAAAGAGGCGGACGTACTTTGACTTCATAGGCTGCAATGTCTTCAACGCTGAGCGAACCTGGTCGTGGTTCTTCGGCTAGCGTTGCGACAATCGCTTCCGGAATATCACCCTTATAAAACGCATCGGTTCCTTCGGTTGCGACGCGGCGAAGGGTTTCGGCGTAATCGGGATTGTCGCGAACATCTCCCACCTCAAGCGGCTCACCATCCGGATAGAAATACGCGGCACTGACCGGATGATCATCAATCCGTGTGAATTGGCGAAGGCGATCATTCGACAGAATACCGGCAAGCCGCGGACTCACTTCGAACCCTGCTTCAGCCAGCGATATGGCAGCATCAAAATTGCTAGCCCAATCCATGCGCCCATGCGCGTCATGCGCTGTTTTGTACAGTGCGATCGCCCCCGGAACGCCTGCAGATTTACCAGACTGCCAAGCGTCTAAAAAGCCAAGCACTTCGCCGTCTTCGACAAATAGGTTTTCGTCGATGGCAGACGGCGCTGTCTCCCGCCCATCATAAACCACGGTTTCGCCGGATGCTCGGTCATAGACGACCATAAATGCCCCGCCGCCAATGCCGGAGGATTGCGGCTCGACAAGCCCCAAGACCGTATGCACGACAATCGCGGCATCGACGGCATGTCCACCATTGCGCAAAACCTCCAATCCGGCTTCCACCGCGCGCCGGTCAGCCGCAGCGACCATCGCGCCTTTTGTCCACTCAGCTTGCGCCTCTTCAACTGGCGCCGCGGGCGGCGTCTCAACTTCTCCTGTTGGAGCTTGCGGCTGGCACGCGGCCAAAAGTAGCGCCGACGCACCGGCGAGAAGGATAGATTTGACTGACATTCAGGGACGCTCCGACTTGGCGAATTCTTTTCATCACCGTAGAGCGGTTACCAATCACAGGAAAGACTTTTCAATGTCTCAGCCAGGCAAAAACAACCTGATCACGGATATTGCCGGGATTCGCATCGGCAACGCGCACGATATAGCCGCAAAAACAGGCACTTCGGTCATTCTGTGTGAGGCACCGAGCGTCGGCGCTGTTGCCGTGGCGGGCGGCGGACCCGGCACGCGCGAAACAGACCTGTTGCTGGCGGATAAGCTCGTAGATCATGTCGACGCGGTCGTCTTGTCCGGGGGCAGCGCCTATGGTCTGGCGGCTG
>JBCBGS010000010.1:0-36287 GCA_038526515.1 Pseudomonadota bacterium | reverse complement strand
GAGGGCTATGTCTATTCGCGCTATGGCAACCCCACCAACCAGATGCTGGCCGAGCGCCTGGCTGCGCTGGAAGGCGCGGAAACGTGCCGTGTAACGGCGTCAGGCATGGGCGCGATTTCATCTGCAATGATTGCCCCATGCAGCGCTGGAGATCGCGTCGTTGCGGCAAGCGCTTTGTTCGGCTCTTGCCGGCACATCTGCTCGACAATCCTACCGCGCTACGGTGTCGAAACCGAATTTGTGAAAGGCAGCGATCTGGATGCTTGGAAGCGCGCCTTGTCGAAGCCAACGCGATTGGTTTTGATTGAGAGCCCATCCAATCCCTTGCTGGAAGCGGTGGATATCGCGGCTGTCGCGGAGCTCGCGCATGCGGCAGGCGCCCTTCTCGTGGTCGACAATGTGTTCGCAACGCCAATCCTTCAGAAGCCTTTGGAACTCGGCGCAGATATCGCGGTCTATTCGGCAACCAAGCATATGGACGGACAAGGACGCGTGTTGCTGGGCGCCATCCTCGGGAAGAGCGAATTCATCGAAGAACATATTGACCCATGGCTGCGCCATACCGGTCCGGCGGCCTCCCCATTTAATGCTTGGGTCGTTCTGAAAGGCCTTGAGACAATTGACCTGCGCGTGCGGCAGGCTTGCTCAAACGCGGCCAAGGTTGCTGATACGATTTCAGCGCATCCGAATATCAATGCCGTGCGATACCCGGGACGATCCGATCACCCAAACTATGCGATCCATAAGAAACAGATGGAGCTTGGCGGAACACTGGTCGCTTTCTCTGTTAAGGGCGCACGTGCGGACGCGTTCAAAGTGCTGAACAGCCTGAATCTTATCGATATCTCGAACAATCTCGGCGATACGAAATCCCTCGCATGTCATCCCTCGTCGACCACGCACCGTGCGTTGAATGAAGAAGAGCAAGCAGAGATGGGCCTGGATGAAAGCTGGATTCGTCTTTCAGTTGGGTTGGAAGACGCCGACGATCTTTGCCGCGATCTGACGCAAGCGCTTAGTGCGCTTTAAACGGCGCTCTGTCTGCGCACGAGTCACATGTTTCAACTGCGGGGTTCTGTTCCAGTCGGTGCAGACTGATGTCTGCGCCGCACGACACACAGATCCCGTAGGTTCCAGACGCCAGACGCAGCAATGCGCGCTCGATTGATGCGAGCGTTTCTGTCCCACTGCACCCGTTTAAAGTGTGCTGAGGCGCGCAGGGCCGAGTGTCCGCGATTCGGAGTTCTTCGTCACGTTTTTCACGCGTCTTATTCCCCCGCGCGTCACCTAATCCCCCTGCAAGAGGATAGAGCGGCGTCTTCATGACTCATATCCTGTGGATTCTTTAAGGGCTTGGCAAGCCTAGCAGGGCAAAAGAGTTGCGCTACATATCGATAAACAGAAGATTCAAAGCCGGAGCGCGTTGATGGGCGAAGACTTACCGCTGAAAATGACTGGGGTCAGCAAATGGTTTGGAAGCTTCCAAGCCGTGCGCGGTCTCGATTTTGACGTTCCGAAAGGATCGATCGTCGGATTTCTCGGCCCAAATGGTGCTGGGAAATCGACGAGCTTGAGAATGGCGCTCGGCGTCTTGTCGCCTGATCGTGGTGAGGTGAATTTGCTTGGCGCAGCGCCGAACTTGGAATCCCTCAAGCGTGTCGGGTTCCTGCCCGAGGAACGCGGCCTCTACAAAAAGATGAGCCCGCGCCAGATCATTACCTATTTTGCCCGCCTCAAAGGCATGTCGAGCCGCGACGCAAAGGCGCGCGCTGATGAGCTTCTTGAGATGATGGGGCTGAGTGAATTTGGCCGTAGCCGCGTTACCAAGCTGTCGAAAGGCATGGCCCAAAAGGTTCAAATCCTGTCCGCACTGGCCCATCGTCCTGACTTTCTGATTCTAGACGAGCCCTTCTCGGGTCTCGATCCGGTTAACCAGCAAGCCTTGGAAGACCTGATCATCGAGGAACATAAACGCGGCGCCACGATCGTGTTTTCAACCCATGTCATGGAACATGCTGAGCGCCTCTGCGAGAAAATCGTCATGATGGCGCGAGGCCGAAAAGTTTTTGACGGCACGCTAGACGAAGCTTTCGCAGCTTTGGGGCGCGCCGTACATATTGGGGTCGCGGAGGGCTTTGATCTCAGCGCGGCTCTTAGTCCGTCCGGTTTCGACGCCGTTCAAGAAGGCGATCACTGGCGCGTCGGCTTGAAGCCTGCGCAAAGTTCGCAAGATGCGCTGCGCGCAACGCTCGATTCAGGCGCACCGATCACCAGCTTCACGCCGCAAGAGGCGCGTCTACGCGACGTCTTCGTCTCTTTGGTCAGCGAAGCGGAAGCTCAAGATTTAACCGATACACTCGCTGCGGATGCGGCTGAGGGGAGAGAAGCGGCATGATCCGGTCTACCTATTTGGTCACGATGCGTGACTATCTCGGCTATGTCTCCGCTTGGGGATTTTGGCTTGGGCTACTGTTTACGCCGGTTATCATCGGGATTTTCATCCTCGCGCCGACCTTTGCTCAGAATGCGCAGCCTACGCGTTACTTCGCGGTGATCGAAAAGGGCGATACGTTCACCAACGCACTTCGAGAGGAAATGGACAACGCGACCGGCGTGATGGCGCGCGCGATGCTCGACCCTCTCGCGATCGCTGAGGATCGAGATAGCGAAAAGTTATCTACCTTTGACGATGCCCGCTCAAATGGTGCGACGGTGGATGAAGCGTTCACACAAGCTGGCGGCAATCCAGCGATGCTGCCGAGGCAGGACTTTGTTGAAGTCGAGGCCCCTGTGGAGAGCAGCGCAGAGCTGGCACCCTATCTTATCGGGGAAACTTTGGTGGAAACCGAGGAAGGTCCACAGCCCCTGTTCGCGGCCTTCGTGGTCAATGATACCTCTGGCGAGATCGAGTATTGGTCAGAAAATCTGCAAGCCCGCACGCTCATAACATTCGCGCGCGAAGCGGAGCGCGAGTTACAGCTGGACCGTGCCTTGGCCGCGGTCAATGTTGATCGCAATGTGCTGAATGAAGCCCGCGCTGCGCGGCGGGATGTCAAACAACAACGGGTTCGTATCGGCGAAGGAGAAGACGCCGAAACCGAGGTGACACAAACCGATCGAGCCCCTTTTGTTGTCTCGATCATGATGGCCTTCTCACTTTGGTTCCTGATCTTCTCCGTGATCAATTATTTGCTGATGGGAACAATCGAAGAGCGGTCGAACAAGATTTTCGATAGCCTCCTCACTTCGGTTAAACTTCCGCACCTCTTGGCTGGGAAACTGCTGGCTGTGCTGCTCTTATCGCTCACGCTCATGGCGTTCTGGAGCTTCGGTTCTGGGCTTCTCACCTGGTTTGTCCGCGACAGCATTCCAGCGGATGTCGCACAAGGGATCGGATCTTTGTTGGCGGCAGCGGCGAAACCGGCGCTGTTCGTACCGGCGATCATCAGCTTCGTGTTGGGCTACCTCATGTATGGTTCGCTCTTCTTGGCCCTGGGCTCGCTCTGCGACACGATCCAGGAAGCTCAAACTTTGATGACGCCGCTTTTCGTGACCCTCATGGCACCGCTCGCAATGCTCGCCTTCGCGATCCAGGATGCTGAATCCGCATTGATCGAGATCATGGCCTGGGTTCCGGTGTTCACACCTTTCCTGCTCATCCTTCGGATGCCGACGGAACCGCCACTCTGGGAAGTCTTGGCACAGCTCAGTTTGATGGCTGCGACCACGCTCCTGATCCTGCATCTCGCCACCCGCGTTTATCGCGCCGGCGCTGTGCATGGGGCAGGCGTGAACGATGTCTGGGCGTTCTTCGGTAAGCTGGTTCCAGGTAAAAAGAGCGCCGCTTAAACGGCCTGTTCTTCGACATCTTCGAACGTGTCGGCACGGGCGAGCTCTGGGAACAGTCTAATCCACAACAGACCGACGCCTATGGCGACGGCGCCACCAAACAAGACGGCGCCGACGGGCCCGAGTAAGCGTGCCGCGACACCGCTTTGGAAGTCGCCGAGTTCGTTTGAGGCGGAGATGAAGATGAAGGAGACAGAGGTCACCCGACCTTTCATTTCATCTGGGGTCGCCAATTGAATCAATGAGGCGCGAACATAGACCGAAATCTCGTCGGCGGCGCCGGTGATGATAAGAGCAACAAAGCTCAGCCAGAAGATCGATGAGAGGCCAAAGACCAAGGTCGCGGCACCAAAGATCCCGACCGCCCAAAACATCCAAGGACCAACGCGACGGGTTAGGGGTTTGCGCGCCAGAAGGAAAGCCACGGTCAGCGCGCCGATGGCTGGCGCTGCCGCCAGGAAGCCGAGACCAGCCTCGCCAACTTGCAGGATGTCGCGCGCGAAAACAGGTAGCAGTGCCACCAATCCGCCAAAGAAGACCACAAACAAGTCAAGTGAGATGGCACCCAGGACGATCTTATTGCGGCCGATATAGCGGAGGCCCTCGAAAATCATATCGAAGCCTTTGGCCTGCTCGAGCTTCTGATGCGGCGGCGTCTTCGCGGTTGCGATCGAGAGAATGGCGAACGTGATCAGGCCAAAAGCGACGGTGTAGACTAGGCTCAACCCACCCGCCGCGAGCAGCAATCCCCCAAAAGCGGGCCCAACGATTTTGGCCGTTTGGAATCCAAGTGAGTTAAAGGCAATGGCAATGGGCAGCTCTGAACGCGGGACCAATTGTGGGTAGAGCGCACTTGCGGCCGCTGGCGTGAACGCATTGACCACACCGAGCAGTGCGGCAACGGCGAAGATCAGAGGCAAAGCTTGGTCCGCTGGCAGCGTGAGCGTTAGCAACAACCCAACCGTTCCGACGAGTCGAAACAGATTGCTGATTACCAAGATCATTTTTCGGTTCAAACGATCGGCCGCCTGGCCCCCAATTAATGAGAGCAGTAAAACAGGGATGAATTGGACGAGGCCAACCAGGCCGAGCATGAATGCCGCTTCGTTGATGCTCAGCCCCATTCCCCCGGTCTCAATCGGGTCACGGGCGAGATCATAGACCTGCCAACCAATTGCAACGAACTGCATCTGCCGCGCTGACGCCACCGACACACGCATCAACCAGAACTGCAAATAAGCTCTGTGACGAAAGATCTGGAGGGACGGTGCAATGGCCATTCGCGCGGTCCTACTGTTTCGCGGCGCGTTGGCAATCAGAAAATTTTGTCAATAACGCTGGCGATTATGTATTTGACAAACCACAGTGGATGACCTATCTTCAGGGCATAGGAGATTTCCCATGTCCATTCTGTCTAAAGCCTATTTCCATGACGAAGCCGCTGCGTTTGCCCACGTGGAGACTATCCTTTGGGCTGACGGTCGCGTGTGCCCTCATTGCGGTACTGTGGATAACTCTACGCACCTAAAGGGCGTTCGGACCAAACCTTCTCGCAAAAACCCAGAAGGCGTTGAACGCCACGGTCTCTACAAGTGCAAAGACTGCCGCAAACAGTTCACCGTTCGTAAGGGCACCATCTTCGAAGAAAGCCACCTGCCCATGCATAAGTGGCTTCAAGCGATCTATCTTATGGCCTCTTCTAAGAAGGGCTTCAGCGCACACCAGATGCACCGCGTTCTGGAAGTGCAATATCGAACAGCTTGGTTTCTTTGCCATCGCATTCGCGAAGCCATGCGCACTGGCGGACCTCTTGAGCCGTTCGGCGGTGGCGGTGGTGACGTTGAAGTGGACGAAACTTTCATCGGTAAAGACAAAGAGGCAAATCCGACTGGTAAACGCACCGCGCCCTGGGAGGAAGCGAACAAGATCCTCACGCTCGTAGATCGCCAGCGCGGCCAAGCCTATAGCGTTGTGATAAAAGACCTTAAGTCCGCGACTATCTTGCCCATCGTTCAAGAGAACGTGGAATATGAGACACGCATCCTAACCGATGAAGCGCGTCGTTTGCGCCCTGTCGGGGGCAAGTTCCACACGCACAAACGCGTAAACCATAGTCAGAACGAATACGTGAACCTTGAAGATCGCACGATCCATACAAACACGGTTGAAGGCTATTTCAGTATCTTCAAGCGCGGCATGAAAGGCGTGTACCAGCACTGTTCTAGCAAGCACCTGCATCGCTATCTGGCTGAGTATGACTTTCGATACAACAATCGCTCGGCTAACGGCATCGAAGATGGAGAACGTGCGGTGCGGGCTCTAATGGGTTTTAAAGGAAAGCGCCTCACCTATAGGACGGCTCACAAGGAAAGACTCTAAAAGAGTCGTAATGTTGCGCTGCTGACAACGATCTGGGTTGTCAAACAACGCAAACTGATCCATTGACCACTTTATGGTTAATGTACGTGATGAATTGTTGAAATTGCAGCGGCAACTACAGAACACAGTAGGTCGATTGACGACTGAGCTCGATTCGGCGCAGTTGCAGTTACGAGATGTAGAGTTGGCGATCAATGCCGTAGATGGCAAGTCCAACATCTCCAACGTTGCAAAAATGCGAACAAATAACGAAAACCCTAGCCGTCTCACAATTAAAGGGATGGTGCTTGAGATACTTGGCGTAATGCCTGAAGGCGCTGAGGCGACGGAGCTTCTGGCTTTCATAAAAGATCGCTTCGGCACCGACCTAGAGCGAACCAGTCTTTCTCCGCAACTGAGCAGACTAAAGAAAGATCGTTTAATCACCCTATCTGGCAGAGTGTGGAAACTTAACAAAAAAGACCCGGACGAATCCGAGCCTTTTGAGAATGTGGGGGCGGGAGATGGTTCCCGGGAGCTGGATTCCTACCCGCAGCCCGACGGTTCGATTCCGTCCGCCTCCACTCCAATTTCGCAGAGTGGACCCGAGCTGGAACTCGGCTCCACTCTAAACACCAACCTCGATTCGCCCGACAGCGAGAAAGGAGTTCGGCATGACCCGGTGCATTAGAAGGTAGAAATTAGGGTAGGCCCTGATTCCATCATCCTAGGCTCGGCCATACGCGGCGGGAGAAAATCCTGTCGCGATGTGCTACGGAGTATCGGAATTTGCGATAATGTCAAGGAATCACAATGGTTAAGAAGATTGAAAGTCAGAAAGAAAAGTTCCTTGCTGCGGCAAAAAAAACCGATTGCAACGCAAACCAGGAGCTTTTCGACACGACACTGCGGAAGATTGCGAAATCGGACAGGGTAGAGCCTCGAAAGCTCAAGCACAAAGAAAAATGATATGTTAAATTTAGCCTGGGTGAAGAGCACCCAAAACGAATGGCTTGATCCTAGACGGGTCAATTGGCTTTCCGTTGATGCGGACGGCGTTTATCTAATTTGGAAAACAGGGACTGTACTGTCTACGCCTGAATATATTAAGGCGGGGCAGGGCAATGTCAGAGAACGTATGCAGGCACATATGCGTGATCCTCGGATTATTCAGTTCCCCAGCCTTCGGTTTACCTATGCGTCGGTAAGTCAGGCGCAGAAGGATGGAGTTGAACGATTTTTGGGAGATGCTCTTGGGCCGCTTGTTGCTGAACGCTTTCCGGATGTTCGACCAATTCGTGTGAACCTTCCGTTTGCTGCTTAGCATGCGGTAAAAGCTCCTGCGCAGCTTCTCTGAGCTGCATCAGGCGATAATAAATGAAGGGGGGCTCGGAACCGTTCCGTAGCCTCTCTTCTGCCCATTTAATGGCTGCCTCAAGCTGATTATCAATTTCCATAATTATATCCTAGTTCAAGTCGCCTAACAGCGGGTTTCGATTCTTGGTTTGCCAAATACATAATCGCCTTGGCGGGAGACAATGCTCGTGAAGAATATCATTCGTGCCCTTCGCGCAGAGCGCGGTTGGAGCCAAGCAGCCCTTGCGGATCATCTGGGCGTTTCCCGGCAGTCGGTGAACGCGATCGAAACGGGGAAGTATGATCCGTCTTTGCCGCTCGCCTTTGCCATCGCCCGCCTGTTCGAAAAGTCCATCGAAGAGATCTTTGACGATGAAACAGAAGCGGAGCTTGCGGCGCAATAAAGATCCCAAAAACCAAGAGGGGTGCGGACCTTACGGCTCGCACCCCATTTGGTTCATTTGTGTCGCTCGAACAGCTTCCGCTAAGTCCCTGCTCTGGCGCCTCAATTGAGACCTGAAACTTCCCGTTCTGCTTGCGCAGTTTTGTTAAGTCCCACCATCCAGATCCCCGTTTCCGGTGTTCTTTCTGGTCTGCGCTTCGGCTCGTGCCCCGTTCGCAGATATGGCCCTGTCTCGCCCCTCTAGTTGAGGTCTGACAGACGCCGCGGTACCTTTCCCTTCATCTCCGCTAGCTCCTTTGTTCCCCCCATTTCTGAGGTTCGCTCTTGAGCCCACTTCGTCCGGGCGCGACGTTCTTCCGACAGTGTTTCCGGTGGCTTTCCGTTCCTCGCTGCCGACAGGTGTAGAATGACTCAGATCTGGAAAGAGTCGATAGCTCGGCGCGAAGAATCCGGCGGAATCGAGCGTTTAGTCCACAGGAAGCCCGATTCTGTGGACAAGTTCGATATTTCGTTCCGGATTCGAACCAAACATGTTCAGCGACAGGTCTGATCTGCCCGCGACATAGCACTCTCGTTTATGAAGTCTAGCGCCAAAACGCCTGTAACTGCGGTCTATTCCGCTTCGTCCAAGAACTCGACACCAACATCGGTGCGGGTACGCCACCGCATGCGCGCGCGACGTTTAATGCCGTAGCGGGCGATGCTAACCACCATGCCATCATTCAGGCTGTCACCATTCTCGAACCGAAGCCGGGACCCGTTTGCAGACAGATCTAGAGCAATTCCCTTTTTGAGGAATTGACCCTTTGCCGTCAGCGCAACCGCATCCGCATAGGTATCGTTGCGCTCCGAAGATCGTCGTTCGACGGGTTCTTCGATCACGTCCTCTGCTTCTTTCGATTTTTTATTGCGTCCAAAAAGTCCGAACACATCAGCCTCACAAATTACTTACACACGTAATAAGCAAGACCCGTACCAGTTCACTCGCCTTTGAGGCGAACCGCTTCAGGATCGATGGTTCTATAGAAGCAAGACTTGCGCCCAGTATGACAAGCGCCGCCCGACTGATGGACATGCAAAAGCACTGCGTCCTGATCGCAATCGATCTGAACTGAGACAACTTCCTGGACGTGGCCGGATGTTTCGCCCTTCACCCAAAGCGACTGCCGGGACCGGCTCCAATACGTGCCACGCCCTGTTTCAAGGGTCGCGCGCAAGGCTTCTTCGTTCATCCATGCGAGCATCAAGACCTCTTTCGTCTCGGCGTCTTGTGCGATTGCTGCGACGAGGCCGTCGGCGTTGAACTTAGGTCGCAACTCGTCGGTTTCGTCCTGTTCTGCTTTCGGAAGCGGGGGCTCAAATGACATTTTGGTCTCTCAAGGCGGCTTGATCTTCAGGGCTGTACCCCAAGACATCCAAGATTGCACGTGTATCTTGTCCCAAAGCGGGCCCAGAAGAATTGATTGCGCCGGGCGTCAGGTCCAATTTTGGCACAACGCCCTGCATGGGGACGTCGGTTCCGAGCAAAGGCGAGAAAACTTTGAGGATCGCTTCGCGCGCTTTCATATGATCATCGACGAGCATTTCCTTGGCTGTGTTCACCGGTCCGCTTGGCACGGCATGCGCTTCACACAGGCGCAAAACCTCCTGCATAGATTTGTCTCGTGTCCAATCTGAGATCATCTGATCCAATTCCAGCTGGTTCTCGCCGCGTGCATCATGCGTCGCATAGCGCGCGTCGGTGGCCCAATCGGTCCCGATCATGTCGGACAGGCGCTGAAACAGCGTGTCTTGGTTTGCGCCAATGATCACCATTCCATCACTGCACGGGTACGCGCCAGACGGCGCGATGCGCGGTAAGATCCCACCGCTGCGCTCGCGCGTATGCCCGCCGAGGGCGTATTCAGGGAGCAAGCTTTCCATAAAGGCGAGCACGCTTTCATAGATCGCCGCATCAACCACCTGCCCCCGCCCAGATTTTTCACGATGAAACAGTGCCATCATAGTTCCCAGCGCCGCAAACGTGCCGGTCATCGTATCGCCCAGGCTGACGCCAGCGCGCGCGGGTGGGCGGTCAGGCTCGCCAATCAAATGCCTGAGGCCACCCTTGGCCTCGCCGACACTCGCATAGCCGGGTTTGTGGCTCTCCGGTCCGGTTTGACCGTAACCAGACACACGCGTGATCACGAGGCGCGGATTGATCTGATGCAAAACCTCCGGACCAAGCCCCCACTTTTCGAGCGTACCAGGCCGAAAGTTTTCAACCAACACATCCGCCGTGCTGACCAACCGCTTCAAGATTTCTTGGCCTTTCTGAAGGCGTAGGTTCAAGGTCAGCGACTTCTTATTGCGGGCGATAATGGCCCAGAAAACGCTCTGCTCGTTTACCTTCACCGCGCCCCAATCACGGGCGGGGTCGGGTCGGTCAGGCGCTTCGATCTTGATCACTTCGGCGCCGAAATCCCCCAGCAGCTGACCGCAAAAAGGACCAGCGATGAGCTGGCCAAGTTCAATTATGTGAATGCCGGAAAGCGGCGGCTGTACAATCGGTTCTGTCATTCGCTTTCAATGCCCGCTAAATAGGCGCCATGACAAGACGTATTGATATTGTAGAAGTCGGCCCGCGCGACGGATTGCAGAACGATCCCGGCGATTTGACGACGGAGCAGAAGCTCGAATTCATCTCTCGATTGGAAGATTGCGGTGTTAAACGAATGGAGTCTGGCTCTTTCGTCTCCCCGAAAGCAGTTCCGAAAATGGCCGATAGCGGCGCGGTGTTTCGAGGGCTCGATCGTGGCAAGAACACACGGCATATCGCCCTTGCTTTGAACGAAAAAGGCGTACGCCGCGCGATTGATGCGCAGGCCGATGAGATCAATTTCGTTCTGGTTGCCGGCGAAGGCTTTGGCGAACGCAACCAACGTATGACGCCGCAGCAAAGCGCCGACATGCTGGCGCAATGCGCACCGCTGGTACATGAGGCGGAAATCCCGCTCTCAGCAACTGTTTCAGTGGCGTTTGGCGATCCCTATTCTGGCGAGGTTGATCCAGGCGTTGTCGCTAATCTAGCTGCCCAGGCGCAACGCGCGGGTGTGGCAGAAGTCGGCCTCGGAGACACAATTGGCGTCGCAACGCCGTGGGATGTGCGGACGGTTGTCGAACGCGTTCGGATGGAAGCGCCAGACGTCTATTTGCGGCTGCACTTCCACGACACGCGCGGCGCCGGGCTCGCAAATGTTGCGGCGGCAGTTGAAGCCGGCGTCGATGTGATCGATGCAAGCTGCGGCGGAATTGGCGGCTGCCCATTCGCGCCCGCGGCGACTGGAAATGTCGCGACCGAAGATGTCGTCTACATGCTCGAACGTGCCGGATTTGAAACAGGCCTGGATTTGGGAAAGCTCATTGAGACCGCGAAGTGGCTGGAAACCGCGCTCGGTCATCCCGTCAGCTCAAGCTTAAGCCGCGCTGGCGGGTTTCCGGACTAATAAGGTCGATCCCCATTCACGGTGGCGCGGCGCATATGGCGGCGCTGGCCGGGATAATCATTCAGCGCATAATGCCAGCAGCACCGATTGTCCCAGAAGGCGACAGCGCCTTCGCTCCATCGGAAGCGGCAAGTGAAGCGCTCATCTCGTGAATGCTCGAACAAGAAGTTTAGCAGCGGCTTGCTCTCGCGTTTGGTCATACCAGCGAAGCGTAGCGTGAAAGCTGGATTCACATAGAGGCCTTTGCGCCCCGACTCCGGATGTGTGCGCACAACGGGGTGCTCATACTCAGGCGCATCGGTAGCTGTGTTTGATTGCATGGACTGACGCGCCTGCGCCGATTGACCTTTTGCGCTATATTCGCGGCTGGCGGAGTGAATCGCGTTTAAGCCGCCAAGCATCTCCTTCATCCCATCCGAGAGCGCTTCATACGCAGCGATCTGATTGGCGAAGAGTGTATCACCGCCATACTCGGGCACTTCGACACCATACAGAATGGACCCGAGCGCGGGTTCCTCCAGGAACGACATGTCTGAATGCCAACCACCGCCAAAATTGAGCTTATCCTCTGGCTCTTTGATAATCTCGAGCAGTTCCGGATGCCCTTCCATGCCTTTCACATAAGGGTGTACGTTCAAGCTACCGAAACGCCGCGCAAACCGCTTTTGGGCTTCTGGTGTTAGGCCCGATTGGCCGCGGAAGAAGATGACGTGATGGTCAAGGAAAGCCTGATGGATCTCATCGAACTCAGTGTTTGAAAGCTCTTCAGAGAGTCGCACACCTGAAATCTCAGCGCCTAAAGCCCCGGCGATAGGGGTGATATCGAGCGTAGCCATTCAGGCAGTCTACGCTCGATATCTGTTGAGTCTATCTATTCCGCCGCGTCTTTCGGAAACAGGCGCTCATAAAGATAGGTGAACTCAAGCGCGGTTCGCTTGGCGCGCTCTGTTTGGTTCGCCGCAGCAGAATGTCCGCCATCAATGTTCTCATAATAGAGGAAGGGCTTGCCCGCATCTTCGAACAGTTTCGCCATTTTACGCGCATGGCCCGGATGCACGCGGTCATCCTTGGTCGAGGTCACGAAGAAAGGTGTCGGATAATCCGCGCCGGCATCAAAGTTCTGATACGGCGAGGTTTTTTCCAAGAATGGGCGCTCTTCAGGATTATCCGGATCGCCATACTCGTCGATCCAGGACGCGCCTGCCAGTAGCTTGTGATAGCGCAGCATATCCAGCAGCGGCACTTGGATCACGACGGCGTTCCAAAGGTCCGGGCGCTGTGTGATCATCACACCCATGAGGAGGCCCCCATTTGAGCCGCCCATAATTCCGAGATGCTCAGGCTGCGTCAGCCCGATGGAAACCAGGTCTTCGCCAACTGCAATAAAATCATCGAAGATGCGCTGACGTTCGCCTTTCAGTCCGGCTTGGTGCCACGCTGGACCAAACTCGCCGCCACCGCGGATATTAGCCAGCACATAGGCGCCGCCGCGCTCCAGCCACATCCGGCCAATTCCGCCGCTATAGCTTGGACGCATCGAGATTTGGAACCCGCCATAAGCGTACAGCAAGGTCGGCGTCGAGCCGTCCAGCGTGATCCCCTCACGGTGCACCACGAAGTATGGAATTTTGGTCCCATCAGCCGAAGTCGCTTCTTTCTGGTGAACCACCAGACCATCCGCATTGAACTTGGTCGGAAGTGCTTTCAGACCCGTGGTCGTATCAGTCGCAGCATCGTAGGTGAGCAGGCTATCAGGGGTGAGGAAGCCCTCATAATTGATGAAAACCGTCTCTTCGCTGTCGTCTGCAAAGATGATCCCAGCTTGGCCAGTACCCGGCAAAGCAACATCTCGCGTCGTCCAACCATCGGCTTCGCTATGCTCGAGGCGCAAGACTTTGCTGGCGACATTGTCATTGATCGACAGTAGCGCCGCTGATTTAGATACCGCAACGCCGTTCACCGCTTGGCGTTCGTTTGCACGGAACACGAGCTCGACTGGCGGCAATTCTTTCGTATCGAGGAATTGCTGGAGATTAAAAGCGACCAAGTCGCCTGTTTTAAAGCTCTGATCTGCGACGTCCCAATCTTCTTGAAGGGTCACAAATTGCCAGCCTTGATAATCGTCTCCGAGCGACGACTTTTTCGGCAAAGGGAAGGCCGTCGCGCGTCCACCTTCGAGCAGGTAATAGGTGCGGGTGAAGAATGTGTCGGCTTCCAGAACCCCATAAATCATGGTGCCATCTTCAAGCTCTGACGACCAAGGCCATGCGGCAACGTCGCTCTTTTCGCCGACATACAATTCTGTCGCCTCGGCCAAGTCTTGCCCGCGGGTCCAGATACGTATGGAAGATGGATATCCAGACTCTGTCAGTGTGGATCCATCGCCGCCCCAATCAGTCCCGATCAGAACTGTATCTTGGTCAATCCACGCGACGCCTTGCTTCGCTTCAAGCGTTTCAAACCCGCCTTCCACAAAACTCTTGGTGTCCAAGTCGAATTCACGATTGATCACTGCGTCTTTGCCGCCATCCGACAAAGACACGAAGCAAAGCGTTTTCTCAGCGCCTTTGGGCTTGAAACAATTTGCGCCTTTGAAGACCCAGTTCTTGTCTTCATCCGCCGCCAACTTGTCGAAATCGAGAACGGTTTCCCAATCCGGCGCGTCTGTTTTGTAGCTGTCTAAGCTTGCGCGTCGCCAAAGACCTCGGACATTGGTTTCATCCTGCCAGAAATTATAGACCATTCCGTCCCGGACCCGGCCGTAGGGAATGCGGTCATTGGAGGTCGCAAGATCGAGGGCCTTTGCATAATTGTCCTCAAACACTGGGTGCGATTTGATGGCCTCGAGCGAACGGTCATTCTGGGTATTGACCCAGGCCAATGCAGCCTCGCCTTCAACCTCTTCCATCCAAAGGTAGGGATCGGCGCCGCTTTCCGCTTGGACCTGATCCGCACTTGTTTCTTCTGCCATGTCTAGAACAGTCTCCGCTTCAGCTTGGTCGGGCAAAGTGGAGTCTTCGTTCACAGTCGTACACGCCGCTATCAATACGCTCGCAGCTGCCATCGTAAGGGCAAATCGCATCTTAATCCTCCGGGTTTCGCCGAAAGGTTTAGCGCGGGTTTAAGAGAGAACAAGCTCGCTGTTCGACAAATGCGTCAATTAGCCGGAAATTTTGCCTGTCGATTGGCGAATGATCAGTTCGAAGTCGAAAACTTCTTCGACGGCGTCATCCCCATCAGAACTCATCAGGCGTTCCGCTGCGCGTCGACCCATTTCGGCAACCGGCTGACGGATAGTCGTCAAAGGCGGCCAAACCGCAGACGCGAGGCGCGTATCATCGAACCCTGCAATTGAGATTTGCGACGGCACTTGGAGGCCGGCGGCCATAACCGCCGTCATCGCCCCAACCGCCATATCATCGTTCGCTGCAAAAATAGCCGTCGGCTTAGGGTCCGCCGCCATCAGTTTGCCCGCAGCCTCAAGACCGGAGCGGAGGGAATAATCCCCTTCCGCAATCAGGTCCGGAGATACTTTCAGGCCCGCCTCGTTCATGGCGTCTAGGAAACCCTCGTGGCGCCCCGTTGAAGCATTATGGCCAGCGGGACCCGCAATAAATGCAATACGTTGATGCCCAAACTCGATGAGGTGACGCACCATTTCCATTGCCGCAAGGCGATCGTCCAAGCGCATGACGGGCGTATTCTCAGGCTGGCGCGCCGGCGACAGGCTCGCATACGATGTGCCGTTATCTTTGAGCAAAGACAGAATGTCCGGATCATCACAGAGCGGCGGCGTAAGGACGACGCCATCAGCGCGCGATGTCATTAAAAAGCTCTGCAGACGATCAAGAAAGTCGGGGGCTGTCCGATCGACAGGTTCCGGCAAAAGAAAATACCCATTCGCTCGGCACGCTTCATAAATGCCTGTATTGACCGCCGTGATGTATTCCGGAACGGGATTGTCGTGCAAATGCGCAATCAGGAAAGATCTCGCTCCAGCGAGGCTGCGCGCCGCAGGGTTCGGCCGATACCCAAGCTCGCGCGCGGCTTTCATGACGAGCTCTCGTTTTGCCGGTCTGACATTCGGCTCATTGTTCAAAACGCGAGAGACCGTTTTCGCCGAGACGCCCGCACGTTCGGCGACGTCATCTATTGTGATAGCGCGTGGGGGGCGGCTTAGGCCCATATCGGATCTCCCAATCTATACCCTTAATTGGCGCATCTTGGGTTGGAACGCAATCTGTCCGTGTGCGGTTCAACGCCCTACCCCCAAAACCATTTAGAACTGGAAGTATACAAAGGGTGAGGCTTCTAATGGGTAAAGAGCGAGCAGAATGCCAGTCAGAACGCCTAAACTTCCCCAGTAAAGCGCTGGCTGCCTAAACACGCGGCTTTCTTTGAGCTGCTTCAAACCGCCTTTGCCCAACAGCGCATCCATCGCGATCAACGGGACGAGAAGCCAAATCCACGAGCTAAGCTCTGCGCTCCCGCCATCGCGCAGTCCGGTAAACGCCGACCAGATGACCAAAGTGTCGCCAAAGCTTTCCGCACGAAAAGGAACCCAGGTGAGCAGCACAAAGACTTGTGTCGCGACGAGCCCGAAGACAAACCCCATCGCGGCGCGGCCTTTGAATACGGCCCGGTGAAACGCCAAAGCAGCGCCATGCATCGCGCCCCAGGCGATGAAGGTCCAAGCGGCGCCATGCCAAAGTCCGCCCAGCACCATCGTCACCATGAGGTTACGATAAGTCTTGCGGTCCCCTAGCCGGTTGCCGCCGAGCGGAATGTACAAATAGTCCCGCAGCCAGCTTGAAAGCGAAATGTGCCAACGCCGCCAGAAATCGTCGATCGCGGGGCTGGCATAGGGATAATCGAAGTTCTTCGGTATGTAGAACCCTAACCACCGCGCAACGCCGATCGCCATCAGAGAGTAACCGGCAAAGTCGAAATAGATGAGCGCGCCAAAGGCCAGCGTCGCACTCACCAAAGCCATGTTTGACCAAACCGCGAGATCTGTATCTCCCGGAACTTGGGCATCACCAAAAACAGGGTCGACGAATTGCGCGAGATTGTCAGCGATCCCGGCTTTGTAAGCAAATCCGAGTGCGAACGCGCGAAGACCGGCAAAGAATAGAGCGCTGCTGAGTGTTTTCACGCGCTCCATTTGCGGGAAGAAGCTTGCAGCGCGGACAATGGGCCCCGCGACCAGCTGCGGGAAAAAGGCTATGTAGAGCGCGACACGGCGTAGCCGTATCTCAGGTTCCATATCCCCGCGCGCGACATCGACGATGTAAGAGATGGCCTGGAAGACATAAAAACTGATCCCAACGGGAAGCAAAATATTCAACGCTGTCCAGCCCGGGTCTAAGCCGATCGTAGCGAGCATCTCGCGGGCGCTGTCTGCGAAGAACCCAAAATACTTAAAAACCGCGATGACAGCGAGATTAGCGGAGATACCAGCAATGAGAGCAAGTCTGCGATCCCGGTCCCCAATTGGGCGTTGCGCCGCAAAAGCGGCAACCGCCCAACTCACGACTATGACGAAGCCAATCAGGCCGAGGAATCGCCAGTCCCACCAGCCGTAAAAGATAGCGCTTGCTCCCAGTAGCAAACTCAAACGCGCTTCCTTGCCTCGCAGCAACCAATAGGCGCTGAAGACCAAAGCTAGGAAGACGAAGAAAATCAGATCGGTGAAAATCATTGGCCGCGCTCCAGGATACCGGAGCTGACAATTTGCTCAGCAAGCCAAGAATTGTAGATCGCCGTCCCGCTATCAAGTAGGTGGCTTGGATCGAACCAATGGTCTCCGTTCAATTCCGACATTAGTTCATATGTATTGGGAGAGAAGCAATCGAAGGCGAAGAGCTCCCCCTGACATAACCCCTCCACGTAAGCCCGGGCGTCTGGGTCGAGAACGGGTGGCTGATAATAAGCAACCGCTTGGGTGCCTTGCGCCAACAGTCTTTGCTGCTGCTGATATCGATAAGACCGGATCCATTGCGGGCCTTGAAAGATCTCAGCAGGCGCGATCTTCAAGCTGAGCGCTTGGTTCGCTGGTTTGCGCGGTTCGAACTGCGCATCATAGGCGGGAACCGCGGCCACATTCGCCGGCCGCTCGCCGCGCCCAATCAAGCCAACGTTCAGAATGTTCAACGCAGTGTGCAGTCCAAGATACGCGCTATCTAGAACGCATCCTTTAAGTCCGTCACAGGCACCGCCCAGTATGCCAAACGCTGTCCACCCCGTGGTCGGTAAGTCAAACTGCTCAATCGCGCGTGTGTTGAACTTAGAGTTCCCGAACATGTATGCGGCGCGATGATCAAAGTCTTTTGCGACCTCGATGAAAATGAGGTCAGGCACCTTGCCCGAGAGCTTGATAAACTGTTCCAGATGCTGCTCGCGCTCCAACAGAGACGCCGCCTCGATCGACAGGTTCACGACCTGGTGAGGATATCCCTGCTCTCGCAATGCAATCGTGAGCCGCTCAGGATCGATGCCATTTCGCGAATAGCTGGCGCCTGTAAAAACGATGATCGGGGCGTCCGTATCTCGGACTTCCACCACCGCTGCATTTACGAAGCGATCAAAATCGGTGGTTCGACCAATGCCATTCGCGGCGGCGAGTGACTTGATGACGACCACTGTGAGAACCAATCCCACGAGAAACGCGCCCGCTGAGACTGCTTTCGATCCGGCGAAAGGGAGTCTTAAACCATGCGTCAGCAGC
Organism: Pseudomonadota bacterium; assembly: GCA_038526515.1. GTDB lineage: Bacteria > Pseudomonadota > Alphaproteobacteria > Caulobacterales > Hyphomonadaceae > Henriciella. The sequence continues at coordinate 18,109 of JBCBGS010000010.1, read as the reverse complement.
AATCCGAGCGCAGCGATCGCAAAAAAGCTCCAATGCATGCGGATGATCCTCTAACGCCTCAGAACGGCACGACGCCTCTCATTCGCCTAATTAGAAGCAAACCTCTTGCCAATTCGCGTACGAGGCGACTAGTCGGATTCTGTCGGAGCGTTTTCAGCCATCGCGCGCATCATGAAGAGCGGGATTGACCCGCGCTCTGTCATCACCCAGTCGAGCGGCACATCGTGCGGTTCCGCCGGAACCTCTTCCACTTCTTGGCCGAAATAGGCGAGTCCGCAGACAAAGACGCGGCCCTGATCCCGCAACCGGGTCAACGCCCGGTCATAGTGGCCTTTACCATAGCCAAGCCGGTTCCCATTGCGGTCAAAGCCCAGCAGCGGCGTGATCACCAGAGTTGGGTTAACCTCGGGGACTTCGGGATTGGGTTCTAGCAAACCGAATGGGCGCTGTTCCAGCATATCGCCGCGCGTATAGGCACGGTACACCATGCTGCCATCATCCTGCACACAGGGCAGGGCAAGCTTGGCACCGGCTGCAACGAGCTTCCCCATGAGAGGCTTCGGATCGATCTCACTGCCAATCGGCAAATAAAGCGCAACGGTTGGACCATAGCGCTCGAACAGCTTCATCGGGAACTTGTCGGCGAGCGTTTCGCCTGCATCGGGATCGCGCGCCGCAAGCTCTTCGCGGCGTTCTTTTAAGGCCGCGCGGAGAAGGTCTTTTTCTTCGCTCATGCCGGTTCTGGCTCTTCGACCGGCATGTCGGCCAACCCAACCAAAGCGCGCGCATAGGCTTGGGCCGAGAATGGCTGTAGGTCTTCGGCGCGTTCACCAACGCCAACGAAATGGATCGGCAGGGCGTGGGCCTCAGCAATCGCGACAAGCACGCCGCCCTTTGCCGTACCATCAAGCTTGGTCATGACGATGCCGCTGACATCGGCTGTATGGCGGAACGCCTCAACTTGGCTGAGCGCGTTCTGTCCGACGGTCGCATCGAGCACCAGGATCACATCATGCGGTGCCTCTGGGTCGAGCTTTCGCGTCACGCGAACGATTTTTGCAAGTTCCGCCATCAGTTCGGTCTTGTTTTGCAAACGCCCCGCTGTGTCGACCAGAACCAAGTCCAGATCTTCGGCTTTAGCTTTCTCGATCGCCTCATAGACAAGGCCCGCGGCGTCGGCGCCAGGTTCTTTGGCAAGCACCGGAATACCTGCTCGCTCACCCCAGACCGTGAGCTGCTCAATTGCTGCCGCGCGGAACGTATCCCCTGCCACGAGGAGCGCTTTTGCGCCCTGCTCCTGGAGCTTTGAGGCAATCTTACCGATCGTTGTCGTTTTCCCCGACCCATTCACGCCGACAAACAAGACGACACGCGGCCGAGATCCGTCGGAAAAATCGACGATTTGCTCGCGCGGTGACATAATCGCTTCGATCTCGTCTGCGAGCGCGCGCTTGATCTCATCCCCGGTGACATCCTTGTCCATTCGGGTTTTTGCTAAGTTCTGAACGATCCGTGCCGAGACTTTTCCGCCCATATCCGAGGTTAGGAGAATGTCTTCCAGATCCTCAAGCGCGTCATCATCAAGCTTGCGCTGGGTGAACAAGCTGGTGATCGAAGTGCCCATTTTCGAGCTTGATTTCGCGAGCCCAGAAGAGAGCTTTGAGAAGAAGCCCGGCTCCGCCACTTCCGCATAAGGATCAGGTTCACCGCGCGCGATTGCCGCTTGGCGCTCGGCTTCGCGTCGGGCACGCTCTTCAGCGAGTTGTTGTCGCAGCGCCTCATCCGCGCGGCGTTGTTCGAGCAAAGCCAGCTCGGCTTTCGCCTTCTCTTCCTCAGCCCGGCGCGCAGCTTCGGCTTGGCGAGCAGCTTCCGCTTCGGCGGCAAGGCGCTCCGCTTCGGCTTTGGCGCGCTCCGCTTCCTCGGCAGCAGCTGCATCCGCTTCTGCCCGTTGGCGCGCTGCCTCTGCCTCTGCCTCTGCGTTCAAGCGAGCTGCTTCGCGTTCTTCGGCTTCTCGAGCAAGACGCGCTGCCTCCGCTTCAGCTTCAGCAGCTTCGCGTTTTTGGCGCTCTTCCCATGCGCGATTGGCTTCAGCGACTTTGCGCTCAATTTCAGCCTGTTCTTCAGCTTTACGAACGGCTTCTTCTTCTGCGAGCTTAGCCGCTTCCGCGTCTGCCGCCTGCTTGGCCTCAAGCTCTTCCGCGGACAGCTCCGGGGCTTCCATTTCTGCGCCGGCTTGGAGCGCTTCTTCTTTTTTCTTTTTCTTGCCGAACCACAGGATCATAAAGCGACCGCCTCTAGTCTTGTCTTATCATGTCCGATTATCCTTGCCCGAACGGGGCGTCCAGCCTCACCGCTGATCTCGTCAAATCGGACGGGCGTAAAATCTGAAAGGCGTCCTTGATTGTCACGCTCCACCAGAACCTCGGTTTCCCAGCCCACTCGGGCATCGAGATGCTTAACAAGCGCTGCGGCGCCCGCGGCTCTCAACCTCGCTGCACGCTCCTTGATCACCGCCTTTTCAAGCTGCGGCATACGCGCGGCGGGCGTGCCGGGCCGCGGGCTGTAAGGAAACGCGTGCAGGAACGCGATATCGCACTCTTCAATGAGGCGGAGAGAGTTCTCAAACGCCGCTTCTGTTTCAGTCGGGAAGCCAGCAATAATGTCGGCGCCGATCGCCATCTCTGGACGGATGGCGCGCAAGCGCTCAGCGAGCTCGATCGCTTGCTCGCGAGAGTGGCGACGCTTCATGCGCTTCAACATGAGATTGTCACCATGTTGCAGACTGAGGTGCATAAAAGGAGCGATCCGAGGGTCGGCCATGGTTTCAAACAGTGCATCATCCATCTCAATCGCATCGATCGAGGAAATGCGAAGCTGCTTCAGCTCCGGCACCAATTTAAGGATGCGCTGAACCAAGTTTCCAAGCTGCGGCGTGCCCGGCAGATCTGCGCCCCATGAAGTCAAGTCGACGCCCGTCAGCACGACTTCATAATGGCCGGTTTCAACCAGCCGCTGGATCATGCGAACAACTTCGCCCGCTGGGACTGAGCGCGAGTTCCCACGGCCATAAGGAATGATGCAAAATGTGCAGCGATGATCACAGCCATTCTGAACTTGGACATAGGCGCGCGCGCGGCCATCCATGCCGTCGATCAGGTGCCCCGCAGTCTCTTCGACCGACATAATGTCATTCACGCGGATCTTTTCTGTCCCGCCGAGCAAATCGACTGGCTGCCAGGTCTCGGCCTGCATCTTTTCATGATTGCCAATCACGCGCGTGACTTCTGGCATCTCAGCAAACATCTCGGCATCGATTTGTGCTGCGCACCCTGTGACGATGACCGGCGTATCTGGATTGTCTTTCGCGGCGCGTCGAATGGTCTGGCGCGCAGTCCGGACCGCCTCAGCTGTGACCGCACACGTATTGACGATAATCGCGCCATCCAGGCCCGCTTTTTCGGCGTGCCCACGCATCACCTCACTCTCATAGCTGTTGAGACGACAGCCTAGAGTTATGACCTGCGAGGGTTTGGAGGGCGGTTTCGTGGTGGACATTTCTGCGGGGCATATCGCGTCACAGGCCCTTAAGAGCAAGGGGTGATTGACGGTTTACAATTGTGAGTGTACAATCACTTATTATTTGGAAAGAGATTTATCATGCTTGGCGTTATAATGCTGCTCTCATTTATCTTCCCGCTTGCGGGTGTTTTGATGATCCGCCGATATGCGTGGATTGCTGCATGCGCCGCGATGGCAGCGATCGTCGCTGCGCCGGTTCTCTATAAACTGGTCACGGAAACCTATGACCCGATGGGTTGGGGCTTTGTGATGGTTCTGGTCTTTTTACCTGCTGCCGCAGGCGCGGCGCTTGGCGCTGCAATTACGGCCTTTAGACGTTGGCAATCAGGGCCGGGCGACATCAAGATATTGAACATCTCGCTGGCTGCATTTTTCAGCATCACCTCAGTTGGCTTCGCGCTGCTGGCGGCATCTGATTTCTAGACCTGTTTAATTCTTGCGACGGAACCGCACCAAAACGGGATAGTGGTCAGATCCAATAGGATCCAGCACGCGGGTTTCAACCAGCTCCAAATCATCTGACATCATGATGTGATCGATCGGAATCCCAAATGGACCGAAAGGGACGGGCCAAGTGCGCGAGATGCGAGGGTCTCCAGCGCGTTTGCCTGGGAGATCTCGAAAGGTCGGCGTCCAGGGCGCCAGATTGAAATCTCCCATCATAATGAAGCTATCAGACTCTGTCGCCGCTTCACTCGCCACAGCCAGAAGCGTGTTTCTGGTTCGCAATCCTCGCGGGGATACTGGCGTCATGGCATGGGTCGCAACAAGCCGGGTGCCCGCCCACGCCCCGTCCAAATCGGCAACAATATAGGCTCGCCGTCCTGTCTCATTTGGGAGAACACGATCCTGAGACGCCAAGGGTATATTCGTCGCCAGCGTCAGCGCCTCACCCATATAGCGGCCCATGTTCCCTGAGGCCGCATGGATCAAATGCTCATAGGCATCGAACGCGGATGTGTACCGCGGATAACGAACCAAATTGATCGCCTCGTTTACCGCCACCACGTCTGCTTCTTCGTCCGCGGCTAGCTTTAGAAGATTGAGCATCGCTTCTGGACGGCCGAAGATATTGGCGGTGATCACGGTCAAACACTCTGATGCATCACATGCGCTTTGAGACGGCGAGACCGACTTTGAAAAGGTCACAAACGGCAAGGCAGCAATCAGCGTCAGTGCGGCTCCAGCACCAGCGACTTTCGGATCATAACGCGCCAAAAAGACCGATACGAGGAGACCACCCAATAAGATATGAGGGAGAAAACTGGCGACCATCTCGAGCAAGAAGAGACCCGGGATAAACTGCGCCAAAATGGTCAGCAGAACGCCGCCATAGATCGTAAACCCAAGCAATAAGAATGCGTTCAGCGCATTTGGAGAAGCACGGCGTTTGAGGGTCATCCGGGGCTAGACTGTAAAACTCTCTTCGAGTTCCACCGGACCGGTCATGATGACGTGGTCCGTCGTTTCATCCCAATGAATAAACAAGTCACCACCATCTAGGATGAGCTTGGCCTTGCGTTCGGTTTTGCCCGCTCTCGCCGCACAGACAAGCGCTGCACACGCGCCTGTGCCGCAGGCTTTTGTGAGACCGGCGCCGCGCTCCCAAACACGAAGCCGGATCGTTGTGCGATCGATGATCTGCGCGAATCCGACATTAGTGCCTTCCGGAAAAGTCGGATGCCACTCAACCAGTGGCCCAATCGCAGGAATGTCGTAAGCGTCGACATCATCGACAAAGAAGACCGCATGCGGATTGCCCATGCTGACCACGGCCGGCATGTAGAGATAAGGATCATCCACCGGTCCTATTTTCACATCGACGCCGCGCACATCCATTTTCTCTGACAAAGGAATGTCTTCCCAACCCAAGAGAGGCGAGCCCATATCGACGCTAACAAGGCCTGCTTCGGCGCGCGCACCTTTTAGTAGATCAGCTTCTGTTTGGATGCGAACTTCGTCTTTTCCGCTTTCTTCCAGGAGCAGATGCGCGACGGCCCGAGTACCATTGCCGCACGCTTTTACTTCGCTGCCATCAGCGTTCCAAAAGCGCAGAAACGCATCCGCGCGCAGATCGTTTTCGATCGCCATGATCTGATCCGCTTTCATGCTGGCCGCAATCTCACGCAATTGTTCTTCAGATGGCGCAAATTTCCCTTCGCGTGCATCAAACACAGCGAAAGCATTGCCTGCTCCATTCATCTTCCAAATGCGCATTGGATCCTCTGATCTTGTCCCGGGACGTGACATAGTCTCAGAGACCGTCGATTGAAAGACTTTACTTCGGCAAACGTGTGGCACTGAGCCAGGCGCCTGATTGGATAATCGCCGCAATCATAAGCAAAATTTGCGCGGACCAATGGCTAATTATGAAGGCGCCGATACCAGCCGCAATGGAAAACCAATGCAAACGCGGATCGCTCATGAGGCTGCCTGCGAGACGGCGCTTGGCTTCGATTGTGGCTAAATTCACATTGGCCCAGATCCGGTTCATCCCCGGCGGGCCGAAAACATCCTGGAGGTCCTGCGGATCCGTAACACCAGAAAGCTCAGCGAGTTCCCTGACACCGGTATGACCATATTCCACGCGCTGGCGCAGCTGCATCGTCTGAACCAACCGAATGAAGGCAGAAATCATCGTTGCAAGCGCGATAGAGACAAGCGGAAGACCGGAAAGCGTGGACATCAAGCCCATATAGGACAGCGCGACGCTTTCTAAAAGGACGGCACCCTATCTTGGAACAGCCGCCCAATAGTCGAAGTCGAGGCAAACGCCTGGCGCGTATTTGCCATCGTCGCCGCGCAGCGCGAACGCACCCGGGTTTTGATCTTTGACGGCCACCAGTCGCAAGCGAAGCGCCCCAACGGTGTCGCTCAACTCGGCTTTGTCGAGCACTTCGCTCCACGCATAGATCGTATCGCCCGCAAACAGTGGCCCGGCATGCGTGCCGCCATTGATCGCAAGCAGCTCTGCCGCATTGGCGAGACCATTGAAGGATAGCGCGCGCGCGATTGAGATAACGACGCCGCCATAGATGAGACGCTTCCCAAATCGGCTGTCCTTTTGCGCATGGGCGTCAAAGTGGACTTTTGCCGTATTCTGATAAAGCCGCGTCGCAATCTGATGCTCAGCCTCTTCCACGGTCATGCCGTCTACGTGATTGATCTTTTCGCCGACCTCATAGGCGTCGAATAGGTGCGGCGAACCGGAGAGCGTTGTGTTCCAATCGGCATAGGCCCGTGCATGCTGGAGCCCTGCCGGATCAACCACTTTGGGCAAGTCCGGAATGACGGTTTCAGGTGCGGGTGTGTTCGGGTCACGTTTATTGACCATCACCCAGCGCACATAAGAAAGCGCTTCTTCACCGCGTTGATTGAAGCCGCGCGTGCGAACATAGACGACGCCCGTCTTCCCATTCGAGTTCTGCTTGACGCCGATGACTTCCGAGATCGCGGTGAGCGTGTCACCTGGATAGACTGGCACGGGGAAACGCCCATCCGCGTAACCGAGATTTGCGACAGCGTTCAGCGAGATGTCGGGCACCGTCTTTCCAAACACAACATGGAACGCCAACAGCGGATCGATGGGGAGCGCGTCGAATCCATTTGAAGTCGCGAATGTCTCAGCGCTGTAAAGCGCATGTCGAGAGCCTGTAAGCGCGCGGTAAAGCGAAATATCGCCCGTCGTCAGCGTGAGTGGCGTCGCGTGATGGATTTCCATTCCAACATGGAAATCCTCGAAGAAATTACCGGGATTTGATTTGGTCATGCGGCCTTAAAGGGCCTTCGACCCGGCTGGGTCAAGCCTGCCGCAGCGAAACAGCTTTAGGCGATATTGAACCGCATCATGAAGACATCTGCCATGACCAGGGTCATCGCGCTGCCGCCAGATGTCACAGCAGATCCAAACCCAGGAAGAACGAGGGTCAACAGTGCGGCGGAGACCAAAAACCCGCAGAAAAACCGGGCTTGGCCATCTCGGATCAGAGTCGGCACCGTTCGTGGTCCGTACAGCACCAAGGCGGGACCAAACATAAAGGCCGCGGATAAAACCAAGAATGCAATTGCGAGCAGCTGAAGCGCCAACATGCCAAACACCTTCGATCAAATAGAGGAATCTGTATCGCAGGTGCTGGTTGAATTGACGTGTGTTCAATCGATGAAATTTTATCGATTAAGCGATTTCGAGCAGCTTCTCATTCGGACGACCGAGCACGGCTTTGTCGCCCTTAATTCCGATAGGGCGCTGGATCAGACGTGGGTTTTCAGCCATCGCTTCAAAGACTTCAGCATCCGTGGCTGACTCTGGAAGTTCAAATTTGACCGTATCTTTCTCTCGAAGAAAGGCACGCGGGGAAACGCCGCCCATTTTCTTCGCGATGTCTTTCAACTCGTCCACGCTGAGCTTGCTCGAAGCATTCATATATTTGCGCACTTCCGGCTCAATGCCGTTTTCCTGCAACAGCGCGAGCCCTTTCTTAGAGGAGCCGCAACCTGTGTGATGGATGAGAATGTAAGTCATATCGGAATTTCCTAAGCGTTCTGGCGAAGACATAGGCACCCGCGCCACAAAGGCAATCAGCGTGTTTGCTTATTGGCATATGTGAGAAGTTGAGGCAGGCTGCCAGCATGACAATTCAATCAGACCACCCGACGCTTCAAGCCGCGCGCGCTTTGCAATCTGAGCTTTCGGAACGCTCGGCTGAAATGGAGGACGTTCGCCGCCTTCCTGCCGATCTCGCAGCCAAGCTTGCAGAGGGCGGCCTGTTCCGAATGATTACGCCCGCTGCATATGGCGGATTAGAGTGCTCGCCACGTGAAATCGTGGACGCCGTGGAAGCCGTTGCTGAAGCCAATGCGAGCGCTGGCTGGTGCGTCATGATCGGCGCCACAACAGCGATGAATGCGGCCTATATGGACCCTGAAATCGCGAAAGAGATTTATAACAGCCCCACCACCATCACCGGTGGTGTGTTCGCACCATTGGGCAAAGCGATCGTCGACGGCGATGACTATGTGGTCTCGGGCCGCTGGCAATGGGGTTCGGGCTCCGCGAATTGTACCTGGCTCTGCGGCGGGTCCATGGTGTTCGAAAATGGCGAGCTTCGTACGCTGCCAAATGGCCGCCCGGACGCCAGAATGATGATCTTCCCAGCTGAAGACGCTGAGCTGATCGATACGTGGCACGTCATGGGCCTGAAAGGGACAGGATCCGGCGATATCGCAGTCGAGAATGTGCGCGTTCCGAAGGGTCGCTCGGTGAGCCTTGTCGCGGATAAACCGGTCATCGATGGCGCTCTATTTAAGTTCCCAGCCTTCGGGCTTCTCAGTCTCGGCGTCGCAGCCACCGCGCTCGGAAACGCCAAAGGTGCCCTTCAATCTTTCGCGGACCTAGCAGGCGCCAAGAAGAATCAGGGCTCTAAAAAGACATTAAGCGAACGGGCGACGATTCAATCCGAAATGGCGCGCATGACAGCGCAGTTCCGGGCCGCCAGAGCTTACCTGCACGATGAAATTGAGCAGACTTGGGAGATCGCTCAAAATAGCGACGATATCCCCGTAGAACGCCGCGCAGCCTTGCGCATGGCCTGCACCCATATTGTCAGAACTGGCGCCGAAATTTGCCGAACTTGCTATGATCTAGGCGGCGGCGCAGCCTTGTTTGAGGCAAGCGATCTGCAGCGCCGCTTCCGCGACTCCCATGCGATGACGCAGCACATCGTAACGGCACCTGCAACCTGGGAACTGACTGGGCGTTTATTGTTTGGATTGCCGACCGATGCCAGCATGGTCTGAGGCTTATTCAGCCTCAGCAACCACTTCATCAGCGCCGCGCGCTAGCGTTTTCATAACGCCATCTGCTTCTTCCACGGCTTCGACAGGCGCGTCTTTTTTCCGCGAATAGGTACGACGGCGTTTCGGTTTTTCGGCGCCCTCTTCGGAAGCTTCAGCAACATCTGCTTCAACGGCTTCCTCAGCACCCTCTTCACGAGGTTTACGGCTGCGACGGCGTGGTTTCGGCGCCTCATCAGACCCTTCAGCGCTGGCCTCTGCGGCGTCTGCCTCTTCCGAGCCTTCGCTGCTCTCGGCTGACTCGTCTCCGCCTTGAGCGGCGCGTTCGGCTTCGCGTTGGGCGCGCTCTTCAGCTTTCGCCGCTTCACGAGCCTCGCGCTCAAGCCGGGCTTCTTCTTTTTGCTTCTCAAACACCGCCACGATGCGGGCATAGTGCTCAGCATGCTGGAAGAGAGCTTCAGCCTTTACGCGGTCGCCAGCCGTTTGGGCGTCACGCGCATACTGCATGTATTTATCTAGAATTTGCTGCGCAGACCCGCGAATGCGGACGTCCGGCCCATTGCTCTCATAGTGGCGGTTTGGGTTGGGATTATTGTTATTGTTTCCACCCGAGCGGCGACGGCGCTTGCGCTGCATGGCCATAGGCAATTCCTGATCTTCAAAGTCCGATTTTCGGACGGTTTACGCGCGAGGCTTGCACTCTCTCTTACATTGTCGCGCTGGCTAAAGGTCCGATAGGTTGCCCCCGTATCGCTGACCTTGGACGTTTACGTAGCGCGCCATTTCGGATTCGCCAAGGGGGTTTCTGCTAAGTTTTTGTGGCGGCGATCACGCGGTCATTGCCGCCAAGATCTTGTCGAAACGCCAGGTCCGAAAAACCTGAAGCTTCCAGGAGTTCAGCAACCGCTTCCCGTTGATCATAACCAATCTCAAGTACCAGGTGCGACCCCACCTTCATTTGCGCGGATCCCTCACCGATGATTTCGCGATAAGCATCGAGACCGTCCGGGCCGCCGTCCAACGCATCGAGCGGATCAAAGTCGCGAACCTCTGGCGCTAGTGTTGGAATGACGGCGCTTTCAATATAGGGCGGGTTGGAGACAATCAGGTCGCAAACGCCCCAATCGCCCCAATCCATCCAGGATCCTTGAAACCGGGACACGCGTTGAGACAGACCAAGCCTCTCGAAATTTTCTTCGGCGAGGCTCATCGCAGCCGTGCTCGCTTCGACCGCGATTCCAGAAGCCGCTTTGAAAGCATGCAAACACTCAGCGAGAAGAACACCACTTCCGGTACCTAAATCCGCAATCACGATTGGATCTTGCTGGCGCGCGCTTAATCGCGCTGCTGCGAGTTGGATCACCTCAGCGCTGTCATCGCGCGGGATCAACGCGCGCGCATCAGACTTCAGATCGAGGTACATGATCGTTGCCGTCTGAAGGATATGCTGCAACGGCTCTCGCTTCGCACGCCGCGCAACGAGCTTTTGAAATCGCGCGTTTGACTCACTAGAAAGCTTAACCTGATCAAGCGAGGGCGGCAGGTCAGGCAATACAGAAAGTAATAGACGTTTCGCATCATGCTGAGCGCTCGGCACGCCCGCTTCCGCAAGTTGAACAGCAGCTTGGCGAAGAAGCTCCGCCGCAGACATCTGGCTCACGCGTCTTCCATGGCCGCGAGTCGCCGGGCTTGGTCTTCCGTCATCAACGCGCTCACCACGTCTTCAAGCTTATCCCCGGCAATGACCTTATCGAGGGCGTAAAGCGTGAGACCAATCCGGTGATCGGTGACGCGGTTCTCTGGGTAATTATAGGTCCGAATTTTCTCAGACCGATCACCAGAGCCGACTTGCGAGGCCCGGGCTTCGGCACGTTCCGCATCGCGCTCTGATTTTTCTTTTTCATAGAGGCGGATTTTAAGCTGCTGCATCGCCTTATCGCGGTTCACATGCTGCGACTTTTCAGAGCTGGTTGCGACTATCCCCGTCGGCAAGTGGGTGATCCGCACCGCAGAGTCCGTGGTATTAACGTGTTGCCCACCTGAACCAGAGGCGCGCATCGTATCGATGCGAATATCCTCATTGCGGATTTCAATCTCGACGGTTTCGGGCGCCGGGAGAACGGCGACAGAGGCGGCCGATGTATGCACACGGCCCTGCGTTTCAGTTGCCGGAACCCGCTGCACGCGGTGCACGCCAGACTCCCATTTCAAACGCCCATAGACGCCGTCGCCCTCTACATTCGCGATAACTTCCTTATAGCCGCCCACATCGCCTTCTGACGCGCTTTGGATATCGACCTTCCAGCCTTCAAGTTGGGCGTAACGCGAGTACATACGGAACAGGTCACCGGCGAAGAGTGCGGCTTCATCACCGCCGGTCCCAGCGCGGACTTCCAGTACAATATTGGCTTTATCGTCGGCATCTTTCGGCAGAAGCAGAAGCTGCATCTCGTTTTCGGCGTCCGGAATGCGGGCCTTTAAATCGTTGAGTTCTTCCTGAGCCAGTTCGGCCATTTCAGGGTCATCGCCTCTGACCATGGCCTCGGCCTCTTCAAGACCTTCGCGCATTGAGATCAGTTCGCGCGCAGCATCGACGACAGGTTTCAGTTCAGAGTGTTCTCGCGACAGCGCGACGATTTCATCGCTATCGGTCGTTGCGCCCATACGGGCTTCAACTTCTTCGAAGCGTTCAATAACTTGTTCAAGGCGGGACAGAGGGATTGTAGCCATGCCCCGCCTCTAAACCGGAACGGGCCCTACAGGAAGACCCGAATAACTTCCTTACCCGCCATCACGAACAGAACGATCGATGCGAGCGCGAACACCAAAAAGCGCAAGGCGACTTTTGGCGACAGGACTTGAACCAGCGAGTGAAGGACGCGCATGCCGACATAGCCATAAGCAAGGTTGAGCATGAGCGCATCGCCGCCGCCGGTCAGACCAGCGAAGATCATCAGTGCATAGAAGATCGTCGGCTGCTCATGAAGGTGATTATAATTATCCGCGACGGAGCGAACGTTTGCGGGCAGCTTATCGCCATAAGTTCCTGGGTGGCGTGCAGAATCAGGATCAACGCCTGCCTTCTGCATGGCTGGAATACGCGTCACGTACATCCAGAGCCACATGATCAAAGTCCAACAGACCAAGAGCAGAACAGGCGTTAAGAACGCTTGGAGTTCCGCCGCCTTCCCGTCCAAAAGCGTCGACAGCATCGCGCCGAAATCAGGTGTTTCCATTTCCATTTTTGCCTCCCGTAGCGTTGTTATAACGGGAGGCTAGGCGCTATTCTCGAGATTGCAAACCCGTTTCGCTGCGGGAGTCGTCGCCGAAATGTGCGGTCATAAAGGCCGTGAATGCATCGATATCTTCAGAGACAACGCTGTGGCCGCCTGGCCGAAGCCAATATGAAATCTCTGCACTTGGATCAAAATCGCGCATCTTCGCGCCGCTGTCCAAACCGCCCACGCCGCTCGCTTCATAAACACTGTCCGCCGCTTCTGCGAGAATGAAAGAGGAGTTTGGATCAGACCAAACATCGCGGCGACCATTGCCTAGAAAGATCGGCTTGGGCGCGGACAACGCGAGCAGGAAATGCTGGTCCAGCGTCAGGTCAAAGCCTGCTTCAAGATCCACCCCAAGCCCTGGACGCAGCCAATGCGGATAGGATTTCGCCATCCGAACCAAGGTCTCACCCGTCGTTGAACGAGAGGAAGAACCGCCGCCAAACCCAGACTGGTGCGCGACAGCGGTTGCGATACGGTCCGACCAGCCAGAAGCGATCAAGGCAGCTTTGCCATAACGGGAGTGCCCAATGGCGCCGATTGTCTTCACGTCTATTCTTGGATCCTCACCAAAGATTCCAGCGGCTGCGTGAAAGCCATAAGCCCAGGCCATCAAGGCGCTCGTCGGCATCGGCCCAGGTGCTAATTCTGCCATCGCGGTCTGCGCAGAACCATTCGTATCCGGTACAAAGCTCCAGCCAGAGAAGCTCGCATAGGCAAGGCCCGCATCAAAATACCGATCGATCGGTGCGTAGGCGATATAGGTTCCAAAGATATTTGTTGCGAGAAACCCGGTCACGCCCGTCATGCCTGAGCCATCGCACGTTCCGCCTCCAAATTCTGTCACAGGATCATTTGGAAAGACGGAGCAATTGTCGGAAAACGTCTGGCTGATAAGCAATGGAACAGGGTTGCTGCGCGCCTCATTCGGGATTGCAATCACGACTGGGAAGCTGCGAGCACCTGCGCCCTCGCCAATGGTCAGCGTCACTTCTTCTAGAGTGCCACGCCCACCCAGATAATTATCATCGATGATACGCGGCTCGCTCGCACTCACCGGCAAATTGCCCGGCCAAGGGCCATAGAGTTCACGTTCTAGGGTCTCACGGGCGACAGCGGCGTCAAATGGAAGCGCAATTTCCGGCGTGGGCGCCGGACGATTGTCCGTCTCGAGACTGGCATAGTTTAGGCCGAGCATCGTGCAGGAGGACATGCCTCCAATCACGATGGCCCCTAAAATCAGGCGCATCGTCCATTTCAGAAATTGCCAGATCATGATTGGCGTCTCCTTTGGCCCCAATCCCGATTAACTCGCCCACCCGCGATGGCAAGCAAGGGAAGCGAAATCTATCTTCACGAGTGCGCGATGTTAGATATAAAGCGGTATGCAAGTGGTAGTTCGACTCATCGTTGCCGTGATCTTTGGGGCAAATTTCGGGGCGCTCACCGCGCTCTGGTTTGGCGGTATGATTTCAGGCGGCCCGAGCATCGGCAAAGCCATCGATATCCAAAATTGGCAAAGCGATTGGTCAATCGGATCTGAAAATGCGAACCCTTATGTGCGCGCCCGCGTTGCCCGCAATGGTTTGCTCGGGTTGCGCAAGGAAGAAGCCGTCTATTTCCTGAAAACGGTAGATGAGGACGGCGAGCCTTTGAGCGAGGCGTGTACTTATCGTGTGTCCGGCGGAGCCCTTCCGGCGGGTTGGTGGTCGATAACGCTGTACGATTCTGACAGCCGGTTGCCCATGAATGAGGATGGGCACTTATCCTTTGATCAGACGAAGGCGTGGCAGCTCGGTGGCGATGTCGATACGACTTGGGCGTTTCAAATCTCGGTCGCAGCTCCAGAAGAAGGGACCGCGTGGGTGTCGAGTAACGCCGCAGGTACCTTCGATTTGACGCTGAGACTTTATCAGCCCGATCAAGCGCTCTTGGACGACCCAAACACCGTACTGACCCCGCCACGCATTAACCGACTCTCCTGCGATACGGAGGCGGGCTGATGCGTTTGATACTGCCTCTAATCATCTTCGTTTTGAGCGGCGTCATCGGGCACTTATTTGTCCTGACCAGCCTGCCGAGCTTCATCATGGGCAAAGCGCACCAGACATTTGAGGCTGAAGGTATTCCAGAAAATGTCTTCGTCGCCACACCGCGCCAAACCCCTCAGACCCAGCGCATAGTGCGCCCGTCGCCCGACCTTGCTTATGCAATCTGCCGCTTCGACACCACCTCTGGCCCAGTCTTCATCAACGCGCCAACTTGGGACGGATATGGTTCGCTCTCGATCTTTAATTCCAAAACCGACAATGTCTTTGTCGCCGACTTAGGGCCAGAGAGTGATTTCCAAGGAATCGAAATCCGGCGACCCGCCGAAAACAATCGCGAGGGTGCCCTGAAGCTTGATGGACGTGGCATTGCCCTGATCCGGCGTTTAGCCCCGACCCAGGCTGAGTATGATATAGCAGCCGACTTGGTCGCCGGCGCAACCTGCGGGCCGGTACAGTAGCGCGACCTATTTCGCCGCGACCGTTTCTGCTTCGCGTTGAGCCTTGAGTCTTTCGGCCTTTGCCTCAACCTGCTCGACAATGTGCTCGACCATGTCCGCGTTGGAGAGCTTGTGGTCTGGGCGACCCGAGACATACATCATGCCGCTCTCTTTTCCGCCGCCGGTAAATCCGAGATCCGTCATCGCTGCTTCACCAGGCCCATTCACCACACAGCCAATGATCGACAGCGTGATCGGCTCAGCGATATGCGCGAGGCGTTCTTCGAGCGTTTGAACCGTAGCGATGACGTCAAAGCCTTGGCGCGAACAGCTCGGGCAAGAGATGATGTTCACGCCGCGGGTTCTGAGCCCGAGCGATTTCAACATATCGAAACCAACTTTGACTTCTTCTACCGGATCATCCGACAGCGAGACGCGGATCGTATCGCCAATCCCCATCCAAAGAAGATTGCCCATGCCGATCGAAGACTTCACCGTACCGATGCGGCGTCCACCTGCTTCAGTGATGCCAAGATGCAGAGGCGCATCGGTGGCCTCCGCGAGTTGTTGATAAGCCGCGACGGCGAGAAACATATCAGAGGCTTTGACGCTGATTTTGTAATCGTGGAACCCGAGGTCATCGAGGATCCGCGCATGATCGAGCGCACTTTCCACCATCGCATCTGGGCAAGGTTCACCGTATTTCTCAAGTAGGTGTTTTTCGAGCGACCCGCCATTGACCCCGATCCGGATGGAGCAGCCATTGTTGCGGGCGGCGCTGACGACTTCTTTGACGCGGTCTGGGGATCCAATATTGCCCGGATTGATCCGCAAACAGGCAGCGCCCGCCTCAGCAGCTTCAATCCCGCGCTTATAGTGGAAGTGAATGTCGGCCACCAAAGGGACAGGCGACTCTTTGGCAATGGCTGAGAACGCCGCCGTCGAGTCTTCATCTGGGCAAGACACACGAACGATATCCGCGCCCGCATCTGCCGCGCGCCCAATTTGTCCCAGTGTCGCGGAAACATCAGGCGTTGGCGTGTTCGTCATCGTTTGGACGGAGATTGGCGCGTCTCCGCCAACCAGGACGGAGCCAACTTGGATCTGCCGCGACTTGCGACGTTCGATATTGCGCCACGGGCGGATCGGATTGTGCGTCATAGCTGCGCCTTATGCATCCTCGGTCGCCCTCATTTGGTAGAAGAATGTGTCGAGGTAAAGACCCCGACATGCCGCAGCAAATAGATGAAATTTGATGGTTTCGCTCAATCGTCCGGAAAACATGGTCTGGTAAGAGCTCCCAATGGGACACGTACAAGGTTCGGAGCGGGACATGCGACATCTACCAATTCCAGGCGTTTTCGCGCCAGTATGGCGAAAACGATGGGAGCGCTTCGCAGCCGATAAGCGCGGCCTCGCTGCCGTTGAGTTCGCGATGATCGCAATTCCATTCTTCCTGCTGATTTTCGGCCTGCTCGAAGTCTGCGTGATTTTCATTATGTCCTCAGTGCTAGAACACGGAGCAAGTGAAGCGGCGCGCGCCATCCGCACCGGGCAGTTCCAACAAGCCGGGTTCGATCAAGCTCAGTTCAAGAGCGACATCTGCGCTGAGCTGTTTGGAATGCTGAGCTGCGATTCAAAACTTCAATTGGACGTGCAGACGTTTGCTGATTTTGCCAGCACCGGCAATCCAGATCCAATTGATCCAGCGACGGGCGATCTCGCCACCGGGTCTTTTGGTTTCAGCCCCGGCGCGCAAAACCAAATCGTTGTGGTCCGTGTCTTCTACGAATGGGACCTGCTCATCCCCGTCATGAGTGCCCCCCTTGCCAATATGAGCGGTAGTCGCCGCCTCTTGCAGGCAACCATCGCCTTCCGGAACGAGCCGTTCGGAAATTCCAGCGCTACGGGAACTTAAGGATAGATATGATGTTTGGTCTCTCTTTGTCTCGCAAACGAAGCCTCGCTAAATCCGAGGATGGTATTTCAGCGGTGGAGTTCGCGCTCATCGCGCCTCTGATGGCGATCATTTACTTTGGCTGTATCGAGCTCTCCATCATGATGACGCTGGACCGGAAGGTTACCGGGGCAACAGCGGCGCTTGGCGATCTGACGTCGCGCGCCTCCTCCGTCAGCAATGACGAGCTATCAGACATTATCGAGGCATCTCGCATGGTCATGCAGCCGAACGATATGATGGGGGCACGCATTCGTGTCACAAGCCTGTACGAAGACGACGGCGATGCCAAAGTCGCCTGGAGTGATGGCTGTAATCTCGCACCGTATGCCGATGACCAGGAAATCACCATTCCGGCGAACCTGATCCCCGAAGACGGGACCCTGATCATGGCCGAAATCGCTTATGATTATAACTCGAACATCGGCTATTTCTTCAGCTCATCCAAAGAGCTGTCCGATACATTCTATTTGCGTCCACGTCGCGTCGACGAGATCACGCGTGACCGGTCTGACGGATCGTTCTCGTGCGCCTACGCCAACCCTTAATAGGTTGGATTAGGCTTCATATGCTCTGGGGTTTTATCGGCTCTCACAGTTGAGAGGATGACTAAACCTGTCAGCAACAAAACCAGGACCGGGGTGAACCCGATGCGCAGGTCGTCTGTAAGCCAGGTCACCAAGGCAACCGAACCCGGTCCAAGCCAAACCGTCACGCTGCCTGCCATCGCGTAGAACCCGAAAAACTCACCGACTTTCTCAGGAGGTGAAACATGCAAGAGCATGTATCGGCTAGAAGAAATTGTCGCGACGAGAAAGATTGCCGCCGGAATTACGGCCACCAGATAAGAGATATCAGAGAGGGTCTGAAAGATCCCTCCTTCCCAAATAATCTGATCCCCTGGGATTAGGCCAAATAGAAGGGCATCTTGAGTGATTGAGAGTTGGAAAATCCCAATCAAAATCGCGGTTGAAAGTTCAAAAATGAGCGCTCGTTTGGGGCCTAAAAGGC
>JBCBGS010000009.1:20723-38569 GCA_038526515.1 Pseudomonadota bacterium | reverse complement strand
CGCTCCTGATTGGTTCACTGATGATCTTCGCGATCGGCTCAGCCATGGGCGGGATCGGCTCTGAAACGCGAATGAGCTCCTATTTGCTGACCCGTATCGCATTTGGCGATCATGGCGCGGGGGTCGTGAACGTCGCTTTCGCAGTCTCCTTGCTTGGTTGGTTTGGCATCAATATCAATTTGTTCGCGGACGCCGTGTCGGGTCTCTGCACGACGCTGTTTGGGGGTTCTCCCTCTAACTTGGTGCTGTCTTTGATCGCTGCCGCCTGCATGACGGGCATAACCTTTGCGGGGTTCAGAGCGATTAATTTGCTCGCGACTTTGATGGTCCCTGTTCTAGCGATCGTCACGCTGATCTTGACCTACAGCGCGCTCAATCTGCAGTCCTTACCGGAGATTATGGCTGCCGAAAAAGAAACAACGCTGTCCATCGGTCAGGGCATCTCAGCAATTGTTGGCGCGATTATTATTGGTGCCATTATCCTCCCCGACATTACAAGATTTGTCCGATCCTGGCGCGGCGCCATCGGGGTCACTTTTGTCTCCTATATGGTCGTCCAGCTCCTGGTGATGGCGGCAGCAAGCCTGGCCAGCGGCGCGACAGGGTCGAGTGACATTCTCGAGATCATGCTTCAGTTCGGACTGGGCCTCGGCGCCTTCATTATTGTAATCACGGGCAGCTGGGTGCTGAATGCCCTCAACCTCTATTCGACCGTGCTTTCGATCAAAGCGACCTTTCCTAAACTCAGCCAAAACCTCCTGATTGTCGGTCTCGGGATGTTTGGCGCAGGCGCCGCGTTGCTCAACCTGCTCGACTATTTTGTCGAGTTTTTGATCTATCTTTCAATTATCTTCATCCCGGTCGCGGGGGTGGTGATCGCCGACTATGTCGTGGTCCGCCGAGACGCCTATCGGATTGAGCAATTGGACTCGAACCGCAAATTTGCGCCGAAGGCCTTCGCGGCTTGGGCGATTGGGGCCGCCGCTGCATTGGCTATGTCTGAGGGCAAGATTCCATCGCCGAGCGGGATCTCCGCTATAGATGCCATCGCGCTCACGGCGATAAGCTTCCTCGCGCTTACTTGGACTGATCGCAAAAAGGCCGGAGACTGATAAGGATGCGGATAGGAATCGACGTCGGCGGAACGCACACAGATGCCGTTATTATGGACGGCAATACCGTCATCACATCGACCAAGGTACTGACCAGCGCTGATGTAATGGAGGGCGTGGCGAACGCACTCGACACCGTCCTGTCGGATAGCGGGCTGCCGAATAACCAGATCCAATCAGTCATGATCGGAACGACCCAGTTCACCAATGCGATTGTCGAGCGTCGGCAGCTCGCCAAAACCGGCGTTTTTCGTCTTTGCCTCCCGTCCGGCCGCGGGCTCCCTCCCATGGTCGATTGGCCAGAGGACATCGCCGATGCCGTCGGACGGCATGCCTACACGCTGCATGGCGGATATCTCTATGATGGTTGGCCAGTAGCCGATCTCGACATGGACGAAATCGATCGCGCGATCGCAGATGCCAAATCCAAGGGACTAAAGAACTTCGCGGTCTCTTCGGCCTTCTCGCCAATGAATGCCGACCCCGAAGACCTCGTGGCAGAGCGAATTCGGGCCGCGATACCAGACGCGCATATTACCTGTTCCCAGAGCTTTGGCAGGCTCGGCCTGATGGAACGAGAGAATGCTGCGATACTGAACGCGACGCTTCTACAGTTCGCGGATACGGTTGTATCGGCTTTCCTATCGGCCCTGCGCCAACGCAATCTCAATTGCCCGATTTTCATTAGTCAGAATGATGGAACGCTGATGAATGCCGACTTTGTTCGCGCCTTCCCTGCGCTCACCTTTGCATCCGGCCCCACCAATTCGCTGCGCGGCGCCATGCTTCTGACCGGGTTAGAAGATGCGATCGTCGTCGATATTGGCGGCACCACGTCGGATATCGGGGTCCTGCAAGCAGGTTTTCCGCGCGAGTCCAACTCGGTCATTAAAGTCGGCGGTGTGCGCACCAATTTCCGGATGCCCGACATCCAAGCAATCGGTCTTGGCGGCGGCAGTTTGGTCAGCGAAGATGGGGAAACTTTAGGCCCGCAATCGGTTGGACATCGCTTAACCAGCGCAGGCCTCGTCTTTGGTGGGAAAACGCTTACCGCAACCGATATCGTCGTCGCAAGTGGACACGAAAAAATCGGCGACGCGAACGCGGTCAGCCACCTATCTCGAGACCTTGTCGAAACGGCCCGGAAGAAGATGCTCACCATTCTGGATCGCGGCATCGATATGATGAAGCCGGGCGCGATCCAAATGCCCGTCATCTTGGTTGGCGGTGGTTCCGTGCTTGTGACGGGCGATCTTAAAGCAGCGAGTAACGTGCTCCGCCCCGAACATGCTGGTGTGGCGAATGCGATCGGCGCTGCGATTGCGCAAGTCGGCGGAGAGAGCGAGAAGATCGTTTCTTACCAAGCAATCGCAAGAGAAGACGCGATTGCGGAACTGACCCGCGAAGCTGAACTCCGCGCGACAGATTCGGGTGCCCAGCAAGACAGCCTGCGCGTCGTCGACATCGAAGAAACAGAGGTTCCTTATATGGGTCAGGAGACGATGCGGGTTCGCGTCAAAGTCATTGGTGACCTCGCCTTCGAAACGGCAGGAGCAAGATCATGAAACTGCATGCAGACGATTTAGATGATCTCGCCTTAGGCTCTGTCTTCCTCGCCACAGGTGGCGGCGGCGATCCATATGTTCCGCTGCTCCTCACAAAGGAGGTTCTAAAACGGACGGGCCCCGTCGACTTGCTTCATCCAGACAACGTCCCCGACGAGGCCTTTTTGGCTGCCATCGGAAACGTCGGAGCGCCCACGGTCAGTTTGGAACTCTTACCGTCCGATGATGAAGCGCTCATCGCGCTGGAAGCGTTTGAAAAACAGATGGGGCGCCCTCTAGACGCGGTTATTTCCTTTGAGATTGGCGGCGGCAACTCTCTGATCCCGATCATGGCCGCCGCCAGCCGCGGCATTCCCGTGGTCGACGGCGATGGCATGGGACGCGCGCTGCCGGAAGCGCAGATGATGACCTATGCCATTCGCGGCATCCCATCGACGCCGGCCCTCGCTTGTGATTACGCTAGGAACGTAACCCTGTTCACGACCAAAGGCACTGACGTCTATGAGCGCCATATTCGGGCTCTGGCGATGAGTTCGGGCGGTATGATCACAACCGTGGAACATGGCATGTTCGGCGCCACCTTGCGGGACGCTTTGATTCCGGGGACCGTCAGTTTCGCGCTCAATCTGGGCACGTTCCTGCGGGAGAATAGAGGCCAAGCGCCAGCTCTGTTAGCGCCGCTCCAAGATCTGTTTTCGGACTCGATTTACGGAGAATGTCGCCTCGTGCACACGGGCAAAGTTATCGATAAATCAACCCGTATCGTTGGGGGCTTTGATGTCGGCAACACCGTTATCGAAGCCTTTGATCAGGCGAACGCCCCCGTGGAAATCGATATCAAGAATGAGTACCTGATGGCGCGTCGCGGGGATCAGGTCTTGGCGTCTGTTCCCGACCTGATTGTTATCGTCGACTATGAGACCTCTGAGCCAATCAATGCAGAGCGACTTCGATATGGGCAGCGTGTCGCGGTGTTTGCGATTGGATGCCCTGCTTTCTACCGGACAGAGGCTGCCTTGAAAGTCGTCAGTCCTCGTAATTTTGGCTTTGATCTCGACTATGTGCCCCTGGAAGCGTTGCCAAATTAGAGATTGGCCCTATGCCTTACGGCAACAATAATCTTTGTTGAGATTGGGAGCTCATCATGATTTTCAAAAGCTGGCTCGTTGCTGCTTTGGCGACGGTGATGACATCCGCTGTTGCAACCGCGGAAACTGGAACAGTCCTCAAAGGCGCCGACATTATCGACGTCATTGATGGCAAAAAAGTCCGCGGCCATGTGGTGGCCGTTCAGGACGGCAAAATCGCTTATGTCGGACCCGAGCGACGCCTGCCAGATGGTGAGTGGACAGAGATCGAAATGGCGGGTGCCACCCTGATGCCGGGCCTGTCCGATAGTCACGTCCATCTAACCTCAGGCGCCAATGTCCACGGATTCAGACGCCTTACACGCTCCACCTCCCGCGCCGCCATTAGCGGTGTCGTAAACGCCGAGACCACGCTGCTTGCCGGGTTCACAACCGTTCGAAACCTTGGCGCGCCTGGCTTCACAGACATCGATCTGATGAAAGCCATCAATGAAGGTGAGATTGTTGGTCCTCGCATCATTGGAGCGGGCCAATCAATTGGTATTACAGGCGGGCATTGCGGCGACGCAACGCTGCTCCCGTATGAGGCTCAGCGCAAAACCGGGGGTCGCGCGGACGGTCCTTGGGAAGTTCGGCAAAAGGTCCGCGAAAACAAGAAATACGGTGCGCGCGTGATCAAATTCTGCGGTACGGGCGGCGTGCTATCGCCCAACACCTCGATCAATGCGCAGCAATATTCACTCGAAGAGATGAAGGCGATTGTCGACGAAGCGCGCCTGCTGGATCTGAAAGTCGCTGTCCATGCACACGGTCCGCGCGGCATTCAATCCGCGCTCGAGGCGGGGGTCGATTCCGTTGAGCATGCCAGCATGATCACAGACGAAGGCATCGCCCTTGCGATTGAACAAGGCACTTATCTATCCATGGATATCTATGTCTCCGATTATATCCTGTCAGAGGGCGAAGCCGCGGGTATTCTCGAAGAGTCTCTCGCCAAAGAGCGCATGGTTGGCCGTTTGCAACGGGAGCGCTTCCAGGCCGCGGTGAAAGCTGGCGCCAATATGGCGTTCGGAAGCGATGCTGGCGTTTACCCCCACGGCACAAATGCAAGGCAATTCCCGAAAATGGTCGAATGGGGCATGTCGCCAATGCAAGCCATTCAAACCGCGACGATCAGCAATGCGACCCTGTTCGGATTGGAAGACGAAATCGGCTCCATCACAGTCGGCAAGGCAGCAGATATGATCGCTGTGATCGGCGACCCACTCTCGGACATCAAAGAGCTCCAAGACGTTGATTTCGTGATGAAGGACGGCGTGGTCTACTTGAACGAGATCGGCAGTTAGAGACTAAGACTGTCCTCAAAACGCTTCAGTGTGACCGGACCCAAACTGTCGCGCAGAGGCTCTAAATGCGCTTCAACTTTGCGCCAGGTTCCAATGCCTTTGGAATTGATGGGCTGTCGAACCTGTTCGCTGCTTGCCGTTCGAACCGCGCGTTCAGTTTGATGAAACCGTAGACAATTGTCTTCAAATGCAACGCCAACATGTTGGAGCAATGTCCGAATTGTTTCTTCAGGCGCTCGGACCAAGTCCTCATGTTGGAGCGTCAAAACGCACCCCGGTAGTACAGCGTGCCAATGATCCATTAGCGATAGATAGGAGTTGTAGAACGCTCCGATATGACGAAGGTCATAACTGAAATCGACGCCCGACGGAAAATGCTGGCGGTAGAGGCTAAACCCACAATCCATTGGGTTCCGCCGCGCATCAATGATCACCGCATGGGGCAAAACTTTGTGGATCAAACCAATGTGGCGATAATTGAATGGCAGCTTATCCGTGAAGTAAGCCGCGCCCTCTGACCGATATAACGCACCATCTTCAATATAGGCTTGACCGAGCTCGAACAGCGCGTCTTCAGGGAGATCGCGGGCGTTCCGCATCAAATCGCCCTTAAAATCGATCGCGCACCGAACATTGGCTTTGCGCGCAATGCTTGGAAAGGTCGGTTGCTCAATGGTTCCCTCGATTTGCGAGTGGCTCGCCAAGATCTGCTCAATCAATGTGGAACCAGAGCGCGGTAGGCCCAGAATGAATATAGGCGTGGGTCCCGTTTCCGGCACGCGCGCCTGTCGTTTCAAGGCCTCCTGGTCGAACGCTTGCACGCGCGCATCAATCTCTCGTTTGAGCAGCGTAGGATCAAACTGTTTGCTGGTGCTGAGACGGTTGGCTTGATGATACAGCGCCATGCTTGCATCCCAATCACCTTTCGCTTCGCTGGCCTTCGCCAAGGCAAACGCGCCAACACTTTTCATCGATGATGAAAGCTCCGGGACATTCAAAAGTCGCTCAATTTCGGTTCGGTCCCCGCCCTCAAAATCAAACGTTTTCATATCTGCCAGCGCCCACCAGGCACCCGCATTATTCCGATTGAACTCCAGTCCCTTTCGGTACGCCGCAATACTCTCTTCGCGCCGACCAAGAACGCGTAGCGTTTGCCCTCGAACAATCTCGATTTCACTCAGCTTTTGGGGATCACCGCCGCTGAGCTTCTCGGCTCTATCACAGACCGCCAGCAAGTCCGCGTGCTGCGCATGCCGCAACAAAATATTCACCAACACCCATAGACTTTCGAATGTCTCTTCCGTTCTTACCAGGGTCCGCGCCGCTTGCATGGCGCCATTATAATCGCCGACTTGATCTAAGGCGCCGACCAAGAGATTACGCAATGTCAGATTGGCGGGCGAAACGTCGAGACCGTGTTTCAGCGCCGCAACTTGGCCCTCAGGATAATTCTTCAAACCTGCAACATGCGCGATTGTGAAAACGGCGCGAGGGTGACCGGGAACCTTAGACAGCATTTGCCGCGCAACACGTTCCGCCGCCCCAAAAGACCGGTTTTGCATGTGCTGTTGAATTTGGCCAAAGTCTTGGGCAAGCGGATCGTAGGATTCCGAGATATGAACTTGCTCGACTGCCTTGGCGTAGTCTTGCGCTTCAAAGAGGTATTTTCCCAGCAGCAATCGGGCTTGGAACAGCTCGGGATGATCGCCGAGCACCTTTTCAAGGATCGCGATCGCAGCCGGCAGGTCACCGCTCTGTGCAAGCTCGCGGGCGGATGAAATTTGCGACTGAACGGAGCCTGAGGTCGACATGCCACCCCCTTAACAAGAAATGCGGAGACTTTCGCCTCCGCATTCCAATTTTAGCATCTTAAACGTTGAACTACTGCTTGTAGGTGACGCCCAAGAAGAAGAAGCGACCACGTGGGTCAACTGGCCATGCGAACTGTGTCGAGAATGGCTCGACATCTGTCAGGTTGTTGACGCCGCCGTAGATTGTCAGCGATTCGCTATACTCGTAGCTCGCATTGACGTCGTAGATATAGGTCTCGTCGAAGAAACCATCTGCGCCGTAAATGTCAGCATTGCCGTTCAGACCCAAAACATCTTCGATCTCATCAACCGATTGCTTGCTCTGATAGTTGGTCTGGAAGCCAACAGAGATTGGTCCACGTTCCCAACCGAGCGACAGATTGCCTGAATACTCTGGTAGTTGGATTTCTTGCAGTTCAGGATCGAAATCTGTTGGATCTAGCGGGTTGAAGAACTGGTTCAGTTTCTCTTGCTGAGACCCGACAATGCCTGCGGTGAATGTGTTCGGACCATAATCGAACGAGTAGTTGACCGATACGTCATAACCAGACGCTTCGAGCTTCGCGAAGTTGATCTGACCTGATTCCAGGAAGTTCAGACCACCATCGCCGCGACGTGTGAACAGGCCGCAGAAGTCGAGGTTCGGGAAGCTGTCTGAGTCATGGCAGCCATCAAGGATGTCGCCAGACGCAACGGCCTGGATCGCATCATCGATAACGATATCCCAGTAGTCGACTGTCACGCTCAAGCCTTCGATGAAGCTTGGCTGGAAGACGGCACCAATTGTCAGCGTTTCAGCAGTTTCAACATCCAGATTTGGATTACCGCCAGACACACCAGAGAAACGGGCGGTCAGAGGGTTGGTCCAAATGTAGTTGCCTGCACCGTCAACAATCTCTGCCAATGGGACGCCAGCGGCTTGGAGACCTGCGATACAGTTCGCCTCACGAACCGCAGAACCGTTTCCAACATTCGATGGATCACAAGGATCCGCGGTTGCGTTGACGTTGATTGGAAGCTGAGGATCGAACAGCTCTGAGATGTTCGGCGCGCGCACCGCCTCAGAATAAGTCGCCCGGAAGCTTAGGTCCGCGACCGGCGCATATGTACCGCCCACTTTCCATGTCGTTGCTTCGCCGAGTGTTGAGTAGTCAGCGAGACGGATCGCGCCGTCCAAGCTCAGCTCTTTCGCGAACGGACGATCGCGGAAGACTGGCAAGCGGATCTCAGCGAAGAGATCGGCCACGTCATAACTACCAGAGGTGTTAAATTGCTGAGAGTTATCGATATCTGTGAACGAGAATAGGAATGGATCGACTTCACTCACCTGCACGCCTGGCGTGAAGGATGTGCCCTGCGGTAGGATACCGAGGGTTAGATCGTCGAGCGTGTTTTCACTGGTTTCTTCGCGCCATTCGAAACCTGCGGCGTAACCGATTGGTCCATCGAGCAGTACGTCCAGAACTTCAAACTCACCTGTTGCGATCGCAGAGATCACAGTCTGCTCAAGCTCGAGTGTGTCTTTGAGCTGAGAGGTTACGAAGTCTTGGGCAGCCGCGCTCGCTGAATAGGTCCCGAATGGGTTGAGCGGCTGACACTGACCGTCGCCTGGCGTGAATGAGTAGAAGCGGTTTGAGCTAAATCCACCATCGGCAAAGCCATTGCCGGCTGTGAAATAGTCAATGCTATAGGCCGCGGTTGGATCGATGTCTGAACGACAGACGACGTTGCCATTGGCGTCAGTCGTCGTGTCGATCGCCGCAAAGACGCGGTCGAGATAGAGGCCAGTTTCTTCAGAGGTGTTCTTGAATCGACCATGATTGATCGAGAACTCAGCAAAGTGGCCGTCAGCAAATTCCCATTCTACACCACCAACAACGCGGAACGTTTCACGGGTGTAGGTGAACGGATTGTTGTCGCTCCAATCCAGTGGATCTTGCGTCAGCAAGAGATAGCCAACTGTATCTGCTACAGATTGCAACTCGCTTGGAATGAATGGGTTGTCCGGAAGGATCGCCAATGTGTCGTAGAACGAGTCTTGCTCACCAAAGGTTTCGGACTCAGCGTGGACATACTTCCCTTCGAAGAAAAGCGAGACTTTGTCTGAAAGATCATAGTTGGAGTTGATGTTCAGAACGAAGCGATCTGTCGCCGGGTAGAGTGAGTCACGATTGAAGTTCAACCGGCCACCGTCGCCGCCAATGCCCCAAAGACCGTTCAAGACAACGCCGTCTTGGTTCACGCGCGCTGTGCCGTCTGGGTTGGTCAACCAACATCCAGCCAGGAAGCCTACGCGGCCGCCTTCGGATTCCTGACAGTCAGCGATTCCGTTACCGTTCAAGTCAACATAAGTGACGTCACGACCACCGAAACCTGGCGCAATCGAACCCTCTTGCGAGGTCAGCCAGAACCGTGGGTCTGCGATCACGGCGCGTGATGGAGCGTTTGGATCAGTCAAAGTCGCTGGGTTTGTTTGGGTGGTATCGATGCCGTTGTCGCGCGACCAATCGCGGTCACCGTGCGTGATCCCAGAGTCTTTTTCCACCGTGAAAGCAACGACCACATTACCGCGGTCCTCGTGGAAGTTTTGGCCCCAGACCAAATCAACTGCAAAGTTTTCTGCGTCTTGCTCGCCGGAAATACCAGCGCGAGCATCCAACTGCATGCCTTCAAAATCATCTTTCAAGATGAAGTTCACAACACCGGTCACAGCGTCAGCACCATAAACAGCTGATGCACCGCCCGTGGTGACTTCCACGCTTTCGACCAGCGCTCGTGGGATGGTCCCGATATCAACCGCTTGGGTACCGCGGAAGCCAGCAACGTGACGGCGGCCGTTGACGAGCGTCAGTGTCCGCTCACCGCCCAGACCACGAAGGTTGAGGATGTTCGCGCCTGGATCAACGTCTGCAAATCCGTCAGTAAGTGTGTTCGCACCTGTGAAAGAGGAAACGAGAGCCGGAATATCGTTCACGACGTCGGCAAGGTTCAGCTCCCCCGATAGGCGGATGTCGGCTTCGTCAATCGACTGCACCGGCGTCGAAGATGCCAGGTTCGGATCCGTTGGGATGCGAGACCCTGTGATAACGATGGTCTCTTGGACCGCCGCTTCTTCGTCTGTTTCTTCCTGTGCCGTTGCCGACAAAACCAACGTGCTGGCGGCTGTCGCCAGAGCAGCGCTGGAAATTAGCACCTTTTTCAAGGTAGGATTTTTATGCCCTCTCCGCATGGGGTACCCTCTCTTGTTAGCAAATTTACTCCTGTAATACTACTAGAGAGACTAAGGGTGCACAGTCCAATGAAACTCGCTCATCCGGCGAAAATCCGCTGAATTCGTGGTAAACGTGACACACCTGTAAGCATCGCTGCCCCACATTTGAGCAGCGGCTTATGGAGAGCCTTATTCCGGCAAGTCGATGCGGCGATAAACCAAGTCGGCATAATCGTTCACGAGCGCTTCGGACATATTGCCTGGCTTGAACGTGTGTTCGCCGATCTCCGCCACCGGCGTGATCTCCGCGGCGGACCCAGTGATGAAACACTCGTCAAAAGTTGAGAGCTCATCCGGCATGATCACCCGCTCTACCACTTCAATCTGGCGCGCTTTGGCGAGCTTGATCGCCGTCTGGCGTGTGATGCCGTTCAAGAAACAATCCGGCGTTGGCGTGTGAATGGCGCCGTCACGCATGAAGAAGATGTTCGCCCCCGTCGCTTCGGCGACCTGACCGCGATAATCGAGCATGAGCGCGTCCGCATAACCTTCATTTTCAGCCGCATGCTTTGACAGCGTACAGATCATATAAAGGCCTGCCGCTTTAGCATGGCAGGGCGCCGTGAGCGGATCCGGACGGCGATACATCGCATGCGTCATCCGAATGCCTTTCATCTTATCAGCGAAATAGTCGCCCCAGGCCCAAACCGCGACCGCCAAGTGGATCGAATTGCTCTGCGCAGAAACCCCCATCATCTCGCTTCCGCGCCAGGCAAACGCCCGAACATAAGCATTTTCAAGCCCGGACTTTGCCAGCGTTTCAGCTTTGATGGACTCAAGCTCATCCACGCTCAC
Organism: Pseudomonadota bacterium; assembly: GCA_038526515.1. Taxonomy (GTDB): domain Bacteria; phylum Pseudomonadota; class Alphaproteobacteria; order Caulobacterales; family Hyphomonadaceae; genus Henriciella. The sequence goes on along the minus strand of JBCBGS010000009.1, from coordinate 27,581 downwards.
AGGGAGCTCAAACCCCATAATCTTTGCAGAGTTGGCGAGACGCTCAGAATGGCGACGCGAGGCATAGATAACGCCGCCATAGGCGCGCTCGCCTTCAAACACGCAAGACGCATAGTGCATAGCATGTGTCAGCACGTGGACTTTCGTGTCGCGCCAAGGGACGAACTGTCCGTCCATCCAGATATAGCCGTCACGATCATCATAGGCTTGGTCTGCCATTCTCTTTTCCTGTCTTGCACTTTTACCCAATTCACGGGCATTCTCAGATCACCATGGTGGATGTCAACCAAATACGCGCGAATGCTCCGGGTTTCGACCCCCGACTCTTCTTAAGAGACGAAGAGCTGGATTACGGAATTGCATTGCTCCTGGCCGGTGAGCGAGCTTTGATGAAAGCGTCGAGCGAGATTGCCCGCGACTTTTCTCTTCCAAACTTGGCGGCGCGCGTCCTGATCACGGTACGCTTCCAACCCGGGCAGACGGTGAACACGCTGCGCGATCAACTTGATGCCACAACGCCGACCTTTGCGAGGATCATCGCAGATCTGGAGAAACGTGGCTTTCTGGAGCGGCGGCAGAGCGCGCAAGGTGATCGGCGGACACGAAAACTGTATTTGAGCCATGAAGGCAAACGGGTCACCGACCCGGCCACGATCGCGATGCGAGACCGGTTGCGTCAGGCCTATCGAGCCGCAGGGTCTGGCGCGGTCGGCGGCGCTCGCAGTGTGCTGGAGGCCCTCATATGAGCACCGAGTCGCACCTTCTCATTGTCGATGATGATGACCGGATCCGAGATCTGCTGAAGCAATACCTGTCGCGGCGCGGGCATTCTGTCACCACGGCAGCGGATGCGGCGGCAGCGCGAAAGCTGTTTCAAACATTCAGTTTCGATCTGGCAATTTTCGACATCATGATGCCAGGCGAGGATGGGCTCAGCCTGCTGAAAGCCCTGCGGGATGAAGGCAACGAGACCCCGGTCTTGCTTCTGACGGCACGCGGCCAAGCCAGCGATCGGATCGAAGGGCTTCGCCTCGGGGCGGATGACTATCTTCCAAAACCTTTTGAACCTGAAGAGTTGGCGCTCCGAACGGCGGCGATCCTTAAGCGCAGCCACATCGAACCGCCGCCGACCGAAATCGAAATGTCAGGCTTGGTGTTTGAACCAGCGAAGGGTCTATTGACCGGCCCAAGCGGGAATATTCGGCTGACCGATAGTGAGCACCAGCTGCTCACGATCCTCTCCAAGAACCCTGGCGAACCGGTGTCTCGCGAGGCGCTCGCCGCGCAAACATCGAATGGCACCGAACGCAGCATCGACGTGCAAGTCACTCGATTGCGGAAGAAAATCGAACCTGACCCGAGGAACCCCATTCACATCCAAACCGTACGCGGTATCGGTTATCGTCTTATGCCAGACTGACCGAAGGGATCCTCATGTTAAAAGTTCACCATCTCCGCGTGGGACGTTCCGTCTTCACGGTTTGGCTGCTCGAAGAGCTTGGCGCACCGTATGAGCTCGAAATCTATATCCGCAATGAAATGGGCCGGGCTCCGCCAGAGCTCAAAAACGCGCATCCGCTCGGCAAATCACCGGTGATCGAAGATGATGGTTTTATTCTGGCCGAGTCAGGCGCGATCGCGCTTTACTTGCTCGATAAGTTCGATCCGGAGAATAAACTCGGACCAGGCTCAGACCCGAAGGCCAAAGGCGAGTGGAACCAATGGCTGATGTATTCTGAAGCCTCGGCATTCGCGCCGCTGCTCATGAAACTCTTACTGAGCCGGATGGAAGACAAGCCTGCTGTGTTCGACATGTTTGCCTCCGGAGAAGTGGCGCTTCAACTTGGATATTTGGAAGAGCGCCTATCGGATCGTGAGTTCGTCATGGGCGATCGCTTCACAGCGCCCGATATTGGCACAACCTACATCGCGCAAATGGCCGAGCGGCTTGGCGAAATTGGGCCTTATCCAAATCTTGCCGCTTATCTTGCCCGGAATACAGCAAGACCCGCTTTTCAGCGGGCCTTGGAAAAAACGGGCGGCTAACCCGAAATCTGGAAAATCTCATCTTTCAGATAGAGCTTCTCGCGGCGAAGTCTCTGCAATTCAATAGAGCACGGACGGGGACGATTTAGCTCCCTGTCCAATTGCCGATCGAGCTGCAGATGCCGGCGCCGCAAGGCTTTAATCCGCACGAGAGGCTTGGTGTGCGCAATTTGGCCGCCTTCATTCTCCCAACGATCAATCTCTGGCATCTGACGTTCTAGCTTTTGCCACGCTTGATCCGGCGGCGACGCCAGCCACGTCGAGACTCGTGTTTAGGAGTCGGCTCCAACGTTACAAAACTATCCGCGTGATTGATTTCGTTTACGGCAAGCTCAGACGGAACAAAGGTCGCGTTAAGCTCACTGGCTTGGGAGGAGACACTGGGTTGAGTACGAAACATGATCGTATCCTTCTTGTTATGATGACTCCGAATTTAGTTGACCTCGGCGATAATTCAAATCTAAAGAAACTTCTATATTGATAGACTAAGGCTACCAAACATGCGGCCCACACTTAGACAGCTTCAGTACATTGTTGCGGTTTCCGAAACCGGCCGGTTTCACGAAGCCGCGAAACGCCTCCACGTAAGCCAACCAAGCCTCTCCTCTCAAATCGCGGACGTTGAACAACAACTCGACGTGCAACTCTTTGAGCGGGGACGGAATGGTGCGCTCATGACCCCGCATGGAGAAGAGTTCGTGCGCCGTGCCCGCTTGATCCTGCGGGACGTGGAAGACCTGAAAGCGTCTATGAAGACAGGTAGCAATACGCTCTCGGGACGCATTCGACTGGGCGTCCTTCCCTCCGTTGGACCGTACCTGTTACCGCCCGTTGTGAAGGACTTACACCGCACCTATCCGCAGCTTCGCCTGCTCGTAGAAGAGCATTGGACGGACCGCTTAAACGCGCAACTGCTTGATGGGACGCTCGACTGCATCATTTCAACGCCAGAGGATCACAAAGATCTCGCGAGTGAACTCTTGTTTGAAGAGCACCTCTGGGTTTGCGCGGCGCCTGATGACGCCCTGGCTGGCACTGGCCCACTCGACCCTTCTGATCTGAAAGGCAGCGAGATACTCAGCGTCGGCCAAAGCCATCGCCTGAGCGCCTCGGTGAGAGATCTCGCCTCACGCGCAGGTGCAGATGTGAGTTCTGTTTTCACAGGCACAAGCCTGGATGCGATCCGACACATGGCAGCAACGGGCGCAGGCGTGGCAATCTTGCCGGCGATCTACGCGCTATCCGAAGCGCGGCGCGATGCGGATCTCGTGCTACGCCCCCTCAGAGACAATAGCGTAAAACGCCGCGTTTCTCTGATCTGGCGCAAGACCTCTCCCATGGCAGATAGTTTCGGCTTGATGGCCGAAATTCTGAGAGAAGATGCTCTCGCCATCTTAAAAGACGATCTGCACTGACGCACAGTCTACCCAAATCGCTGGCTTGGATCTAAAGGACAAGCATGGACGACCACGCCACAGACTATCGCCCTGGTCCGCTCTCAAGCGCGCTCATTGGACTATCCCGCCACACAGTCTTTGGGCGAGGTGGCTTGCGAAAGCTGATGGCGAAAGGCGTCCGTCGACTTAATCCCGATCAGCCATTGGACGTTAGCCTCTACGGCGGGCACGCCCGACTGTATCACACGGGAAACAACTCAGAAATCAAAGCGCTTCTGAGCCCAAAACGATATGCGCGCGAAGAATACGATTTTTGTCGCGCCCACATGCCCCGTGAGAACGGCGTATTTTTAGACATTGGTGGAAATGCAGGAGTGTTCAGCCTGTTTGTGGCCTCGCTGATGCAATCGGGAACGCTGATCTGCGCCGAGCCTCAGCCCGCTATGTTCGATCGTTTGCAAACGAACTTCAACCTGAACCCGATCCTCGGTCAACGACTTAACCTCGTCCTGAAACCTACGGCGGTTGGCGGAGATCAACCGGGTAAACTGACCATATCGACGCCGCCCACCGCCGCGGGACAAGCTTCAGCGCGGGTCCGCGAAGGCGATCCAACGATCAATGTTCCTGTGACGCCGATGCAAGACCTCTTAAACGCAGGCGGCGCGAACAAACTCGATCTGTTAAAAATCGACGTCGAGGGCTTCGAGGACGGGATCCTGTTCCCCTTCTTCGATATGGCTCCTGCGACCCTCCATCCCAAAGCAATTGTCATGGAAGCCTGCCATGCCAATCGCTGGGAACGCGACTGTGAAGCGCTTTTGCTTAGCAAAGGCTATAAAGTCGTCCATAAGGACCGAACCAATATGATGTTAGTTTTGGACACATAGTCTGATGAGCGGATTTCGACTTCGCGATTATACACCCCGAGGGCTCTATGCCCGGCTGGCGGCTTTGGTAGCTCTGCCAGTGGTTGCGATTTTCGCGTTCTTCTCGCTCTATTATTATCAAGAACATATCAGCGATGTGAATGAGAAGCTGTCACAGTCTATCGCGCGTGAAGTCGGTCTGATCGTCGATATCTGCGCGGCCCCAGATCACAGTCAGCAACGCGAAGTCTTGGTGGAAAACCAACTCGGTCTGAGATTTGATTGCGCCTATGAAAATGAGATGGAATGGCCCGAAAACTCGCGACAGAACTTTGGCTATAGCAAAGTGCTCCGCGGACAGCTGGCCTCAGTAACCCGTCACCCTGTCGAAGTCCGAACGGTTCAAACCGGACGCGTCCTGGACTTTAGGATTCAAGCTGGGACGGACATTGTCCGGGTCCTGATCGACCGAAAACGTGCCTTGGCGGCGAACACGCACTTTACGATCGTTTGGGTCCTATTCGGCGCCCTCATCATGCTGGGCCTTGCCTTCGCATTCCTGCGAAATCAGGTGCGCTCCATTCTGCGACTGACCGAGGCTGCTAAAGCGTTCGGGCGTGGGCGCGACGTACCTGGCTTCCGGCCAAGTGGGGCCACAGAGATTAGAGATGCCGCGCGCGCGGTGACCGACATGCGCGCCCGTTTGATGGCCTTTACCGATCAAAGGACTGCCATGCTCGCCGGGGTCAGCCACGATCTTCGCACTCCCCTCACCCGCCTTAAGCTCCAACTCGCTATGATGGAGCAATCAGAAGAGATCACCGGCGCGCGAGCTGATCTCGATGACATGTCCAAAATGCTGGATGAATACCTCGCCTTTGCGAGCGGCGAAGAAGGCGAGCGGGCAGAGTCGCTTCGCCTCGATCATATCACGCGCACTGTCGCGGAACGTATCGACGGCGCAAGAGTTATTGAAGCGAACGAGATCTCAGTCACCGTGCGCCGGATGGCGCTGACCCGCACCCTGACCAATCTGATGGCAAATGGCGTCGGTTATGGCACGCGCTGCGAGGTTCGGCTGATCAAGGGCCCGCGCATGGCGGAGATCCTACTCGATGATGATGGCCCAGGCATCCCAGCCGACCAACGCGAAGATGCGTTTCGTCCGTTCCACCGTCTCGACGATGCACGCTCGCAGAACGTTGCTGGCACTGGACTTGGTCTCACGTTAGCTCGCGATTTCGCCCGCGCCCATGGCGGGGACATTCGATTAGAGGACAGCCCGCTGGGCGGGCTTCGCGTTCGGTTGAGACTGCCCTACTAGGCCTCTTCTTCGGCAGGCGCGTCAGACGTCGGCTTACGACCGCGGTTTTTGATCCACGCCGCGCGTTCTTCGATTTTGATGAGTTCTGCATCCAAGGCCGCCATCGTCCGGCTCAGATCTGCGCTCGTTTCCTGGCGCCAGGCACGTTCAGCCTGTGAGATCGCCCAGCCTAAGGCTGCAATCTGAACGCCGCGTGGGATCGAGCTTGATCCATCCAATCCCGCACACGCCAGGGCCCATTTGGCGGTTTGCGCCCGCGCCTTGAGACGAAGCGCCAAGCCATCGATTGATCGATCTCGCCACCGCAAATAAGACATCGCGCCATCGCGAACATCTTCCATAGTTTCGAAGCGCAGCATAATGACATCGAACAGACGGGTACGGGCCGTCTCATCCGCGTCGACCGGTTCTGAACTCATCCCAGCATCGAAGACTTTCTCAACCCTCGCAGAGAGATCATCCTTATCCGCAACTCCGTGGAAGTCTTTCAGCGTTAAGCCCGCTTCCTCGGCGATTTGCGCGAGCGTTAGATCGCCCCACTTTCCTGTCTCCGCGAGCTTCAGCGCCGCTTTGATGCCAGCTTCGATGATCTCGTCTTGGGTCATTCAGTCTCCTTCGAGAGCGCGATGTCGCGGGCAATGGCCGCCCCGATGGCTTTCTCGAAGATAGATGGCATGGCTTCGGGCGACATCAAGACTTCAAGCGCCGCCTGCGTCACTCCGTTCGGGGAGGTAACATTCTTGCGCAAGGTCGCCGCATCTTCATCCGCGCCCTCCATCAGCGCGCCCGCGCCCTCGACGGTCTTGCGTGCCAGCCGCATAGATAGCGCCGGGTCGAGACCATGCGCGACGCCTGCCGCCGCCATGACTTCGGCGAGCAGGAAGCCATAAGCCGGGCCGCATCCGGACACCGCGGTCGCTGCAGGGAGGAGGTCTTCGCCGATGGGACCTTCAACCTGACCGAGCGGCTCCAACAGCGCCTTGAGTTCAGAGATGGCACTTTCGGTCGTCTCTGGCTTGGTGCAGAGGATTGTGACACCCTTGCCGACCAGTCCTGGCGTGTTCGGCATCGCACGTGCGACATTCGACGTTCCGAGCTTGGCTTCAAGCGTTTCCAAAGTCACGCCAGCCATGATCGACAGGACCCGTGTATCCGGGCCCACTCGGGTGGCGATCTCTTCTGCTAACTGACCAAACACTTGCGGTTTGACGGCAACGACCAG
>JBCBGS010000009.1:0-20623 GCA_038526515.1 Pseudomonadota bacterium | reverse complement strand
ATATCGGACGCTGTAGGATCAGGATTGAGGCGAACGCGCTTCTCGGTCGTCCAGGTCTGAACAATCTCTGCGGGCGTCGGATCAACAATATCGATATTGCCGTCATGCCCAGCTTTCAGCCAACCACCTGCTAGAGCTGAACCCATACGGCCTGCGCCGACAAGAGTGATGTGTGTGTCTGTCATGCTCGTCCTCGTCTTTGACGGTCTGGACGAGGGGTTTAGCCGAGCGGTTTACGCTTCGCCAGCAGTTTCGAACAGAGCTGCCTCGAGCGCTTCGCGGGGTGTCTTGCCGGCCCAGATGACGAAATTGAACGCCGGGACGAACATGTTCACCGCGTCCAGGCCCGCGGCCATAACGGCGCGAACTTCGCCTGTGTCAGGCTCAACCCGGTCCAGCATGGGCAAGGCGTGGCGGAAAATGATCACGCCTTCTTCGGCCCAATAATCGAAGTGTCCGAGCCAAAGACGCTCATTCGCCATCATCACCAGTTCAGCGATCGCCTGACGGCGCGTCTCGGTCGGTTTTACGTCGAGCGTGATCGAAAAGTGCATGGCTGGGGGTTCGCGGCGGTTCGCAAACATGCCGCCCATGTCACCCCATTTAGAGCTCGCGATGCATTGAAGCGTTTCGTCGTCTTCATCGCGCTGAAATTCCCAACCCGCTTCGGTCAAGCAGCTTTCGACAAGCTCAAGTGCATCGATTTCCATTGTCTGGGAACGATCTACGGACAGGCTCATGGGCTCCCCCTTCCGAATCAATGAGGCATTCTTGCCTTGGGGTCAGGCTACTCATGCCCGACTCATCGCGCAAGAGTCTTGGTTAAAAAGCAGTGGAGAGTTTTATTTCTCTAGCTTTTCCAAACGCTTCTCAAGCTCTTCAACACGCTCAAGCGCTTGGACAGCGATCGCTTTTAGCGCTTCGACCTCTTCGCGGCTGGCCAAGTCCATATCGGCAATCATCGCTCGAATGCGAGACTCACCAGCCGTTTTCACTTCTTCACCGGCGGCGCGCGCTGCGCCCATTGCACCGGTCATCAACCCTGCGAGATCATCTAGGATAGGGCTCTTAGCGGACATGTGACGACTCCCTTGCGCGTCTTGAACCTGTTACCATTTGTCCGTAGCAGATGGGAAACAAAATGCCGACAGGAAAGACCGCCGCATGAGTCTTCTAGCCATATCCGCCATGAGCTTCCCGGAGTTCTCGCCTGCGCTGTTCCAGATCGACCTCGGATTTTTAGGGCTCGGGAAATTCCCAATCCGTTGGTATGCCCTGGCTTACATCGGCGGCTTGCTGATTGGCTGGCGCTACGCGTTAGCGCTCTCGAAACGTCCGGCTCTTTGGGGCGGCAAAAGCCCCGTGGATAATGATGATATCGACGACCTGCTCTTTTACGCGACCTTAGGCGTCATTCTTGGCGGTCGGATCGGATACATCCTCTTCTATCAGCTGCCCCATCAATGGGATCAGACCATGGCAGACCCGGTCAGCCTATTGCGGATCTGGGAAGGCGGCATGAGCTTCCATGGCGGCTTGCTCGGCGTTGCCGTGGCCATCTGGTTGGTGGCGCGCCAGCGTAAAATTCCGATGCTCTCGATCGGCGATATTGCGGGCGTGGTGGCACCGATCGGTCTGTTCCTTGGTCGGTTTGCCAATTTTATAAATGCGGAGCTCTATGGCCGCCCAGTGCCGGAAGGCAGCTCTTGGGGTATGATTTTTCCAGAGGGCTATGTGCGCGGATCCACGCCGAGCGCCTATAATTGGCAGTCCGGAGAATGGGTCTATCGCGGCGATGAAGTCGCGCGCTATCCGAGCCAGCTCTATGAAGCCGCGCTTGAAGGTCTACTCCCGGCAATCGTTCTGACAATTCTCGTCTGGCGTTTCAAAGCGCTACAACGGCCTGGCCTCGTGGCAGGCCTATTCCTGCTCTTCTACGCCTTCGGTCGCACAATCTCAGAGCAATTCCGTGAGCCTGATGCGTTCATTACCGGCCTCCCGGAATGGATCACAATGGGGCAAATCCTGTCTCTGCCGATGTGGATTGGCGGTGCTTGGCTGGTTTGGTCAGCACTCAAGAAGTCGCCGAATTCTGCGCCGGCGTGACCTCACTCAAACAGCGCCTCATCTCGATGATCCAAGCGAGCGGCCCGATCTCGGTCGCAACTTATATGGATCTCTGCCTGCATGACCGTCAGCACGGCTATTATGCGACCCGGCCAGGCCTTGGCGAAGACTTCATCACTGCCCCAGAGATCAGTCAGATTTTCGGTGAACTAATCGGACTCTGGCTCGCGTATGAATGGCAAGCGCTCGGCAAGCCTGTTGCGTTCAATCTGGTCGAGATCGGCCCGGGTCGCGGCACATTGATGGCAGACGCTTGGCGGGCGGCGAGCTCTGTACCTGGCTTCACGCACGCCGCGCAACTTCACTTTATCGAACCCAGCCCGGCTTTGCGGACAAAGCTCTCCAAACGCTTCGCCGCTCAAGCCCCTGCCTTTTTGGACCAGTTTGAAGACATCCCGCACAAAACGCCGGTCTTACTCGTTGCGAACGAATGGCTGGATTGTCTTCCGGTGCAGCAATATGCACGCGTCGGTGACGCCTGGCATGAGCGGGTGATCGGCCTCGATACAGCGGGTGAGTTAGCTTTCGGGCTGAACTCAGAGGCCCTCCCGCCCGAGATCAGTCCAGATCAAAACTCGGACACGATTGAAATACAGCCTGGACTTAAGACGCTCGCGGATGGATGTGCGGACCTGTTCGAAAACACCCCAGGCAGAGCGCTTCTGATCGACTATGGTCCAGCGGACAGCACGCCAAACGATACGCTACGCTCCTATCTAAAGGGGCAGCAAATCGATCCCCTCGCCGCCCCTGGCGAGAGCGATCTGACCTGTGATGTCGACTTTGGTCGGCTCAATCGGCTCTGTGAGCAGGCCGGCGTTGCCGTCTCTGGCCCCGTCTCTCAAAGCGCGCTTTTACTGCGTCTAGGCGCTGAATCGCGGCTCAATCAGCTCGCCAAAGCACACCCAGATACGGCCAAAGACCTGTATGAAGGCATCCGCAAGCTCACCGACCCGGCGGAGATGGGAGAGCGATTCCAAGCGATCTGTATCAGTCATTCAGCTCTGACGGCCCCGGCAGGGTTTTAGAAAGGCGTTACAAAATACCGCGATAAATTGACCCTAACGTCAACGGAAGCCTTGTGTTTCTTGGCGGTCCTGCTACCTGCCAAGCATTATCAAGTGAAGAAACTCGGGAGTCGCCCATGAAGGTCCTCGTGCCTGTCAAACGGGTCATCGATTATAATGTCAAAGTCCGCGTAAAATCGGATCAGACAGGTGTCGATCTGGCCAATGTCAAAATGTCCATGAACCCATTTGACGAAATCTCTGTCGAAGAAGCCGTTCGGATGAAAGAAGCTGGCGCAGCGACTGAAGTTGTTGCCGTTTCCATCGGGCCACAGCAGGCGCAAGAAACCATTCGAACCGCCCTCGCAATGGGCGCAGATCGCGGCATCCTGATCAAGACTGACGACGATGTTGAGCCGCTTGGCGTAGCAAAGCTTCTCGCCAAAGTGGTTGAAGAAGAGAGCCCTGATCTGGTTATCCTCGGCAAGCAGGCGATTGACGACGATAGCAACCAAACCGGTCAAATGCTGGGCGCTCTGCTCGGTTGGCCGCAAGGTACGTTCGCGTCTGAAGTCAAAGCAGACGGCGGCAAGGTCAACGTGACCCGCGAAGTTGATGGCGGTCTGCAGACAGTCGCGCTCGACGGTCCGGCGATTGTGACAACCGACCTTCGTTTGAACGAGCCGCGTTACGCGTCTCTGCCAAACATCATGAAGGCGAAGAAAAAGCCAATCGATATGAAAGAGCCAGGCGACTATGGCGTCGACATTTCTCCACGTCTGACCGTGGTGAAAGTCACTGAGCCACCGGTGCGCGAAGCCGGCGAGAAAGTCGAAGACGTCGCCACTCTGGTTGATAAACTCAAAACTGCGGGAGCTGTATAATGGCTGTTCTTGTAATTGCTGATCACGACAATGCGGCGCTGTCTGATGCGACCGCAAAAACCGTCACCGCGGCGAAGGCTTTTGGTAGCGACGTAGACGTTCTTGTTGCCGGTAAGGGCGCAGGCGATGTTGCTGCAGCGGCCGCTGGCATCGACGGTGTCCGCAAAGTCCTCCACGCCGATGGCGACGCTTACGAAAAGCAGCTCGCTGAAGCCATGGAAGCTCTGATCGTTCCAATGATGGACGGGTATGACGCTCTGTTCGCTCCTGCGACCACAATGGGCAAAAATGTAACCCCACGCATCGCGGCGAAGCTCGACGTAATGCAGCTGTCTGACATTGTCGGCATTGAAGGTCAGGACACATTCGTGCGCCCGATCTATGCTGGTAACGCCATCATGACGGTGAAATCATCTGACGCGAAAAAGGTTGTCACCGTTCGTGGAACAGCTTTCGAAGCAGCTGGCGCTGGCGGGTCTGCGGCGGTTGAGACCGTCGACGCACCAGGCGGCCCATTCAAGTCTTCTTTCGTCTCTGAAGAAATCGTCGCGAGCGATCGCCCAGAACTGACCGCCGCGAAGCGGATCGTTTCTGGTGGACGCGCACTCGGCTCTGCGGAAGAGTTTGAGCGTCTGATGAACCCTCTCGCTGACAAGCTCGGCGCGGCCGTTGGCGCGTCTCGCGCAGCGGTTGATGCGGGCTACGCGCCAAACGATTACCAGGTCGGTCAGACCGGTAAGATCGTGGCGCCAGAGCTTTACATCGCGGTCGGCATTTCCGGCGCGATCCAGCACCTCGCTGGTATGAAAGACTCCAAGATCATCGTCGCCATCAACAAAGATGAGGAAGCTCCAATCTTCCAAGTCGCCGATTACGGCCTGGTCGCAGACCTCTTCAACGCGGTCCCAGAACTGACCGACGCGCTGTAGAGCGGCCTCGAAGTCTAATAGAGAAACCCCGGTCAGTTTGGCCGGGGTTTTTCTTTGCGTGATTTCCACTAAGCTCAATCTTTGAAGGGGGAAGCTTCATGCGTAATGAAATCGCCAAACACTTAGATCACGATCCGAATTTTGAGTGGCGTGGGCAGAGTGTGACGCGGATTGAGAACCTGTCGGACATCATCTTTGCCCTCGCGCTTGGTATGATGCTGTTCGGCGGCGCTCCGCCGCAGACCTTTTCTGAGCTCGTTCACTTCTTGGTCTCTATCATCCCAGTGACCGCCAGTTTCGTCATTTTGTTCATGATTTGGAACTCGCATTTCGTGTTCTTCAGGCGCTATGCCCTGGCCGACAATACGATTGTGCTGATCAATTCAGCTCTGCTCCTCATGGTCCTGTTCACGGCCTATCCGCTGCGCTTCATCTTCGACAGCTTCTTTTGGTACATGATCGGCTCTGCGACCGGGGACTATACCCAGCTCATGGAGACCGAAATGGACATCGCTAATTCGGCCCGGAGCATGGCCTTCTTCGGCGCAGGATATGCGGTCATCTATACGTTGATGAGCTTCATGTACGCCCATGCGGTGCGCAAGGCAGACGTTATCGGATTATCAGAAAAAGAAATCTTGCTGACCCGTCAGACCGTTTGGATTTTTAGAGGCGAAGTCGCCGTTGCAATCTTACTTGTTATCGCAGCCCTCTTCACGCCGTTGGGGCCGTTTTCTGGGTTCTTGATGATCCTCAATTGGCCGAATGCCTATCTGATGGAATTCCTGGTTCAAAAGACCCACAAAAAACCCGCCGCAAGTGTCCTCGCAGCGGGTCCTGATGAATGAGGCTTAGCTGGGCCTTACGTGTCCAGGAAGCTTCGTAGCTTTCGGCTTCGGCTTGGGTGCTTCAGCTTTCGAAGCGCTTTCGCTTCGATCTGACGAATACGTTCGCGGGTGACCGAGAATTGCTGACCCACCTCTTCGAGCGTGTGATCCGTGTTCATGCCGATCCCGAAGCGCATCCGCAGAACACGTTCCTCACGTGGTGTCAGAGACGCGAGGACGCGGGTCGTGGTTTCACGCAGATTCGACTGAATCGCGGCATCGACGGGCAGAAGCGCCGCTTTGTCTTCGATAAAGTCGCCGAGGTTTGAATCCTCGTCATCACCGATCGGTGTTTCGAGAGAAATCGGCTCCTTCGCGATTTTCAGAACCTTACGGATCTTCTCAAGCGGCAGACCAAGTTTTTCCGCGAGCTCTTCCGGAGTTGGCTCACGGCCAATCTCGTGGAGCATCTGGCGCTGAGAGCGGACGATCTTGTTGATCGTTTCAATCATATGCACCGGAATACGGATCGTGCGGGCTTGGTCCGCGATAGACCGCGTGATCGCCTGACGGATCCACCAAGTCGCATACGTCGAGAACTTATACCCGCGGCGATATTCAAACTTATCCACCGCCTTCATCAGGCCGATATTGCCTTCCTGAATGAGATCCAGGAATTGCAGACCGCGATTAGTATACTTCTTCGCGATTGAGATCACTAGGCGAAGGTTGGCCTCGACCATTTCCTTCTTCGCGATCCGGGCTTCGCGCTCACCCTTTTGGACGCGCTGAACAATCTTGCGATAGTCATCGATCGGAATCCCGATCTCTTGCGCCACCATCTGGATCTCGCCGCGAATGGCCTCGATCTTTTCGGCTTCGCGCTCGGTGAAGCGTTCCCACTTCTTCGACATGGCAGCGACATCTTCGACCCAAGTCGGATCAAGTTCACGGCCAAAATAGTTCTTCAGGAACTCAGAGCGCGGCACGCCGTGCGCATCCGCAAGACGCATCAATTGGCCTTCGAGGCCCATCAGCTTCTTGTTAATCGCATAGAGCTGCTCAACCAGAGCTTCGATCCGCGCATTGTTGATGTGCATCGTCTTGAGCTCATCAACGATGTTCTGCGAGATCCCATCGTAATTTTCTTGGTCTTTCGGCGTCAGGCCTTTGCCTTCCATGCGCCGACCAACGAGTTTCTCTTGTAGCTTTCGGAACTTGGCAAAACCCGCCGCAATCTCGTCGAGCTTATCGAGCACGCCTTCGCGGAGCTCCGCTTCCATGCCCGACATAGACATAGCCGCGCCTTCTTCTTCGTCCTCGCGTTCTTCGCGGGCGTGGCGCTCTTCAACGGTTTCGTTTTCGCGGGCTTCTGCTTCTTCTTCGTCGAGCTCGTCTTCTTCAGGAGCTGGGTTTTCAGCGCCATAAGTCGCTTCCAGATCGATCAGGTCGCGCAGCAGGATCCGCTCATTCACAAGCTCGTCTCGCCAGACCATCATCGCTTCGAAGGTCAGAGGCGATTCACAGAGACCTCGGATCATTGCATCACGGCCAGCCTCGATGCGTTTCGCAATGGCAATCTCGCCTTCGCGAGATAGCAGCTCAACAGCGCCCATCTCGCGCAGATACATCCGCACAGGGTCATCGGTGCGGTCAGAACCGCGCGCATTGCCCTTCTTGGTGACAGCGCCAGTTGTGCTGGTGGTCGCAACGGCGGTCGACTTGGCAGCCGCTTCGCCTTCTTCCTCACTGTCGACAACTGTGATGCCCTGCTCAGAGAGCATCGCCATCGTGTCTTCAATCCGGTCAGACGAGAGCTCGTCTTCCGGTAGGATCTTGTTCAATTGCTCAAGCGTCACATAGCCTTTGGCTTTTGCGTCTTTGAGGAATTTTTTGACTTTGGTGTCGCTAAGGTCGAGGACCGGACGGTCTTCGCCTTCTTCAAGTACTTCCGCTTTGGCTTTCGCCATTTATCGCTCCTGTCCGCTGCGAACGCTGTCGCAACATACACTTTCAATTCCGTAAAAGGAGATCAGCTTTGATCTGCCTTTTCTGCTGCCTCATTGAGACGCGCCGTGCGAGCCCGACGTTCTGCGACGATCCGATGCCGGTGACGCGCATCCTCAGCAGTGGCAAAAGCCTCTCCCGCGATACGGCCCGGTTCGTCCGCGCCATCTGGGCGTGCATACTGCTCTAGGGCGATCAGCCATTCCCGCTCCTCTGAACCGCCTTGCGGTATTTCTGGGATGTCGGGATACTTTGTTAACAGTTCTGCAGCGCGCAATTTTCCAAGACCCTCTAAATGGTTGCTGAGGGTCTTTCGGTCAACACCTGTTTCTGTAGTATTTTCGCCAATAAGTGCGTCTCGTATGGCCGAAACGTCAGGATCTGGAAAAACCGCAACCGCAAGAGCCTCAAATCCGATCTCGGCAAGGTGGTGATGATCAATCGCACGCACAACCAAACCGAGCCCTCTCGTCTTGGCGGGCGGGCCACCTCGCAGAGCCGGTTGAACGACCTGTCCGCCCCGATTTGGAATTTGCCGACCGCCGCGATTGGCGGATCTTTGCTGCCAAAGATAATCTCGCATGCGGGCCTTTAGCTCGCGTTCGTAGGCCGACTTCACAGCGCCGTCTTGGATCATGCTCGCCGCTTGCATCAGGCGTTTTTCTAATCCGGCCTGGCGCTCTGGCGTATCGACGGCTTCAAGATCTCGCTCGCGTCGCCAGAGCACTTCGACGAGCGGCAACGCCCCATCCAGGGCTTTGCCCATCGCGCCTGGCCCTTGTTCGCGGATCAAGTCATCTGGGTCCATCCCGTCCGAGAGCAGGCAAAAGAAAACGCTCCGGCCTGGCTGCAATCCCGGCAGCGCCCGCTCAATCGAACGATAGGCCGCGCCGAGGCCGGCCCGGTCACCATCAAAACAAAGGACCGGCTCCGGCCCCGCTCGCCATAATAGACTGATTTGCTCTTCGGTCAGCGCGGTTCCAAGCGGCGCAACCGCATGCCCAAACCCAGCCTCGCACAGTGCAATCACGTCCATATAGCCTTCGCAGACAATCAAGCCGCCTTCATCCGTTCCACCGAAGGCCTCTCTCGCGGCTTTATAGCGATAGAGCACCCGTGATTTGTGGAAGAGTGGTGTATCGGAAGAGTTGAGGTATTTCGGCTTCGCATCTGGCTGCAGCGCGCGTCCACCAAACGCAATCACTTGGCCGCGTGCATCCTCGATTGGAAACATGAGCCGGCCACGGAACCGGTCATATGGGTCACCGCCCCCCTCTTTCACAACCGCGAGACCCGCTTCGACAATCTCGCTTTGGGAGAAGCCTTTGGATTTCAGGTGTTCGAACGTTTTGCGCCAATCATCGGGCGAAAATCCGAGGCGATACTTGCCCCAGCTCTGCGGGCGAAGGCCGCGCCCCTCCAAATACCGCCGGGCTTCAGCGCCCTCGGGGGCCCGTAAACACGCTTCATAATAGGCCGCGGCAGTCTCACTCGCGGCAATCAGACGAAGGCGGCGATCATACTGCTCTTGGCTCTCGGGCGTCGCCTTGGGGAGCGACATGCCCGCCTCATCCGCCAGTTTCTCTACCGCCTCCATGAAAGAGAGGCGCTCTGTTTCCATGACAAAGGAAATGACGTCACCGCCCATACCAGAGGAAAAGCACTTAAAGATCTTCTTCTGATCGTTGACGTAAAAGCTCGGCGTTTTCTCGTTCGTGAAGGGCGAGAGACCGACCCATTCCTTACCCTGTTTCTTGAGTTTGACCTTGCGCCCAATCACGTCAGACGGGCGGATTCGAGCTTTCAACTCGTCCACAAAACCATCAGGAATCCGAATAGCGCCACTCATCTGGTTAATATAGCGCGGGAAACGCCGAGCGCGAAGGAATTTAGCGGCGAGTTTTTCATTAGATAGATTCAATTTGATCTATTCTCGAAACGCTATCCTATCGTGATTGTCCTATGTGTCGGGTCAGGTGGACACTGCGTTGAAAAATCAATCTGATCCTTACAACGTGCCGACGGAGCACGAATTTGCCACGAACACGATGCTGACCGGTTTGGTCATACTCGTGATCGCCGTTGGCATTGCTGTAGGCGTGACCTGGTTCACGACCAGAGCCTATGAGCCAGAAATCCATCACCAAGCCCTCCGCACAGCGTTTTTCCTACCGCTTTTCATTGTGCCTCTATGCACCTTGATCATTGGCCATCAGGGCTATCGCAATCACAAAAAGATGCTCGCCGTTGCGCACCTCGCTCGTACGGACGAGATGACAGGCTTGGCCAATCGCCGCGCCTTTATGCACACAGCCAACACGCTCTTTGCTGAGACCGATTTCGAATATTCTGGGTTGGGTATTTTCATCATCGACCTGGATCACTTCAAACAGGTCAATGATGTGCACGGCCATGAAACCGGAGATCAGGTGCTTATTCACGCCTCCAATCAGATACGAGCGGCCGTAACGGATGATTGTTTCGTCGCGCGTTTAGGCGGGGAAGAGTTTGGTGTACTGGTGCCATTCCATGCCGTTCCGCAATTGCATCACATGGCAGAAGCGATCCGGTTTCAAGTCGCATCAAATCCTTGCCTGCATGAAGACCTAACCATTCCGATCTCAGCAAGTGTTGGCGTCGGAATTGCCCACCCCCGCGACACGGTTAGCTCGGTGCTCTGCCGCGCCGATGACGCGCTTTATGAGGCGAAGGACAAAGGTCGAAACCGCTTTGTCGTGGCAGCCTAAGGCGCTTCTGACGCGTTGATTTCAGGTTCTGCCGGGATCGCAGGCTGATCGAACCAATCTGCAAGCGCTTTGTACATCGCATAGCTCTGATCGTCATAGGCGCGTACATAGCCTTCTGGCCACGCGCTTGAGCGGGCGACGACAATGTCATTCTCGCGATCAACATATAGCGTCTGTCCATTCGCGCCTGAGGCTGTGAACGTCCCATCGGCATAGGTCCACCAATGCCAGGCATAGCCGCGATTTGGATTGGGGTGGACGACCCCGGGTTTCAAGTGCGCCTCGTCGGAAACAGTGGCGCGATCGACCCAGTCTACCGGCAAAATTTGCTCGCCATTCCAGACGCCGCCCTGCTCTATGAATAGTCCAAACCGCGCCCAGTCCCGCAAAGCAGAATTGTAAAACGCGCCACCAATTTCAGCGCCGTCTTGGCCGGCATTATCAATGATCCAAGCGCCATCGAACTCCATGCCCAAAGGCTGCCAAATCATCTCTGAGAGATAGTCCGCGGCGTCCATCCCCGTCGCGCGCCGGATCAATTCCAGCAGGACCTGGCTCTCAGCCGTATTATAGTTGAATTTGGTGCCTGGCTCATTGTCGCGCTTATATTTGATGGCGAGATCAAACGCCGGCGATTTTCCCATGACGACGCTTTCCGTCATGAACTCAACCGTATCATCCATCACCCCGTCCCAGAGATTTGGATCATACTTGATACCAGACGACATCTGCAGGGCTTGCTTGATCGTCACGCCGTCATAAGCGGTGCCTTCAACCTCTGGCAAATACTTCACCAGCTGATCATCGACGCTGTCGATCTTACCATCTGCAACTGCGACGCCGACCAGCGTCGATGTGATCGACTTCACCAATGACCATGTCGTGAACTTCGTTCCAGCAGAGGCGCCGCGCCCATAGCTTTCATGAACGATATTGCCTTCGTGAACGATCACAATGCCTGAGGTTTCCATGTCCTCATACATATCGGCCAGCGTCCGCGTGTTTCCTTCATACTCGTAGGTAAACCCGTCCAACGCGCCCTCATCACGAGGGAGCGGTTCGCTCGTCGCCGCTTTCGCGACCGTGCGGGTTGGATAGATCTCGCTGGCGTTTTGGAAGAAATAGTCACTATCGCCTTCAAACGCTGCGGCGCGCGCCATCACGTCAAAGGGCGGCGGGACGAAGCGCGTATAGGTAAACACGCCAATCAAAGCGCCTAGAACCAAAGCAATGATCGCGACCAATAATGACTTCATGACAAGCTCTCCCGCAGCACAGCAGGCTAGTCATGCTTCAATTTTTAGAGAGAGGCTAGCCTATCGCAGCGCGAACAGCTTTGCTGGCGGGGCCACACTCGATCTGGCCCGGATATTTCTCGCGTAGTGCCGACATGCATCGGCCCACATCTTTAAGCTTGGACGCACTCAGTTGCGTTACGATAGCCGCTGCCGCTGTCTCCAAAGCTTCGCCCATAAGCGGCTTAGGCAAAAAGTCCGAGATAATCTCGATTTCGTCGCGCTCGCGTTCCGCCTCGGCGATTCGGCCATTATCATCGAATTGCTTGATGGCACGCTCGCGCTGAGCGACCATTGTCTCTAGCAATTCTAAGATGACTTCATTATCGCAGCCGGAGCACTCTCCGCGGCTTCTCGCGATCACATCGCGGTCATCCATGGCGCATTTGATCAAGCGCAATGTCTGCGATTCCACACTGTTCGCATCTTCGGACTCAGCTGTGCAGAGCGCGGTATTTATGCGATTTCGGAGTGTGACTTGGACGGTTTGATCCAATTGACCCATTTATAAGCCTCTAAAAGCCGCCTTTTAGGTTCAAAACCGCTTGACGGTTCTGGCCGCAGCACTCTATCTGCCACCCGTTTGCCTGAGAAACAGTTAAAGCCACAGGCGGGCGCTGAGTCCAGCGGAACGTGGGAGATAAGGGCTACATGGACAAAAATCAATCCGAATTCGCCAGTCAGGCGAGTGGCGCGATCGCCCTTGCAGACGGAACTGTCTTCCTTGGGACAGGCTCTGGTAAGGCCGGAATTGCTGTGGGTGAGCTATGCTTCAATACCGCGATGACGGGGTATCAAGAAATCTTGACCGACCCCTCTTATGCGCAACAGGTCGTGATGTTCACCTTCCCGCATATCGGGAATGTTGGCGCCAATCCTGAAGATCATGAAGAATCGAGCGGGAATGCTGCGACAGCCGCGGTTGGGACCGTCTTCAGAGACCCGATCACGCCGCCATCAAACTGGCGCGCCGAAGATCATTTCGATGCTTGGCTCACAAAACGCGGGATTGTTGGGCTATCGGGGGTCGATACGCGAGCGCTGACTCGCCTGATACGCGAAAAAGGCATGCAGAAATGCGCGATTCAGTATGCTCCAGACGGTAAAATTGACACCGCCGCATTGATCAAAGCGGCTCAAGCCTGGGCAGGTCTGGAAGCCGCCGATCTCGCGGCCAATGTCGATGTCGACGTGGCCATCGACCACTCTGAACGGCTTTGGGACCTGGCCACCGGGTTCGCGGATCAAGATCAGGCTGAAAAGCACGTTGTTGTCGTCGATTTTGGCGTGAAGAAGAACATCTTACGTAATCTCGCTGAAGTGGGCGCACGTGCGACGGTCGTCAGCGGCGATGTGTCGTTCGACAGTATTAAAGCGCTCAATCCTGATGGAATCGTCCTGGCCAATGGGCCGGGCGATCCAGCCGCGACCTTTGAACGATCAGGTGCGCTGTTAAACGCACTAGTCGAGAGCGAATGGCCAATCCTCGGCATTTGCCTTGGGCATCAGCTCCTGGCGCTCACACTGGGCGCGAAAACTATGAAAATGGAGCAAGGCCATCATGGGGCAAACCATCCCGTGCAAGATCTGGAAACTGGAAAAGTTGAAATCGTTTCGATGAATCACGGTTTCACGGTGGATACAGCAACTCTGCCCAAGGGCGTCGAAGAGAGTCACAAATCTTTGTTTGATGGCACCAATTGCGGTCTCAAAGTTGCTGGCAAGCCAATTATCTCTGTCCAGCACCATCCAGAGGCAAGCCCTGGGCCTCAAGACAGCTTCTATATCTTCCAGCGCTTTATGGACTTGATAGAAGCCTAGCGGATCGACTTCACGAGGGTTTCGAACGCTTCGTACACACCTTCCGCGGTAATACCTTCGGCTTCGCGCGCCAGGGCGAAGCCGGCTCCGTTTAGGGCGTTCTGCAGCATGATCGCGAGGGCATTCACGCGATGCTCAGCCACGATCCCTTTCTTTGCGAGATAGCGCACACCCGCCTGAACATTGTCGATGCCGAGCGCGTTATCTTGCTCATACCACCCTTTCAGACCAATCACGGACGGTCCGTCCACAAGAACAATGGTTTGATATTCGCGCCGCGCAGCGTGTTCTAAATAGACACGGCATCCCGCCAAGAAAGCGCTGTAAGGATCGGTGAGGCTCCGCGCCGCTATCGCGGCTTCGCGGGCTTCCTGGTCCATTTCAACCTGCAAACGGGTCCAGATTTCAGTGAACAAGTCTTGCTTCGATTTAAAGTGGTGGAACAGCGCACCCTTTGTAATCTCGAGGTCTTTGCAAATGTCATTGATCGAGGTCGCGGCGTAGCCATCACGCGTAAACCGCTGTTTTGCAGCAGAAAGCAAGCGCTCACGCGTTTCCTCCGCATCCGATTTTGACCGACGCCCCATAAATACCCGTTATTTCAGCTTGACCCAGAACATACCAGTGGTATGTATAACATCCAAACGCGGACGATAACAAGCTTCAAGCTGTTGTAACCGCGGGGTTTACGCGAGACTAGGGGACGCACGCGGACCAGATGCAGAACCGGGCCGGCGAAATGCCGACCCGGTTTTGTTTTTCTAGAACTCGCTTATCGCTCGTCTTCTTCGTCATCGTCTTCGTTCAGTCGGAACAATCGCGGATCAATCCGCACGTTCGTCTCAACATCGACGAGGTCGACAACCGTGGTTTGGAAGTTTGCATCGACCGTCAGCCATCCAAGCAGGTCGTAGCTATCTTTGTCGAAAACCATAGTCAGGGTTCCCTCGAGCTCGCCGCTCGCATCGCTCACGCGGATGCCAATGCGTTCGTCGTTCTGCAACACATCCAGGACTTCTACATCCTGATCGACATTCAGGTCCGTTGATAGAATCAAGCCCAGAGGAGTCGTGCCAATCGGAATACGGTCGACCGTTTCAAGCTCACTATCTTCCATCGCCACGGTCGTCCCATCTGACACGATCAAAATCGGGACCGGGTCATCATAATCGAACCGCATCCGTCCGGGCCGGTTCAAAGCAAATGTTCCGGTAGAGATGGTGCCGTCGGCATTCGATTGCATAAATTTTCCAGACGCCGTTTCTGCGGCCGCAAGCGCGGCACTGGCAGCATCCAGGATAGCTGGCCATTCGGCAGCAGGAATTTCGCTGGATGATGTATCCGGTTCCGGCGCCGGAGCGGCAACCTCCTCGAGTGTTTCGATCTCGGGTTCAGCGATGCCGCTGTCCTCGATGATCGTTTCTTCCACTTCTTCCAATGGTTTGACTTGGGCTTCAGGCTCCGCCTCCACACGGACCGGGGATTCCTCCGCGGCGACCGGCGCCTGAACCGCAGGGGTTTCGTCCAAAACGGCCTGGAAATTGACCTGCAATTGCGGACCGAATGCCAGCGCAAGGGCGAGCGTTGAAGCAAGGACAGTTAACATAGGGACACTCCTGAAACTGGAACCTACTTAACCCCGCCCGCGCAACAAAAACAGGGCTGAATCAAGGCTTTTCGGCCTCGTTTCGTTGCCTTTGGTTCAGTTGCGTCGCGTTCAGAAAACAGGTGTTAGGGCAAATACGATCCCTCGAATTGTCCATAGGATGTTTGAAACCACGAAAGCGCCGAGGCGCTAGTTTAAAACCGATCACCGCGGACTGAGGACATCCCTCGGCCACATGGATTGCAAATAATTCACTTGGTGATTCCAACTCTGAGCGGCGATGTAGCCGCGAAACTGGGGAGTTTTCTCATGAAAACCATGCTTACTATTCTCGCAGCTGCGGCCTTATTGGCGGGCTGTCAAAACGTCTCTAACCGCACGCTGAGCACAACAGCCGGAGGCGCCATTATTGGCGCTGGTGTCGGTATGATGGCTGGCGGAGATGACAAACGAAACGCAGCCATTGGCGCTGTCGTGGGCGGCCTCGCAGGCGCGGGCGTTGGCGTTTACATGGATCGCCAAGAAGCTGAGCTGCGCCGCCAAACGGAAGGCACCGGCATTGAAGTCCAACGGGTCGGCGACCAGATTGCCCTGAATATGCCGTCTGGCATCACCTTCGATGTGAACAGCGCTGCGATCAAAGGCGATTTCTATGGCCCTCTGGAAAATGTCAGCAGCACGCTGATCGAGTATCCACAAACCGCGGTCGATGTTGTCGGGCATGCCAGCTCGGATGGCGCGGACGCTTACAATCAAGAGCTGTCGGAGCGTCGGGCCGCTTCCGTTCAATCCTACCTGATCAATAGCGGCGTCCAGTCAGTCCGCCTCCGGGCGATCGGCATGGGTGAAACACAGCCGATTGCGGACAATTCAACAGAAGCAGGTCGGATCGCAAATAGACGCGTCGAGATCCTGCTCACGCCGATTGTCGAAGACGGCGCCTAGAATGCAGAAAGGCCGGAGCGATTTGCTCCGGCCTTTAAATTTAGCTCACAGAACGCGGTTGCTTAGGCAGCCGCTTTTTGCTTCACGCCGCCCGGAGGGAAGCGCGAATAGAAGGTCTCGCCATTCGCGGCCATGTCACGCAGAAGCTGCGGGACTTTAAAGCGATCACCATACTTTTCGGCGAGCGCATCGGCTTCCGCAACAAACTCTGGAATGCCCCAGATCAGATCCATGTAAGATGCGCAGCCACCTGTGTATGGCGCAAAGCCCCAAGCCAGGATTGACCCAATATCGGCGTCGCGTGCATCGGTGATGACACCCTCTTCAAAGCAGCGCGCAACTTCCACTGCCTGGCGGACCAGGAAGCGGTTAGTGAGGTGCTTTTTGAGCTCCGGTGGGCATTCATCGACGGTGACGTCGATACGCGTATTCAGATCCGGCCAGAGGCGCGATGGCTTGCCCTTTTCATTATAGTCGTAGAAGCCCTTGCCGGCTTTACGGCCCACGCGGCCTTGATCCTCAACCAGCCAGGCCATCATCTGACCAAGCTCGTTTGAGTCATAATCAACACCTGCAGCCTGTGCCATTTGGCGACCGACTTTCAGCGCGGTGTCGAGCCCGACAGAGTCAGACACTTCAAGTGCGCCCATCGGCATACCGGACTGACGTCCAACATTCTCGATGATCGCAGGCTTGATGCCTTCGGCCAGCATCGCCATGCCTTCTTGCGTGTACGTGCCGAAGCAACGTGACGTGTAGAAACCGCGGCTATCATTGACGACGATTGGTGTCTTACGGATCGCCAGAACGTAGTCGATTGATTTCGCCAGCGTCTCTTCGCTGGTTTTCTCGCCTGTGATGATTTCAACCAGACCCATCCGCTCAACAGGTGAGAAGAAGTGGATGCCGATAAAGTTCTCTGGACGAGAAGAGGCTTCCGCGAGGCCCGTGATTGGCAGCGTAGACGTGTTTGATCCGAAGATCGCGTCTGCACTGATCACATCTTCCGCCATCTTGGTGATTTTCGCTTTCAGTTCAGGGTTTTCGAACACAGCTTCAACAACCAGGTCCGCACCTTTGACGTCGTCATAAGAGTCCGTCGTGGTGATCAGGTCGAGTAGCTTGTCGCCCTTTTCCTGCGTCGTTTTTCCGCGAGATAGATCTTTCTCAACCAAGCGGCGAGAGTAGTCCTTGCCTTTCTCAGCATTCTCTTTCGAAACATCGACGAGAACGGTTGGGATACCGGCTTTGGCTTGGACATAGGCAATGCCTGCGCCCATCAGTCCAGCACCGACAACAGCGATCTTTTTGAACTCGGCTTTGTCATATCCAGCTGGACGGTTACCGCCCTTGGACAGCTCTTGCATCGACAAGAAGAGCGAGCGGATCATTGCTTTCGCTTCTGGACGCTGCTGCGTGTTGATGAAGTAGCGAGTCTCGATCCGTAGACCGGCATCGATTGGCACCTGGGTCCCTTCATAGACGCAAGACAGAATGTTCTTTTGCGCCGGGTAGTTGCCATAAGTATTGGCGGCGAGCATTGCGTTCGACATGGTCGCAACCTGGCCCGCGCCTGGCGACCGGTGCACGACACCGTCTGGCATTTTGAAGCCTTTTTCGTCCCAAGGCGCTTTGGCATCTGGGTTTGCTTTGATCCAAGCTTTACACTTGGCCACGGTGTCAGCCTTCGGCGCAAGCTCGTTTACGACGCCCATTTTATGGGCTTTTTCAGCGTTAAAGCTCTTGCCCTGAAGGATCAGTGGCAGCGCTTCCTGGACGCCGATCAAACGCGGCAGACGTTGTGTTCCACCGGCGCCGGGCAGAAGACCGATCTTGGCTTCTGGAAGGCCGAACTGAATCTTCGGATTGTCATTCGCAGCAACGCGGTAGTGACCCGCAAGCGCAACTTCCAAGCCACCGCCGAGCGCGAGGCCATCGAGGGCAACCGCAATTGGCTTGCCGCATGTTTCAAGCTCGCGAAGTGTTTTATTGAGCGAGAAACCACGCTCGAACTGCATGGCTTTCAGCTCAGCTTCAGACATTTCTGATTCTGGCTTGCCGCCGCCCGCTTGCTGGTTCATTTCACCGAGGTCAGCGCCCGCGCAGAAGCCAGAGGCCTTTCCGGAAGAAATCACCAGGCCGGTGATCTTGTCATTGGTCGCAACTTCTTTGGTGATCGCGATAATGTCTGCGATCGCTTTGCCGGTGAGCGTGTTCATGCTGCGCCCGGGTACATCAAAGACGGCGTGCGCGATGCCATCACCATCAATATCGAAAGAGAATGTTTCGAGGTTCATTTGTCTTCTTCCTGAGACTCTTGGGTGTCATCACCCGATTTATCTTTAGAGGCGGAAAGCGCAGCGCCTAATGCAACACCCAAAGCAATGCCGACAGCTATGCCCACAGGGAGGTTTCCGATGGAAACGCCAATCGCGGTGCCAAAACCCACCCCGATGGCAATCCCAGCCGGAAGTCCTGCGCTCCCCACTTGAATTAAACGCGTTCGATGATCGTCGCGGTGCCCATACCGGCCCCGACACAAAGCGTAACCAGAGCGGTTTCTTTGTCCGCGCGCTCGAGCTCATCCACCATCGTGCCGAGCAGCATGCCGCCCGTCGCGCCGAGTGGGTGGCCCATCGCAATCGCGCCGCCATTCACATTCATCTTTTCGTGGTCGATGCCGAGCAAGTGCATCATCAGCATTGGAACAGACGCAAACGCTTCATTGAGCTCGTAGAGATCGATATCGCCGACATCCATGCCAGCTTTCTTGAGCGCTTTCAGTGTTACGTCGGTTGGGCCGGTCAGCATGATGCCTGGCTCAGAGCCAATAGACGCCATTTGCTTGACGCGTGCGCGCGGCTTCAGGCCAAGGCGCTCGCCCATTTCTTTCGAACCAAACAGAACCGCAGATGCGCCGTCTACGATGCCTGAAGAGTTCCCCGCATGGTGAACGTGATTGATCGCTTCCAGTTCTGGATAACGCTGTTTGATAACTTCATCGAAGCCCATAGAGCCCATGCCAGCAAAGCTAGGGTTCAGCGCAGCGAGGCTTTGCATATCTGCCTCTGGGCGCATGTGCTCGTCATGATCGAGGCGGATGCCGCCCATCTGATCTTTCACAGCAACGATTGATTTTGAGAAACGGCCTTCTTCCCAGGCTTGCGCCGCGCGGCGCTGAGACTCAACCGCATATGCGTCGACATCATCGCGGGAGAAGCCCCACTTGGTCGCGATTGTGTCAGCGCCAACACCTTGCGGTGAGAAGTAAGATTTCAGAGCGATCTGCGGGTCAGATGACCACGCACCACCCGCAGCGCCCATCGGCACGCGGCTCATGCTTTCGATACCACCGCCAATCGCCATGTCAGCTTCGCCGGTCATGACTTTTGCGGCCGCCATGTTGCAGGCTTCCAGACCAGACGCACAGAAACGATCAACCTGAACGCCTGCAGTGGTTTCTGCATAGTCTGCGTTCAACACCGCAATCCGGGCAATGTCGCCGCCTTGCTCACCCACTGGCGACACGCAGCCGAGCACAACATCGTCGACATATTTTGTGTCGAGATCATTGCGGTCGCGGATCGCTTCTAGCGTTTGGGTTGAGAGCTCTAGCGCGGTGATTTCGTGCAAGCTGCCAGATTTTTTGCCTTTGCCGCGCGGGGTTCGCACAGCGTCGTAAATATAGGCTTCAGTCATGGGAGGGGTCTCCTGTCTTTAACTCGTTAAACGGTTTTTCTCGCGGGTGCCTTCATGGGATTGATGGCAAGTGACGCTCTGGCCCGCGCGGCCTCTTTTCCACGCGAGTCATATAGGTCAGCTTCCGCGAAAATCACTTGTCGACCAATGTTGCGGAGCCGGGCCGCGACTTCAATCGCGCCCACGCGCACGGGTCGTAAAAATGTGGTGTGCAGATCAATGGTTGAGGGAAAGGCCCGCGTGCCGGTTTTCACCGTGGCGAGCATTCCGATTGTATCGTCCAACATGGCGGAGAGATATCCGCCTTGGATATAGCCCGCTGGATTGGTGAATTCCTTTTTGCCTTCAAACCGAACGCGCGTTTCCATCTTGCTCATATCGAGCGAGACAAGCTCAAAGCCGAGGGACTTTGAGCTCTCCGCAGGCTGCGGAAACGTTTCGGTGAGGAGGTGGCGATCCGGCAAGCTTAAAGCGTCCTCGCGATCAGCATTTTCATCACTTCATTGGCGCCGCCATAGATCCGCTGAACGCGTGCATCCTGGTACATTTGGCCAATTGGATACTCATCCATATAGCCCCAACCACCGTGCAACTGCAGGCACTCGTCAATGATCTTACACTGCAGGTCAGAGATCCAGTATTTCGACATGGACGCCGTTGCCGCGTCGAGCTCACCTTTAAGGAGAAGCTCCGTACAGTGATCCACAAACACCTTCGCGACTGTCGCTT
>JBCBGS010000008.1:0-38794 GCA_038526515.1 Pseudomonadota bacterium | reverse complement strand
GATGTAAAAGGCTGGTCCGTCTAGAGCTTGTTTAAGCAGCGGAATTTCCCAGTCTTGATCATGAAACAGAAGAACGAACGCACTCCATGGGTCATCTTCGGAAGCCGACAGATCCGAGGGCGTTGTGAGGGCGCTAACGTTTTGAAGTCCAGCCTCTTTCGCCGCCACAATATCTTCTCCATCGAGCAATTGGACGACCGTTTCATACCCGGCCGCATCACTCATCTTCGCTAATGCGAGGGCGTCAGCGCCCCGGCCTGCGATGCGCAGACGGAGTTTGGGCGAATACTGAAACACAGTTGCCCCGCTGGTCGCTTCACTGAGAGACTTCAGGATTCGAAGTTTTGATCTCTCAGCCACTTCCAGTGTGAGTGACTGACGTTGAGATAGCATCGCACATGCCTGCTCGATCAGCACTGGGTCTGGATTTGGAATGATTTCTACGACAATCGCACCGCCGCAGGGGAGGGGGAGGTCGACGAATGGCGATCCTGCGCCATAGCGAACGCGGCGCCGAACACCGTCCGAGCAAGCCTCGCGCGCCTGAGTCGAAACATCAGCATCAATGCATCCGCCAGAAATATAACCGATGGTTTCGCTTGGCCCCACGGCTAGAAGCGCTCCAGGTGCGCGAACGGCGCCGCCTTGCGTCTCCATAACAATGACTAACGCGCATGAATCTCCCGCATCCAACCACGATGCAAGCCGCTCCAAGACGTCTTGCGCATGCTCGCCGGTCATCATCATCGCTGCCATAGAAGCGATGTAAACCATGATTTAGATCGAGGCTAGCCTAATCACGAATAAGTTTGAGGAGAGCTTGGAACTTGTCTGTGCTGGCAGCGTCTGATGCGTCGCAAATCGCACCATACAGTTTCAGAACCTCTTGCCCCAGGTCGGTGACCTGTGTGCCGCCGCCTTCAGCACCGCCATGTTGAGTCACAACCAATGGCGCCGAAAAACTCGCATTCATTTGGTCGATTAGTTTTAGCGCGCGGGGATAAGACATCTCAAGCTGAGTGGCTGCCGCTTTAATCGATCCAACGTCATGAAGCGCTCTCAGCAAGGCAGCCTTACCAGGACCAAAACGCGTCCCATTCGGCAGATCAATTCTCAAGCTGAGTCGCGCTGTCTCCATCTGAGTGTTAAATCAGGCCAGGCTTTGGCTTGCAATTCCCTTAGACCCTCCGGCTGTAGCGGAGAGCCTTGTCCAAGGAGCTATGCAAGGCGTTTCCCTAAGTTCGAAGTCGGTGTGAAAAACGCCTAACAGCATATCTCTCGACTATGTCTTTGCGGCATCCTTTTGAGTTTTTGCCTGTGCCTTTGGTCCACCGGCGTCTGACTTCGGTTTAGAGACGACATCAGCGGCCTTTGCTTTTGTCGGCTTCGCCGTTTCTTTTGGAGGTGGCTTGTCGTTTGATGCGGCCTTGTCCTCACCTACCTTAACCTTGGGGCTTTCCGTATCCGCGAGCGCTTCCGCGTTTTGAGGCTGAGGAAGTCCTGGTTCGATGGAGATGAAAGAATTGAACTCTGCGGTTTGCGGTCCAATCGTCAGCGCATCGCGGACGCCCGGCAGCACACACACATCAAAGAATTCCTGGATCGCGCCATCAAATCGAATCCAATGCGCGACGGATCCGTCTGCAAGCGAGATAACCTGGATACCGCACCATGGATCGGCATCCTTTTTTTTCAAGTGCGTCGGCGAGTTGCAGCCCATCGAAGCGCTTATAACGCGGTTTGGACAGCGTCACGATCGCGTATCCGCTACGACACGACCCAAAGCGACCAGTTCTCCGAACACAAAGGCTGGGCAGGGGTGACGTTTAGGTTCTAAGCGCGCTGAACACCTCCCCAAACGCAAACCAAGAGCGCCGCAGAGAGACTTTCTGCGGCGTTTATTTTCTTGACGAACTCTTAAATAAGCCGGCGCTTGAGAAGAGGGGATGCAAGAAGGGCCGAAGCGTCCGGTCGCTCACGCGATACAGAGTCGCTTTAGGACCGCAAATGTGGAGCGAATTGAACCCATAGACGTGACGGGCTCCGTACACATATTTATTCGATAATCTACATTATGTGCAATATTGCATTACGCAGAAGCCAGAAAACAAAGTGCTTTCTAGTTTCGCGTAGATTTCGGAAGATGGTACGCCCAACAGGATTCGAACCTGTGACCTACTGATTAAAAGTCAGTTGCTCTACCAACTGAGCTATGGGCGCATCCGAACGGCCCATGTAGTTGAGTGCCCTTGCCGGGTCAACGTTTTTTGCTGCTGAAATAGGGACAGGTTGCAGAAACTTGTCATTCACCGCGCTTGGTTTCAGAATACCCCTATGCTTCGTATATTATCCCCCCTTTCCGCCATCATCATTTTCGCAGCCTGCACAACGACGAATAACGCAAACGTTGAAGCGAGTTCCGACGACGAAACCAGCGCCACCGAACGCGCGATCCAACAGTCACAGGATGGATTTGGGGACGCCGCCGCCTCCCCTCTTAAAGATGTGAATCTGATCCGCGACACCGCGCCTGAAGAGTTCAAAGCCATTCGCAATCCCTACAATGTCGATCCTGAGATCAGTTGTGAGGATATCGCGGTGGAAGTGACGCGTCTGAATGAACTATTGGGACGCGATTGGGATATACCGCCGCCAGATAAGAAAGGTATGAGCGATCGCGCCGCCGACGGTGCCTCAACCGCCTTTCTAGACACCGTCGCGTCTACAGCGTCTGGGATCATCCCATATCGCGGGATTGTTCGGACAGTGACCGGCGCAAACAGTCATGCAACGAAAGTCCGTAAAGCGTATGAGCGCGGCTCGCACCGCCGGACCTTTCTCAAAGCCATGGGCCTCATCAAAGGATGCGATTATCCGGCTGCGCCGCTGCCACTTCCGAAGGAAGATCCAAAAGTCGTTTTCCGCTAGGAACCCGAAATGGTTTTCGGTTTAGACTTTGTCGACTCCCAGCGGGCCGACAACTCTTTGCGGAGGGTTTCGAACTCTCCAGCCGCAATCGCGTCGCGCATGCGCTGCATCAACGCTTGGAAGAATGCCGTATTATGCCAGCTGAGGACCATAGAGCCGAGATATTCGCCCGAACGAATCAGATGATGCAAATAGGCCTTTGAATACTCTTGGCTGGCGGCGCACGGCACTGCTACATCTAGCGGTGACAGATCTTCCGCGAATTTCGCATTCTTGAGATTGATTGGCCCGTCCCAGGTCCAGGCCTGACCATGTCGGCCGGCGCGCGTTGGCAAGACACAATCAAACATGTCTACGCCGCGTGCGACTGCCTCAAGCAGGTCTATCGGTTTTCCTACGCCCATGACGTAACGCGGATAATCCGTCGGAACGTGAGACATCGTCATATCGATCGTACGGCACATTTGATCATGGCCTTCACCGACAGCGAGGCCTCCGAGCGCGATACCGCCAAAGCCTTGAGCTGCGACGGCCTTGGCAGACGCTTCTCTAAGGTCTGGATAGTTTGAGCCTTGGACAATCCCGAACAGAGTTTGCGTGTCACGTTCGCCAAACGCCTCTAAAGACCGAGCGCCCCAGTCGAGCGACAGCTTCATAGAACGCTCGGCTTCTTCATGCGTACATGGGAAATCGGTGCACTCGTCGAGTTGCATTGAAATATCCGCGCCGAGAAGATCAGCTTGGATTTCGATGCTGCGCGCCGGCGTCAGTCGATGCTCAGAACCATCAATGTGGCTTCGGAACGTGACGCCATCCGCATCCATCTTGCGCAACTGCGACAGCGACCAGACCTGGAAGCCGCCACTGTCGGTCAGCATTGGGCCAGACCACTTACTGAACGCATGCAAACCGCCTAGGCGCTTCACGCGCTCCGCGCCTGGGCGCAGCATCAAGTGATAGGTATTGCCCAGGATAATATCGGCGCCTGCCTGTTTGACCTGATCGGTATAGAGCGCTTTGACCGTGCCTGCTGTGCCGACCGGCATGAAAGCCGGTGTGCGGATATCACCGCGCGTGGTCGACAGAGTTCCCGTCCGTGCAGCGCCTTCTGTGGCGGCGATTGTGAACTTAAATCGCGCCACCGTTAGACCAGTCCGCTGAGATCGAGCGCGTGGAGCAATCGCTCGCGCGCTGTGAGGCATTCGTCAGCGAAGTTCGGATCAGACAGATCCGATACCGACACTCGATCTCGATACGTAGCGCGGACGATGTCTTGGAGATCATCAATCTTAGCTTCATCGAGCAGGACGCCCTGATGGCACGCGGCACGTTCTTCCGGTGTCATAACAACGCGCAAGCGAAGACAGGCCGGGCCGCCGCCATTTCTCATCGATTGACGAACGTCAGCAAACTGTACGCGGCCGATTGGTCCATTGCCCGCGACAAGTGCCTCGCAATAGGCGCGCGTTTTTGGATTCTCTTGCGTCTCCATAGGCGCTAAGAGGACTAAGCGATCCTCTCCCGGCCAAGCCAGAAGCTGTGAGTTGAACAAGTAAGACTTGATCGCGTCTTCCAACGGAACGTCGGCGCGTGGCACCATCACGGGTTTCAAATCAAATAGTTCGTCGGCCGCACGGCGAATATCTTCTAGCACCGCATCTGTGTCCGCGAACGCATCCTCATGGAAGAAGAGCGTATCCAACGTCCCAACGCAGACGACATCATTGTGGAAGGCGCCGGCATTAATCGCCGTCGCAGATTGGCGCGCCAGCACGGCCTTGGCTCGGTTCAGACCGTGACCTCGAACGATGCTCTCACTCGCGAGCTTGGTTTGACGCGCTGGAAACCCATCCACGGATTCACCTGCCTCACGGCCATAGACGAAAAGCTCGACACCCGCGCTGCCATGCGCCCCGCAGAGCCGGACATGATTGGCGGCGCCTTCGTCGGCGAAGTCAGCGTGCATCGGCAGAGCCGCGTGAACTGAAAATGCCTGCTCGGCTTCAAAAATCATCGCGAGCGTTCCAGTCGTTTCTGGGTGCTCGATCGAGCGATGCAACATTGATGACAGGTTCGCGCTGGTAAGATGTAGCCGACCGTCTTCAGTGTCTGGCGACGGTGAAACCGTCGCGGCGTTGGCGGTCCACATAGAACTTGCAGAATAAGCAGCCTTGAGAAGCCGCGGCGCATGCTTGGCGGCTTGTTCCAGGATGTTGGCGTCTGAGCCATTAAAACCCGCATCGACCAAGAAGCCGAAATTCGGTCTTGCCAGTGGCGGTAGAACGCCTTGCACGAAGCCAGCGCGAACAAGCATGCGCATTTTCTCAAGACCTTGCAGCGCCGCCTCGCGTGGATTGGAAACATCGCCGGCATTGGTCTTACTGGCCAGATTGCCATCAGACATGCCGCCATAATTATGGCTCGGCCCGATCAGGCCATCGAAGTTTACTTCAACAGTTTCGGTAGAAGACATGGGAACCCCTGCCTTGTGCCTGTCGAAGGGTGTTCCTTACAACACCCGAATTATATGGTCAGCGCTCGCGTCTCGACAGGCTCAGGGCGAGGCTGAAATCTATTTCCGGTCTCTACTTCGGGAATCCAATCGCGCCAAGTCGCGCAGCTTGATCGGAAACCTGGCTCGCTTGCGGCCACGCACAATAGTCGGCGGCATAGTAAGCGCCGGGACGGAAATTCCCCGAATGACCTGGTCCGCCAAATGGCATTGCGCCACTTGCGCCAGCGGTCGGGCGATTGCGGTTTAGGATGCCCGCCTTCATTTCTGCATGCGCGCGCAGCCAGAGCGCATCATCATCGCTCACCAAGCCACCGGAGAGCCCGTACTTCGTATCATTCGCGCGTCGGATTGCTTCGTCGAAATCGTCCACTCGAATGATCTGCATCAACGGCCCGAACAGTTCCTCATCCGGAATGCCGGTTGCATCCGTAACGTCGATCACGCCTGCAGTAACGAAACCGCCCCCGCGTTCCATACGCTTCAAACGGCGAAGCGATTTACCGCCCGCTTTTGATAGCATCATCTGGAAATCAATCGCGTTCTGCGCAGCTTGCTCTGAGACCAGCGGTCCCATGAAAGCCTCATTGTCGCTTGCATCCCCGATCCGCAGATCTTTCGCGCGCGCGACGATCGCATCTACGACGCTATCGCCCCACTTGCCATGCGGAATGATCACGCGGCGCGCGCAAGAACAGCGCTGGCCTGTCGTCAGATAAGACGATTGCGCGGCGACATCTGCAGCCGCTTCTACATCTGCCGGGTCCCACACGATGAGTGGATTGTTGCCACCCATTTCCAGCGCAAGGATTACTTCTGGGCGCCCCGCAAAGTGGCGATGGAAATACAAACCGGTTTGCGCAGAGCCCGTGAACAGTAGACCATTGATGTCATCATCAAGCAGAGCCGCACCCGTATCGCGCCCGCCCTGAACGACATTAAGAACACCCTCTGGAAGACCTGCAGATTCAAAGGCTTCAACCATGATGTGCGCGACAGACGGTGCAAGCTCTGAAGGTTTCAGGACGCACGTGTTACCAGCCAAAAGCGCCGGAACAATGTGCCCATTCGGGAGGTGTCCTGGAAAGTTGAAAGGTCCGAACACAGCCATCACACCGTGCGGTCTGTGGGTCAAATGCATGGACCCGAACGCCGCCTCTGAGAATGACGTTCCAGCGCGCTCAACCTGGGCTTTGATCGAGATCGCAATCTTGCCAGCCATAGCGCCAGCTTCGGCCCGTGCGTCCCAGCCAATCTTACCCATATCTCGGCTGATCGCATCCGCAATCGCGTCTGCACGCTTTTTGAGTTCTTCAGCATACGTCTCGAGAATTGTCGTGCGGTCGTGTTGAGGGCGCCGTGCCCAATTCGTTTGCGCTTT
This sequence comes from Pseudomonadota bacterium, assembly GCA_038526515.1. GTDB lineage: Bacteria > Pseudomonadota > Alphaproteobacteria > Caulobacterales > Hyphomonadaceae > Henriciella. The sequence goes on along the minus strand of JBCBGS010000008.1, from coordinate 31,973 downwards.
GCGCGCGGAAGCGACAGCATCCGTGACTTGGGCGCCACTGGCCGATTGACCATCCCAGCTGGTTTCACCCGTCGCTGGATTGGTTTTTTCAAACCAATCGTCTGCGCCGTCTGTCCAACGACCATCGATGTATACACTTTTGGCCATGCTAGCTCCTGAGCCAAATACGGGCTTTGTCGCCGCGTTTTAATTTGAGTTTGTCGAGCGTGTCCTGCGTCGTCATAAAACGCTTCTCGCCAATGACTGCACCTTCGATCAGACAGGCGCGGTATGTTTCAAGATCGGTGCGCGCAGCAATCCCGGCCGATCCTGTGGCCGCGCCGACCTCCAATTCCATGACTTTGCTCTCGCGCATGGTCCGCAATTGGTTCTGGGCCACCTGCATAATCGGACCACCATCAAAAATGTCGACGACATTCTCGAAGTTAAAGCCTTCCCATTCGAGCAGCTTGTAGGCTGGCACGCCATCGACGTGACAGCGGCCAATGACTTCGCGAGCTTCATTCGGCAAGAGATCCACATAGATCGGATATTTCGGCATCAGATCAAGAATGAACTGATTGTCCGTCGTGGCGGATAAATAGTCCGCCTCGGTGAACGACATTTTGAAGAAATGACGCCCCAAACACTCCCAGAACGGGGTCTCGCCATCATTGCTGACGACGCCGCGCAGCTCTGCAATGACTTTTTCGCCAAACCATTCTGGCTTAGTACCGATCAACAAATATCGAGACTGCGCCAAGAGACGACCGACGCCTGCGCCGCGATGCTCAGGTCGCAAAAATAGCGTGCCGACCTCTGTGCATCCGACAAACTCATTGGTTAGGATGAGCGCATCCATATCGAAACGACGTTTTGCCTCTGAGCTGGCCTGAGCAAGCGTGATGATGCGATAATTGAAGAATGGCGACTTCACGCCAACCCCAGCTTTCACAGCGCTGCAGCCGCCAATTTCACCCGTCTCGACATTCTCAAGCATCATCAGATACTTGCCGTATTCAGGTGTTTCCAATCGCCCCGCAAAGGAGTCGACGGACTTCATCAGCTTGTTACGCAAAATCTCTTCATCGACCGGCAGCGATGTAAAGCCAGCCCCTGATTCGACAGCCATGGAACGAAGCGCGTCATAGTCAGACAGCTCCGCTGGACGCATTACATAAGGTGAATTCATCCCATCAGTGCCTTGATTTTACGGGCATCAAGCCGACCATCCGCGATCCGGTTCAAGAGCAATGCCGACAGTTGGGCGCGCTCTACGAAACTCGACATAACCACATATTCTTCATCAGAGTGGATCCGTCCGCCCATTACCCCAAGCGTATCAACATTCGGGACCCCCGCAGCGAAGATATTGTTTCCCTCACAGACCCCGCCTGTATCGACGAATTCGAGCTCTAGCCCGATGGCTTTCCCAGTATCAGCAACCGCGTCGAACAGCATTTGCTGTGCATCATTGCGTGGTTTTGGAGGGCGATAGAAACCGCCATGAATATGGCCCGAGATCCCATCCGTTGCTTTCGCTTTTGCGAGCAATGCATTGACCTGATCTGTGGCCCAAGCGGCAGCGTCTGCATCCGGGGCGCGTGCGCCAAAACGAACAATCGCGAGATCCGGAACGATATTGACGGCGCTGCCACCATCAATCGACCCAACATTAAACGTCACGCCTTCGCGTTGGCCATTCAGTTGTTCTAAGGCTACGACCATTGCTGCGGCGGCCTCGACTGCGCTGCGGCCTTCTTCTTTCGCCCGGCCCGCATGTGCAGAGCGGCCGTGTAAGACAACGTCAAAGACGGCAGAGCCTTTGCGACCGCCCGACATTGCGCCCGTATCCATGCACGGCTCATACGTCATCCCGATCATCGCGCCTGACTGAGCCGCCTTGGTTAGGAAAGGCGCACTGGCAAAATTGCCCGTTTCTTCATCCGGAGTAACAACAATCTGATAGCCGAGTTTGTCTTTCAGCGGCCCTGTTTCAAACGCCTGCAAAGCACCGAGCATCACAGACAGTCCGCCCTTCATATCGGCGAGACCCGGCCCATTAAACTTGTCATCACCCATATCTGTGATGTCGGTAAACGTGTTTGGCGGGAACACCGTGTCATAGTGACCGCTCATGATGACTTGCATCTCGGCGTCGGGGCGCGAAGAAATTCGAATGACAGGCCCCGTTTCGAACGCTTCGACCTGGCCATTATTCGCGACCTTTTCGAAGGGATCAGTTGCGATGAGCTCTATGTCTGCCTCTAAGGCGCTATAAGCATCGCCGAGCATCGGCGCCAGGACATCAAGCCCCGCTCGATTCCAGCTACCTGTATTGATTTCCGCCCATTTAAATGTGCGGTCTTGCATTTGGGATTGAAGGCCGAGCACTCGCTCGCAAACAGCTTCGTCCTCTTTAGTCTTTAAACTAAGATCAGCCATGTCGGTCTTGGTTCCACGCTTTTGCAAAAACAACAAGCCCCGGATGCTTGATCCGGGGCCTGCTAATAGGTTTTTAGAATTTGACTTTAGATATCGTCCTGCAATTCGCGGAGCGCGTCTTCAGCACCTGCCAGGCGCTCGTCAACAGTCAAGCAAGACTCAGGTGCGTTGCCGATAACTTCGAGATCTTTGCAACGCTCTTTTTCTTTCTTGTAGTCATTCACTTCGTTCTGGGCTTCGAAGATGACCAGCGCGCGTGCTGTATTGTCTTCTGCTGCCATAAAGTCGACCCAACCGCGTCCACCGCGATTGTTCGCATTACGGAATGCTTCGCGAGCACCTGAACGGTTGTCGCGCTCATAGCGTGATTGACCAACAAGAACCCAAGCAAGACCAGCATCCGCCAATCCACCTTTATTGATCGCTTGGATCAGGGCTTCTTCAGCTTTGTCCCATTCTTGCAGCTCGCTGTAAGAACGACCGAGGCGCTCATACATTTTGCCGTCTGGCGCCATTTGAGCCGCACGCTCAATGACTGGGATCGCTTTGTCGAACTCACGTGCCACCTGATAGAGGTTCGCGAGCAGTTCTAGACGCTGATAGTTCGCAGAAATACGGCCCGCATTCATCTCTTTTTCGAGAATTTTTGCAGCGGCGTATGGAACATCGAACGAGTTGTAGAAGTTCACAACACGCATCAGCTCGTCTTCGGTCTGAAGAATACCGCCAAGATACATGGCTTTCTGAACTTCAAACGCTTTACGATCTTGTCCGCCACGGAAATAGTCCCCAGCAATCGCGTCCCAGAGGCGACGATCAGAAGGATCACGTGCCAGGAGCAATTCTAGGAGTTCTGCCTTTTTCGCGAAGTCACCTGTTTTGTCGTAAAGGAAAATCAGGAAGTCATAGACTGAGCGATCTGCATTAGGTCCGTCTGCGGCGAGCACTTTTTCAGCCCATGGCAGCGCATCACCGAAGCGATCCATTTGCTGATACAGAACCGCAAGCGTCCAGCTCTGGTTGCGATCAGGAACACCGCCCTGCTGCATCCACTTTCCGAAATACTCGAGCGCTTTCTCTTTATTATCCGCAGAGAGATAGATCTGAGAAATGTTATAGTAAGTCGTCTTTAGCTCGGTTGTTGGGATGTAACCGCGCTGAATGGCCGTCAAAAGATCCGCGACCGCGCCTTCAAGATCATTCGTTTGAATCTTAATCGCCGCGCCCAAACGCAAGGCTGCGCCCTCTTCATAGCAGTTGAGGTCCTGAGCTTTCAGTGCGTTCAGTGCCACTAGCGCTGCTTGAGGATTGTCGTTCACAATCAACTCAGTCTCAGCGTTGAGATAGTTTTGGGCATTGGTCGAGCTGAATTGTGTTTCTTCACATACCTGGCCGGCAGCAGTGCCAACACCAATTGATGCCGCAATCGCTATCGTCGCCACGCTTTTCATAATGCGCTTCATCATTTCGTTTCACTCCTATCCGCCGTTTCGGCGTCTTTTCCTTTGAACCGGAAGTTTCCTCCGATTTCAAGCGCTTCGAACGGTAAGTTGAAGCATTTTCCTGTTTTCTCCGCACATATTTTTTCTACGGGTCCATTCGGAACACAATGGGGTAGACTGCACCGGTTACTGTAACAGGCAGTCCATCATGAATTTTGGGCGCAAACTTGACCTTACTGACAGCTTTTTCAGCGGCGCGTTCGAACAATCGGTCAGAGCATTTCGCCTCGATACTGTACGGATCCCCCTTGGGGGAAACATTGAAGTAAACGTCGCAAGTCCCTGTGATTCCACGAGAGGCTGCGGAGTCTGGATAAATTGGCATTGGTGGCGTGAGGGGTTGAGGAGCGCGATCAATGACTGACGCTGCTCTTCTAGGCATCAACGTCCCTAAATCCGGACTTTCGTAGACCGCTGGTGCGACCCCCGCGTATCCATTCATCGGTAAATCTGGATTGCTGACGGTTTTAACGAGCGGATCTGCCATCGGAGGGGGATCAATGGGTTTGGGCCGTGGAGGTTTCTTCTCGCGAACGGCAGTCTCCACTTCTTTCGTCTGCTCCACGTATGGCGAAAGCTCATAAACTGCTTGATCGGGCGCCGAGACGAAATAGACCTGGATCAAACTGTTCATCAGAGCAAAGAGCGAGACGGTCATAAGGCCTGCGGGCATAGCCACCGTGGCGAGCCTTTTCGCCTTTGAAGGTTCTGCATGTGAACCCGAAGTTTGAACCACTCCTATCTTCATCTCAGCTCTCTCTATGTCATATAGTTACAATATGTAATTTTATGACAAAGTCAAGGCAAAAAGAAAGGGGGCTCGTGAAAGCCCCCTACCCTAGGTTCGTTTTGCTGCGATTAGTCCGCGAGCGTAAACTCAAGTGGATACACCACGTTGCGGCGCTCCGCAGCCTGACCACGAATGATCTTTGGCGCAAATTCCACACGGCTCACTGCGCGCTCTGCTTCGCGCTTAAAGACGCGATCAGTGCAGTCAGCTTCTACATTGTAAGGTTTGCCGCGCGTGTCCACGTCGAAGCGGACATCACAAGATCCCTCAATCCCACGCTCAGCCGCACGAGACGGATAAGTTGGAACAGGTGGACGGATTGGCTGCGCGTCACGGTCGGAGATTGCGACCGGATCAATCGCCAGAGAGTTCAGCCGGGTTGGCGGAAGCTCGCTTGGAGGCGCACCTTGAATGTTCGGCGTTGGAAGATCGATGTCTGATTTGCTTGCCGTCAGCTTTGGTGGTGGCGGCGGCTTGTCAGCATTGTTCAGCTTACGCGGCTTGCTACGTGCACGGCGAGTAACCTGCTCTTCCTGAGCCTCAGGTGTAATGCTCTCAAGATTATACTCACGCAGATTTTCTGGTTCTTCGAAATCTGCGCTGATCAAAAGACGCATTGAGTGAAAGAGGATCAGCGTAACGATAATCGCAACTGGAATACCAACTGCAATACGGATCAATGGATTTGCAAACATGTAAATCCCTCCTCTACTGGTTCACGACCGACAATGGGACACGTCCCAGATTGTCGACCTCGTTGACGACCTCCATAAGGTCGATGAGCACCCCAGCTTGAGCCTCTGCATCAGCCTGCACGACGAGACGTCCTTTCGGATTATCTTCGCGCAGCTCGCGGATACGGAACCCAACTTCAGATAGCGGAACGACCTGCTTGTTCATGTAGATCTCGCTATTGGCATCGACCGCGATCAAAATACCGAGCGGGTTTTGACGCTCTTTATTGTTGACCTCGACACGATCGATCTCAACGCCAGGCTCACGAATGAACTGGGCCGTAACGATGAAGAAGATCAAGAGAATGAACACCACGTCCAGCATTGGCGTGAGGTTTACATCATCTTCGGCGCTGCTCGCTGCTTCGCGTGCTTTACGTGCCATGATTAGCCTCCTCTAGCCTGCAGAACGGACGATGTTCACCCGCTCCATTTGTGCGTCATACGCAATGTCACGAACTTCGATGATTGTGCCGGTCCGCGCTTGCGGATGGGCCTGAATGATCAAAGCACTCTCTGGGTTCTCAGCGCGAGCACGCTCCATACCACCTCGAACCGCGGAGATATCGGTGAGTTTCCGATTCACCCGAATTTGGTCCGACTCATCGATATAAACGATGATAGCTGGTGCTGGATTGCTTGGCGCATTTGTTTGCGGTGGTGGTGGCTCAGCTCCCAGCGCCTCTTCCTGAATGAAGGTCGAGGTCACGATGAAGAAGATGAGTAGGATGAAGACCACGTCGAGCATCGGCGTCAGATCGACGGCAGCTTCTTCGCTTGGGCGACTTGCACGTCCTCGCATCAGCCAATCTCCATCTTATCTTCGACTTCCTGGACAACTCGGCGAACCTTTTTGTCCATGCCACTCGCAAACGGAATGCCAGAAATCGATGCTACCATACCGGCCATAGTTGGAATGGTCGCTTGCGAAACGCCGCGCGAAAGCGCTTTAGCGTCTGCACCATCCGTGATCGCCATATTGTCGAACACGGTGACCATCCCGGTCACAGTTCCGAGCAGTCCGAGCAGCGGCGCGAGCGCCACCGTAGCCTTCGCAAATGAGACATTTGCTTGAGCTTTTTGACGGACTTCAGAGACCAGTTTGTCCTTTACCCAGTGCGCGAGTTTGGACTTCCGGTCGGAGCGCGAACGCCACTCCGAAAGAGCCTCCTCTGCGACAGAAGCATGGGCAACGCGGAAGTAGAACAGGCGCTCCAGGATCAGGGCCCACATGATGAATGTGGCACCCATAATCCATAGAAGCACTGGCCCTCCGCGGGCCAAAAACTCCTGAAGTTCGGTCATTCCCAACATATATGGGCTCCCGATCTCAGAGGCGGCTTACGCCGCCCCTCCACGCTCAGCGCGCTCTGCAACAAGACCAGCTGCCTGCTCGTCCAGGATCTGCTGGTTACCACGTGCCATCGCAGCAGCGAGAGCGTGTGTCAGCAGAAGTGGGATCGCAGCAACCAGACCAAGAACTGTGGTCATAAGAGCAACTGAAATACCGCCAGCCATCAGCTTAGGATCGCCAGCACCGAAGTTTGTAATCGCGGTAAAGGTAATGATCATACCGATAACCGTACCGAGTAGACCCATAAGCGGGGCCACAGCAGCAAGCACTTTAACAATGTCGTTGAAGCGTTCGATTTTTGGAGACTCGCGAAGGATTTGTTCGTCGAGCTTCAGTTCGAGGGTTTCAAGATCAGCGTTCTTGTTGGTCTCATAAGCTTCGAAGACGCGTGCGAGCGGGTTGCCGTCGCCAGCTTGCTTCGTTTTCGCAGTCGCGCGGATTGCGTTGCCCATGAAGAAGAGCGTGATGATCTTGTACAGCGCTACAGTCAGACCGAAGATCAGAAGACCGATAACGATGTAACCGATTGTTCCACCCTGTGCGATACGCTCAGCAAAACCAGGCTTGTCGCCTTCGATTTTGAACAGCTCACCACGGTTCGGGTCAAATGGAACGGTCATCGTTTGACCTGCGTCTGCGCGGATCAAAGAATTGAAGGCGCTGCGGAAACGACCGCCTGGCTGACGCTCAAGCTTCTCAAGGAAGAAGTCGCCTGATCCAGCGCGCTCGATGGTGACAAAGCCAGCATCGTTGTTTGTCGCCGCAATGAATGTACCAACGCGCGTGACTTCAACGTCTTGGACAGACTCGTCTGAGCCACCCATTGAAACTGGCGCTGTGAAGGTTTTCACTTCTGACTGAGCAATCATCTCACGGAGGATCGCTTTTGGCAGGCGATCAAGCTCTTCACGAGTTGGAAGCGCAACGGCTTCAGCAACTTCAGAAAGCGCTTCAAAACGACCTGGATAGTCGAAGCTTGCGAGGCTTTCGCGCATCAGAGGCTGAACCTCACCAACAACGGCGCGGAATTCACCAACCAGCTGACCGAAGTCACCGGCTTGCTCTTGCAGCTGAGCGTCAAGCTCATTGATCTCTGCCTGGTAGGCGTCGAACTGAGCGCTGAGCGCGTTACCACGAGCGTTAGCAGCGTTAAGCTCGCCACGTGCTTGTTCCATGGCGGCGGCTTGCTCAGAAGTCGCGCGGCGGAACTGGTCTAGACGCGTTTGGTTTTCAGCAGAGAGCTCTTGGCTGTCTTGCTGAACGCGATTGAGAATGTCTGAAAGCGACTGCGCTGCAGCCGGTAGAGACGCAACCATTGAAGCGCCAGCGAATGCTGCCGCGATCCCAATGGTTTTAAGTGATTTTGTGAACGGTTTCATGTGTTCTTTCCTCAACTCCATTGGGGCTTACTGAACAGCAAGCTTGGTGGCTGGTACGTACATGACATCCTGGGTACGCTTACCCTGGATGATGCGAATGGCTTTCTCGATTTCAGCTTTGTATTTGCTTTCGAGATCGACCCAAGACGATGTCTCGCGGTCATAGCGCTTCGCGTAACGACCCGTTGGATCCATATATACAAGTGCCACACGACCGAAGAGAACCATGTCTACGGTGACTTCTTTGTCATCGACAGTGATAGTCTCTTTCCAAGTATCAGTCTTACGGCCAACTTCCATTTCAGCTGTGTAAGCGTCCATGATCTGACGGTAACGCTCTGTCACGGATACGTTTGGATCAACGAGATACTCGCGAAGACGCGCGATGCGGTCTTTACGCTCTTCCAGGCGGAATGGCAGGTCAGCGTCAACAAATGCATCCAGATCGTCGATCAGGGTTTCCAGCATTGGGACGGTCTGAGAGGTGATCTCGTCCACACGGCTGAGCTGATCCGTCAAAGAGGCGATTTCGCGCTCTTGGCTTTCTACCGCTGCTGCTTGCTGACGGGCATAAAGCTCCGCAGCAGTCTTGCGCTGTAGCAGTGTACGGAATTCGCCAACCATATCTGAACGCTCGTCATCGAGCTGGTTGATTTGCTGCTGAACTTGTTCGGCGCGGCGTGTCGCCTGCTCGCCGGTCGCGATCGCGCGATCCAGTCCCTGAGCAACAGCCGGCGCGGTAAACCCGACGACTAGTGTTGCTAGAATGGCTCCGCGAGCCGGTGTCAGAACATTCTTCATGAAGTCTGCCTCTCACTCTCCAAATGGTGCGTCGTCAGTGTGACGGCGCATAAAACTCTTCAACGTTCCGGCTCATGCCAAAACAATCTAGTCGCGGACAAACACATCCCGCAAAGTTAACAAAGGAAAACGGGCTGGGCCCACCTCCTCCCAATTTCTGACCTCGAGACTTTTTCGTCTTCTAATCTACGCAGCGAGCGGAATTAACCGTTGGTCACATTCGCATACGTAGTCACCTCTGCAAAAAGCTAAACTGCTTGTCAAACTCTCATTCATAAATGAGGCAGTTGCAAGGCGATTTTGAAATAATATTACATATTATACGCGTGTAAAGGGAAATCGAGCCACACGTGTAACGCGTCTGGTCGCCTGACGCTGCTAGATCACACTGTAGAGAAAGAAGTGGCTGGGGTGCCAGGATTCGAACCTGGGAATGCCGATACCAAAAACCGGTGCCTTACCACTTGGCGACACCCCAACTGAGCGGCGGACATAACCAATCCGATTTCGGGTTGCAACACCCAAAACGCCGATCCTGATCAGAGAGCTGCATTTTTGGCAGTTCGGAATCAATTTGAGCCCCGAAAATCGATAGATGTGATCTTTGTGTTTTGACAAACCTGATCTTAACGACCATATCGTTATCCGATAAATATTAAATCGGAGCTTTCCTCCTATGAAAACATTCTTCGCTTCACTTGGCGGCGCCGTCGTTGGGTCGATCATCGGCCTCTTCCTGTTATTCTTCGTCGGAATGGCGTTGATCCAGTTTGCGATTAATGACGCGGTCCAATCGGCATCCGGTCCTGCAACCGGTCAAGATGATGGTAATCCCATCGTGCTCACGCTGGATATGAGGTCCGCCTACGCAGACCAAGCGCCCACAACAGGCCCAGAAGTTCTGTTCGGCGGAGGCGTTGGGTTTACGGATATCATTACCAACCTCGAAGCGGCCGTGGAGGATGATCAGGTCAAAGGTCTCTTCATTCGCGCTAGCGATTATGGCGTCGGATCTGCAAGAGCTGGCGAGTTCCGAGACATATTTTTGAAGTTTAAAGAAGCAGGCAAATTCATTGTCACGCATTCGCAAGGCTCTTACGGCTCAGCGTCGGGTTACCGCGCAATTGCTTCCTCAGACGAAATTTGGATCCAGGAAGGCACGACAGTTATCGCCAGCGGCTTGGCACTGGAGACTCTCTTCCTAAAGGGACTGTTCGATAATCTTTCAATCACTCCAGAGTTCGAAGCGTTTTACGAATTTAAGAGCGCAGTGAATACGTTCGAAGAGGAAACCTACACCGAAGCTCACCGTTCGAATCTCACTCAGCTCGCCGAATCACTTTGGACAACCACGCTGAATGACATCGCGACAGATCGCGGCCTCACGGTCAGCGACGTTCGCGAAACTCTTGAGTCGGGTCCATTGAGCGATCAACAAATGATCAATGCAGGTCTTGCCACGCAATCAGGTTGGCCTGAAGACGCCCGTGATTCGGCGATGGATCGCGCAGGTGACGATGCCATCGATATTGATGTCGCTTCTTACACGCCGCCAAGCACTAAATTCGGTTCACCCGTCATCGCAATTGTTGGCGGCCAAGGCGGCATCGTAACGGGCGGCGCGGGCGGCAGTCTCTTCCAAGAAGGAAGCGGCTTTGCGTCGGACTCAATTGCCGCCGCCCTTCTAGAGGCTGGCCGCGATGATGATGTTGAAGCTGTGGTCTTCCGCGTTGATAGCCCGGGTGGCTCACCGTCCGCTTCTGATCAAATCTGGCGCGCAATTGAGCGTATCCAGGAAGAGGAAAACAAGCCGGTCGTCGTCTCAATGGCATCTGTCGCTGCATCGGGCGGATACTACGTCTCCACTGGCGCGGACTGGATTGTCGCAAACCGTTCAACGATTACTGGATCAATCGGGATCTTTGGCGGTAAGTTCGCGATCGAAGAAGGTCTCGCTCGAATCGGCATCAATGCTGAGACAATCGTCGTCGGCGGAGAATTCACCGGCGCCTTCACCACAACAGAAGCCTTCAGTGATGAGCAGCGTGCGCAATTCCGCACCTTCCTGAAGCAAGGCTATGACCGCTTTACTCAATTGGTTGCTGAAGGTCGAAACCTAACACCGGAGCAAATTGACCAAGTGGCGCGCGGACGCGTTTGGAGCGGCGAAGATGCCCTTCAAGTTGGACTGGTCGACGAGCTCGGCGGTCTCAACACCGCGATCGCGAAAGCCAAAGAGCTGGCCGAAATCGAAGAAGGCACACAAGTTCGTTTGGTAACCTATCCAATGGCGGCCGGTGGACTTCCCTTCCTCGGTGGAGCGTCAAGCGCGAGCGTGGATGAATTGAAAGCGATCGGTCAGTTTGCACAGTTCATCAATGAGCCTGAAGTACAGGCGCTTATGACTGAAATCGAAGCAGCGCGTTCCAATCAGATCCAAGCGCGTATACCAACTCTGATCGAGCGCTAAGCACAAAAGCCTTCGCTGCAAACACGGCCTTCCGGTTCTTCGCCGGAAGGCCTATTCATTTCCGGACAAAGCCCCGCGTCGTCGCACCGCATCGCTTATTTGCTGCGACGGACAGATATAGGGACTGAATAAGGGCTATAGACCATGTCTGACATGCTTAAGGACCGAAGCACGCGTTATCATACGTCCGACACCGCGGAGACGATGCTTGACGTGCGCCACGAAGTGGACCGGATTGATCGACTGCTTGTAGAGTTGTTGGTCGAGCGACAGTCCTTCATGGATGCCGCTGCACGCATCAAGGGCGCGCGCAAAGCCGTGCTCGATCGTCCGAGGATTGAAGACGTCATCAACAAAGTGAAAGCTGAGTGTGACCGTCAGGGTCTCTCGAAAGCGATCGCCGAACCCGTTTGGCGCACCCTGATCGATCGCTGCATCGCTTATGAGTTTGAGTCGTTCGACCGCCTCAAACCTGGTTTGGATAAGTGATAACTCGCCTTGGCGCAGGCCTCTATTGCCTGAACCAATCCATCCTTTAGCGAAGACAAAAGCGTGGCGGCCTCAACGCGGCTGACGGGGTCATCCCCCCTCCCCTTTTGCTCAACCTTCGAACATTCTTCCGCAAAGGCATGAGCGCCAATACTCAAGGCAGCCCCTTTAAGCGCGTGCGCCGCATCCGCCCACACTTTTTGGTTTAATTCAGCATCGAGCATCCGCCCCCAAGTCTCGGCTTGGTTGCGAAAGATGTCTAAAACTTCGTCAGCCAGGTCGGCATCCCCGCCTGTCATGTTCATCAAGTGATCAATATCAATTTCCATGACGCGGCCTTCCAAAATGCTCAAACATTAAAAATTTGCGATTCGGCTATTTTCTACCATGTTCCCTCTTCCCGTGCAGGCGATTCTGGTTTAATGATAAACGATATGGAATTGGGGTAGACAATGCTTAGCCTTCTCGTCGCTGTTCGAAATTTTACAATTGCCGTGTTGCTCGCTTGGATGGGTTTCTCTGTGTCCCCGGACTCAGATGACAAGAAAGAGGCAACTTCTGCCGCTCCTGCTAGCGCGATTTCTAACGTTCTCGGCCGCTGAAACAGGAGTGGGCGAACGCCCCGCAATCTGTTTATAAGAGCGAAATGTCGCTCGGACTTTTTCTATACAAGTCTCTGACCTTTTTGATCGCACCCTTTTTGGGTGCGTTCTTTCGTAGGCGCGCTAAATCCGGAAAAGAAAATCCGGCACGCATCACCGAGCGCCTCGCGAAATACACTGAACCGAAGACATCCGAGAAACTTATTTGGTTCCACGCCGCCAGCGTCGGCGAATCGCAATTGCTCTTGGAACTCGCGCGCAGATTTCTGAAATCCGATCCAGTTGACGCCACTTACCTATTCACCTGCCAGACCCAGACCGCGGCTGACCTTATCAGCAAAACCTTTGTCACCGATCCAGTGTTTCAAGGAACGAATGCCATACAGAAGATGGCGCCTGTTGATACAAGGCAAACGACCCGCCGCTTTCTTCATCACTGGCAACCGGATTTAGCGATCTTCGCTGAAGGTGAGATCTGGCCCAACCAATTGCTCGAACTTGAAGCGCGTGAGATCCCGGCAGTGCTCGTAAATGCTCGGATGACGGAGAAAAGCACGCTAGGCTGGATGCGCTGGCGCAAGACGGCAAACACGGTGTTCTCTACGTATGAACTCATGATCGCCGCTGACGTTCAAACCAAGACGGGATTGGAAGCGCTATCGGGTCAGACCGTTATCAATCCTGGAAATCTGAAGTCGGCCCTACCCGCACCGTCCGTTGACGAGGCCCTCCTCAATCAACTACGCGGTGCCATCGGGGATCGAGAAGTGCTGCTCGCGGCGTCTACGCATGCAGGCGAAGAAGCTCTGATCCTGGATGCGTTTCCGAAATTATCTCCTAAACCGCTCCTCGTGATTGCGCCGCGCCATCCAGAACGTGGTGATGAAGTCGACACGCTCATTTCATGCACGAAGTTTAGCGCATCGAGATGGTCGGAAAATCGTTCGCTTCCCGAAGGCACGGAAATTCTTCTCGCGGATACGATGGGGGAAATGGGCCTGTGGTACCGTCTTGCACGAAGCGTCTATCTCGGTGGCGGACATGCGCCAGGTGTCGGCGGCCATAATCCGTTAGAAGCGCTTCGCCTCGGAAAACCTGTTCTCACAGGCCCTAGTCTCTTCAACTTCTCTGATCTTTCTGAGCGCCTAAAACCGCATGGAGGGTTTACGATCGTCGAGGATACTGAGGCTTTGATTTCGTCTTACCCACCTGCCCCCGTCTCAAAGGACATGGTTGAGGCTTTAGAGACGGATGCGAAAGGCCCGATGTCGGCCACGCTAGCGGCATTAGAGCCAGTGTTGAAACGCGCGGGGCTCAAATCATGAGAGAGCCACATTTCTGGTCCAGGCATGTGGATCCAAAATCACGTGAGGCCGCGCCCCTCCTTCGGTTTCTGCTGACGCCGCTCGCCGCGCTCTATGCAGGCGTGACAAGCCATAAGATCAAATCTGCCAAGCCAACAGCGGTCGACGCAATCGTCATCTGTGTTGGGAATCTAACCGCAGGCGGCGTCGGAAAAAGCCCCGTGGTTGCCGCTCTGCGTCATATGATCAGCGATAAGCACAGACTGAGAGTCGCCAGCCTCAGCCGAGGCTATAAAGGGCGTCTCAAAGGGCCTTTGCGTGTCGATCCAGACGTTCACACCGCGTCCGATGTCGGTGATGAGCCCTTGATGCTCGCGCGCCAAGGTGAAGCCTGGATCGGTGCAGATCGCGCGGCCGCAGGCGCTGCTATGTCAGCAGACGGTGTCGACGTCATTCTCATGGATGATGGTCACCAAAATCCGGGCTTGCAGAAAGACTTCACCTTTATCGTCGTCGATTCAAAGGCGAGTTTTGGAAATGGATTCGTCATTCCCAAAGGGCCATTGAGAGAACGTGTCGTCGATGGGCTATCGCGTGCCAACGCCATCATAATTATGGGGGACGATACACCTCCCGCAGTTCTAAGACATACGTCCCTGCCCATCATGAAGGGTCGGATTCACGCCGTGAACAAGCCACCTGCAGGGAAGTATGTTGCATTTGCAGGTATCGGTCGCCCAGAAAAATTCTTCGATACGCTGACAGCAATCGGCGTTGAAGTTAGCGACGCCGTGCCCTTCCCCGATCACCACACCTATACCTCTTGGGATATTGAATACCTTCGACGTCTAGCGGCGGACCACGAGGCAACCCTGATCACGACAGAAAAAGATCTGTCGAGATTAAGCGCGGAGCAATCTCAGAACGTAATTAGCCTTCCAATTGAGGTGCAGTTCGAGCCGCAGCAGACGCTCGACAAACTGCTGAGCGATGTGATCAAAAGTCCCTCAAATGGCTAAAGCTGCGCCGCAATACATCCGTCCAAAAGACATCGACAATCGCTCCACATTTGGTCAGCGCCTGATGTGGCGCGTGGAAGCATTGGCCTGGGATGTTATCTATTGGGCGCCTATGAAAGCACTTGGCCCGGATAGAGCCTCTAACTTCCTCGGCTGGCTCATGAAGCGCATCGCGCCGCTTCTATCACAGAACAAAACCGTGAAACGAAACCTGGCCTTGGCGTTTCCTGACCTTTCTGAAGACGAAAGAGATCGGATCGCGTTGGCCTCATGGGAGAGCGTAGGCCGCACCGCGGGCGAACTTCCACATCTTCCTAAGATCGATCCTTATGCGGGTGACCGCGTCGAGGTCATCGGCGCAGAACATCTCGACGCGGTGGAAAATTCTGACCAGGGGGCGGTGTTCGTCTCCGGTCACTTCGCAAACTGGGAAGTGATGGCGGCTGTTATCTGTAACCGCCCTGTCGATTGTTTGATCACCTATCGAGCGCTGAACAATCCGCACATCGATCGCAAACTCAATAAGGTCCGACACGACTACGGGATCGGTGTTCTCACCCCTAAAGGCCTCGGGACACGCGAAGTCATGCGCGCCCTGGGCAAGAATCGCAGCGTTGGCCTCATGAATGATCAAAAGTTCAATCAGGGCCTCGCTATTCCCTTCTTTGGTCATGAGGCCATGACGGCGCCAGGACCATCGCGCTTGGCGCTAAAATACAATGTTCCGATCGTGCTCATGACAACTCGCAGGACCGGACCCGCAAGATTCGCTGTTACCGCGCACGAACCCTTCATGCCGAAACAAACCGGTGATGTTGAGGCTGATGTGCGCGCGTGCGTAGAACACATTACGAGTCTGATCGAAACCGAAGTGCGGGAAAACCCCGAACAGTGGTTCTGGCAACACCGCCGTTGGCCCAAGGAGGCTTGGCGCGATGCTGGTGTCATGTAGATGCTGTCCAAAGCTTCTGTACGGTCTATATCCCTGGGGGAGAATAAGAGGATAGACCCATGCCGCCGCTATTAGACCTTATCGCTATTATTGCGCTCGGATTTTGCGCCGCGCTCGGAATGGGATCGCTTTTGGTGCCGTCATGGGCCGCGGGCGTCGTACGGCTCGTTGCTGATCCAGATCCAGAGAAACCCGGCGGCTTTTCAGAGTTTCGCGCAACCTATGGCGGATTGCTTCTGCTCATCCACCTATCGGCCTTGATCATTCTGCTCCAGGGCAGCTTGGATCTCACCTATAAGATATTCGCACTATTCCCTGTTGCGATGGGATGGATCGGAGCTGGGTTCGGTCGTACGCTGTCGCTCATCCTAGATGGAAAAGAAAACAGATCCAAAGGTATGATTCCCGTTTGGATTCCCATGGAGCTAATATTAGGGTTGATGATCCTCGCGCCCGCCTTCGGGTTGCAGTCTTAAACGGAGAGCTAAATGACGGACCGTCGAGAGACGAACCGAAAGCCAAAACGTAGTCCAAACCGACCAAAGCGCCCGAGTAAGGGCCTTGAACGAGACTGGAGCGAAGGCGAACGGATCGCAAAATACCTGGCCCGCGCTGGCGTGGCCTCTCGCAGAGAAGCAGAAGCGATGATTGAACGCGGTGAAGTCCGTGTCGATGGCCGCAAGCTCACGACCCCCGCCTTTAAAGTCACAGGACGTGAAGACATTCGTGTCAACGGCAAACGCGTACAGGCGCATGAACCCGTACGCGTCTGGCGCTATCACAAGCCAGCTGGTCTGATTACGACAACCTCTGATCCCGAGGGCCGACGTACAATCTTTGATGAGCTCCCGAAATCGCTCCCGCGGACCATTACGATTGGTCGATTGGATTTGACCACGGAAGGCATTCTGCTTCTCACCAATGACGGGCATCTCGCCCGCGCGATGGAATTGCCGAAAACGGGCTTCGTGCGCCACTATAGAGCGCGTGCGCATGGCGAGACCACGCAAGAAACACTGGATTCGCTGAAGGGCGGCGTCACGCTCGACGATGGCACGCGCTACACGTCGATCGAAGCAGAGCTGGAACGCCAAACGGGAACGAATAACTGGATCAATGTGCGTCTCACTGAAGGGAAAAACCGAGAAGTTCGGAAAGCCCTGGAGCATTTGGGACTGCAAGTGAACCGGCTGATCCGAACCCAATACGGACCATTCGAGCTTTCTGACCTTCGCCCTGGCGCTGTTGAAGAAATTCCGGCCGAAGTCCTGAGAGAGCAATTGAAAGATGTCATTCCCGACAAGCTTCTACCGCAGGAACCAGAGGAACGGCCGCAGCGACGTCGTCCTTCCGGAGGGTCACGGGTTCACAGACGAAAGCGATAGGGTAACGTGCACGTAAAGCGGCCCTATAGTGCTGCTACCCCAGGGAAGAAAATCGCCGGAGACGTAAATGGGCTTTCAGAACGTTACTGAGACTTATCAACAAGAGTCGCCCCCCGCACCACCATCCAATCCACCGATTTACGATCTCGAACCGCCCATCCAATTAGACAGCCCGGAAGTGTTTTCGAGCCGCGGCGCCTACGCATTCGATGCCTTTGATGAAATGCGCTCTAAGGCGCCCATCATGTGGCATCCGGAACAAATCGGTCGCGGTTTTTGGGCTCTGACCAGCCACGAGCTCATCAAAGCAGTTGAGATCGACCCGATAACGTACTCGTCTCAACGCGGCGGTATCTTGATGAGCTATGGCATGCCGGATACGCCGCGCCATCCCCTACTCCACTCATCATCACTCAATTCTTTGATCAATCTAGACCGACCGCATCATACGCCACTGCGCATGGAGCATATGGCCTGGTTCCGTCCAGACTATGTCGCTGAACTCCGCAAAAAGGTCGACGGCAAGGTCAACGCGTTGCTGGATGATATGCAAGCCAAAGGCCCGGTCGTGGATATGGTTGAGAGTTTCTCCGCCGAATTGCCACTCTTTACGCTATGCGAGATCCTAGGGGTTCCTGAGGCCGATCGCCCGAAGCTGGTGCACTGGATGCATTATCTTGAGAACGCTCAATATCAGGCCCAACAAGAGGGTCTCGGAAACCTCACTGAGGCGCAAATTCTCGAGTTTATGTCAGAGATACAAGCCTTGTTCGATTATGGGCGTCACCAACTCATGGAGCGCCGGAAAAATCCAAAGAATGACCTGCTAAGCGCGATTGCGAATTCTAAAATCGACGGAGAATTGCTGTCGGAAGAATTCCTTGATGGCTCTTGGCTCCTCATCGTCTTTGCCGGCAATGATACCACTCGAAACTCTCTGTCTGGGACAATGAAACTTCTGTCTGAAAATATGGATCAGAGAGCCAAGCTCATTGCCAATCCAGACCTCGCGACCAATTTCGTCAACGAAGCGATCCGAATGGTCAGCCCCGTGACCTATATGCGCCGAACGGTCACCAAAGACACCGAACTCGGCGGACAGCCGCTGAGCGAAGGCGACAAGGTTGTGATGTACTACGCAGCTGCGAACCGCGATCCAGCGAAGTTTGAGAATCCAAACCAATTCGATATCGAGCGAAAGAACGCAAACGAGCATCTGGCGTTCGGCAATGGACCGCATGTATGCCTCGGCAAGCGAGTCGCGATTATGCAGCTTGAGACGGCGTACAAGAACATTCTAGGGCGTTTCCCGAACATTCGCTGGACTGGAAATTCATCTCTCGCGCCAAACAATTTCGTACACGCGATTTCAATCCTAGAGGTCGATCTGGGCGCCTAGGCGTTGAGCAAAGCTTCGGCGTCTTCAGCGGGTTGAGGACGCCCGAGCGCAAAGCCCTGTGCGTGGTCAAACCCGAGCGTGCGTAAACGTGTCAGCATCGCCAAGTCTTCCACGCCCTCAGCCGTAGACGTCATTCCAAGACGGCGTGCCATCAGTGTCAGCGCTTCCAAAATAGTCTCCACCCGCGGATTATCGATTTGCTGGACAAGGCTCGCATCGACTTTCAGGGCGTCTGCAGGGAGATCCGCCAGCCATTGAAAGGATGAGTGGCCTGAACCGAAGTCGTCCAGAACAATCCCTGCCCCTGCATCACGAAGTTCATGCAAGCGTTGCAGGGATTGTTCAGTGTCTCTCAAAGCATCCTGCTCCGTGAGCTCAAACCGGATAGCCCCAGGCGCAAGATCATGTCCGGAGCGGATCGCAGACACGAGATCGACCAATTGAGCATCCGCGAGGTCGAGGCTCGTAATGTTGACCTGCACGAACAGGTTCGGATTGCGCGCAATATCCCGGAACCGACTAAGCGCATCCGCTGCGAAAATCAGCATGGATGTCGCCAGACCCTTCGTGTCCCCGACAGGGCGCTGCTGTTGATCACTTCCTTGCCAACGCGCCAAAGCCTCAAAGCCCTCGATCCGTTGACTGCGTAGACACACAATCGGCTGGAACACCGGCAATAGGTTGGCGCCGGGCTCGCTGCCAATTTCTGTCGTTTCAGAAACTGACAGAATGACCCCTCGTGAGCGAACCTCATCCACGGGACCACCTGCCAAGAAGATCGCTTCTCCCTCAGCCGTTATCAATTCAAAGCCGACATCACCATTCGGTGTGTTTAATCCGGTCTGCAAGCGTTGGCGGCTCAGGCCATCTAATACATGACCGAGATCTTCAATGGCCCAGTCGCCTGAGAGTTGTCGTCCAAGCGCAGCAGGTTGAAGCTCGAGCGTCAGACGCCGCGTTGCCTTATTCCATTGCCATTCACCGATTGGAGCACTCAATAGACTATGCCTCTGCGACCATATTCGAGCGAATATAGTCCTTTACGGCGCCCAGGTCATTTGAAACTCGTTCAAACACCTCACCGCGCTCAATCAAGGACTGAGTCCGGCCCGGCAATGGGGCATCTAGGCCCGTTGCATCTTTTACTGTTTCTGGGAACTTGGCCGCGTGCGCCGTTGAGAGAACCACTGTCGTTGCATCAGTGGCTGGAAGGGTCCGAACAGCTGACGTGCCTACTGCTGTATGCGGGCAGATAAGAGCCCCCGTCTCATCCAGGAACGTCTGCATCTCTTTGATCGTCCCTTGATTGTCGACCATGACCGCAGACAATCCTGTGCACCCTAGCGGCCCACGCACCTGTTCTGGAAGCGTTACAGCGCCGGATTGTTGATACTGATCATATGTGCGGCGCACCGTGTCACCATCGCGGCCAGCGACCTCAAAGAAGAGGCGTTCAAAGTTGCTAGGCACAGAAATGTCCATGGCGGGGCTAGGCGTTGGCACCGCCTGCTCACGCTTCATCTGACCATCGGCGAGCAGCGTGGCGAGTGTTTTGTTTTCATTCACCGCGCAAACCAGCTCAAAACCGGACAGCAATCCGCAACGCGCAGCCACATAGCCCGCAAAGGCGTCGCCCATGTTTCCGCTCGGCACAACGAAACGTATTGGTCGATCCGGGCCGATCGCGGCCTGTGTGGTCGCGTAATAGACAGACTGTGCGGCAATGCGGGCCCAATTGATCGAATTGACGCCTGAAAGCTGAACCTCAGACGCGAAAACAGTGTCGGCAAACATTGTTTTCACGATCGCTTGGCAATCATCGAAATCGCCATCTATCGCGAGATTGTGGACATTGGACGCGCCGGTCGTCGTCATAAATAGGCGTTGAACGGGCGAAACGCGCTCATGTGGATGCAGGATGTACAGGTCCACATGTTCGGCGCCTGCAAAGGCCGCCGCCGCCGCGCCGCCCGTATCGCCGGAGGTCGCACAGACAACGCTCATACGTTCACCGCGGCGCGAGAGAACTAAGTCGTACAACTGTCCGATGAATTGCATGGCGACGTCTTTGAACGCTAGTGTCGGACCGTGGTGAAGTTCCATGACGTAAGCATTCGG
Organism: Pseudomonadota bacterium; assembly: GCA_038526515.1. Taxonomy (GTDB): domain Bacteria; phylum Pseudomonadota; class Alphaproteobacteria; order Caulobacterales; family Hyphomonadaceae; genus Henriciella. The sequence goes on along the minus strand of JBCBGS010000008.1, from coordinate 11,251 downwards.
ACCGCTTTGCACTAAAGGGGCAACCGCGTGATGGGAAAAACTCGCATATGCCCGCTCGCAAAGACCGGAAACATCGGCCTCACTCAGACTGTCTCCCGCAAATGCTTTTAGAATACGCGTTGCCACTTGGACGTATGATTCATTAGGGGCGGCTGGCGCGATTTGAGGCCAAGCTTCCGGTACGTACAGTCCGCCATCTGGGGCAAGCCCTGTCAAACAAGCTTCCACAAAATCGACGGGAGCCGCCTGCCCGCGTGTCGAAACGTACTTCATAGCGTGTTGGCCTTTACTAGAACTTCAAGCGCCCGCGTGCGCGGTGCAGCGCCACATACACACCAATCAGACCTAAGGCCATCCCCCACCATGTGAGAGCGTACCCAAAATGGCGTTCAGGCGGCAAAGGGTCGATGGGCTTGGCAAATGCATAAGGATTGAGCGTTGTACGTGCCCGGGTCTCGTCTGCAGCGCTGCGCACAGTCATCTGTACCGGCTCTACAATCCTAGGCGTGTCAGCGAGCCCGAGATTTTCCGCCAGCATTGGGGGATTCAAACTGTACCAAATATTCTTACTCGGATCGTCAGTAGACGCGAAAGCGGAGTTACTCGCCTGTTTTTGCGAGACCACACCCTCATAGGTTACGGTTTCAGGTAGATCTGAGAGCTTCACGGGAACGGGCTCAGGTCCCCCTGTGGCTTCGACCATCGCGATAACGGTCTCTCCGGTCGCCTCGAGCGTTCCAGGCACGTAGCGGCGCCAGATGGGCTCGCTATCCGCAAATCCGTAAACTTGCTGAGCGAAACCCGGGTGTGCGTTGTCGATGAGGACACGTAAAAGCACGCGCTCTTCGACTTGCTCCTCGATCGCAGGCGCATCGATTTTCTCGGAGTACCGCGCATACTGCCAATTCCCGAGCATCACGAGAATCACGAGGCTCACAAGGCTCAGCGCGGTCAGAATGGGCATGGGGCGAAACGTCATTCGCCAATCTCTCGATACATGTGAAACGGGCCCGCCTGATAAGAGCGAGCCCGTAATTCGGTGATGTTAATGACCTAACACCAAGTGCGGTAGCACATAGACGAAGGCAAACAGGAACAACCAGACGACGTCCACGAAGTGCCAATACCAAGCGGCAAACTCGAAGCCGAGGTGTTTCTTGGCGGTCATATTATTCGCATACAGGCGGAACAAACACACAGCGAGGAAGATGGTCCCGATCACAACGTGGGCGCCGTGGAAGCCTGTCGCCATGAAGAAGGCAGAACCGTACAGCGTTCCGTCAAATGTGAACTGAGCTTCCGAGTACTCATACACCTGCAAGCAAGTGAATGCGAAGCCGAGCACGATTGTCAGGATCAACATGAACTTGGCATTGTCCATCTTATCATGCTGCAAAGCGTGGTGTGCCGCGGTGACGGTTGTTCCAGACAGCAGCAGGATCAGCGTATTGATCAGCGGCAAGTGGAATGGGTCAAACGTGGTCACGCCAGTCGGTGGCCACTGTGCAAACGCGTTGAGGCCTTCCCAAACTGGGCTCGTTGCATCGAACGTCGCGCCTACACGTGCTGGATAGAAAATTGCGAGTTCAAAGAAGCTCCAGAACCAAGCGGCGAAGAACATGATCTCCGACACGATGAAGAGGATCATGCCGTACTTCAGGCCAATCTCTACAACAGGTGTGTGATCACCGGTGCGACCTTCTTTGACGACTTCACGCCACCAACCGGCCATGGTCCAGATGACCATCAAAAAGCCTGGGACAAGCGTCCAGAGCTGGCCTGATTCGATCCCGAACAGACCTTTCATGTAGATCACGCCGCCAACCGCGAGCACGAGCACAGCGATAGAGCCGATCAACGGCCAAGGCGATGGGTTTACCAGGTGATAGTCGTGTTTGACGTCTTCGGCCATGACGGGGAGTCCCTTGTGGCAATAGTTATTACAATCTCAGGCGCTTTTAGACTGCACTCTGCGGATTCTGCAACCACTCAGTTTAGTGATGCCGTTTTCGTCGCACCTGTGAAGTCGTCGGTATTGAAGAAGGTATAAGAAAGGGTAATCGTCCGGATATCCTGTGCGCCACGTTCTTCTTCCATTGCTGGATCGACAAAAAAGATGACTGGAAGCTTCTTCGTTTCGCCAGCTTTGATGATTCGTTCCTCAAAACAAAAGCACTCTAACTTGGAAAAAAAGCGCCCTGCCTTATGCGGTGTCACATTATAGCTGGCGATCACGCTCACATCGCTCGCCGCGGTATTGGTAACTTCATAGAATGCTAGACTATGCGCGCCGAGCTGCACAGGAAGCTCAGTCTGTGAGGCTTTGAACTTCAATGGCGCATTGGCGACATTTGCGTCGAACCGCACAGTCACCTCACGGTTACTGATTCGATCGGGCGCTTGTTGTGCAATTTGCGTCGTCCCACCGAAGCCCGTTACCCGGCAAAAGGTGTCGTATAACGGCTTAGACGCGAATGCGAGACCGAGCATGAATAGCGCTCCCAGGGTCGCGAAGATGGCGATCCGTGAATTATTCATCGCCAGCCTCCGCAGCCTCTGCCGCTTCCACGCGCGCCGCTTCCTCAGCTTTCAGCGCATCATAACGCGCTTCCGCTTCACGATCCGCCGCCTCTTTCTCCGCCTCATCTAGATACCCAGAGAAATAGAGACGGTCGCCTCCGGAGAAATCAGTCTCCTGGATACGGATCGCCGTTGAGACACCAACGATGACAACGAACCCGACAAGCGCGAAGGCTAGCCAGACATTACGTCGCTTCTGCGCTTTCAGCTGCAGGACAGCATGCTCATCTACGGTTGGTGTTTTCTCGACCATCATAGTCCTCCGATGGCGAAGTATAACCCGAAACCATGCTCAATGATGAGTGCGGCAAAGAGGCCAAACAGATAGAGGATCGAAAAGGCGAACATGCCCATAGCGAGCTTGCGTTCCGCATCACCCGCATCTGGGCCACCCGCCTCACTGCGCCAGACCTTGACGGCGAAATACATGAAGGCGAGCGTCAGAACGACCCCCACAACGCCATAAACCCATCCACCGAGCCCGGTTACCAATGGAGCGAGACCGATCGGCGCGAGGACGATCGTATAGAGCAGGATCTGATTACGGGTTACTTTGGCGCCTTCCGTAACCGGCAGCATCGGCACGCCCGCTTTCTCATATTCTTTGTGCGCGACCAGGCTCAGTGCCCAGAAGTGCGGCGGCGTCCAAAAGAAGATGATCGCGAAAAGGATCCAAGCATCTAACGGAGTTGTGCCCGTAACAGCCGCCCAGCCGATCACAGGCGGGAACGCGCCAGCGGCACCGCCAATGACGATGTTCTGCGCGGTGCGGCGCTTCAGCACCATTGTGTAGAACCAGCCATAGTAGACGATAGAGAGCGCCAGTAGGCCGGCCGCAAGGACGTTGGAGGCAATCCACATGAGCAGCACAGAAACTGCAGACATGATCAGCCCCATAGTCAGGGCTTCGTCTTTCGGGACGGCCCCTGAGGGAATCGGCCGCGTAGACGTGCGTGTCATGATCGCGTCGATATCCGCGTCATACCACATATTGATCGCGCCAGCCGCGCCAGAACCTAGCGCAACGGCCAAAATGGCCACGGTGGCAAGAATGGGATTGATCCCCTGCCCTGTCACACCTACCGCCGCAACCAAGCCTGCCAGGGCCGTAAAGACGACGAGCATCATGATGCGAGGCTTCAAGAGCTCTACATAGTCGCCAGCCGTGGCGAGCTTCGGAGTGGTGGTCTCTGCAGTCATGTCGACGGACATAGTACGTTTTCTTTCACAGTCCTATGGAAACGGCCCTCTGCGCTGTTTTTGCGCAGAGGGCCGCCCGATTTGATTCGTGTCGGGCCGGCTTAGTGGCCGCCCTCTGTTTTCACCACTGGCAGTTCATTGAACTGGTGGAATGGTGGTGGGCTTGGCAGCGTCCACTCGAGTGTGGTGGCGCCTTCGCCCCATGGATTTGCTTCTGCTTTACGGCGACGGATCACTGATTCCACGATGCCGAAGAAGAAGAGCAATGTCGCAACCATTGAGAGCGCGTAGCCCATGGAAGAAACGCTATTCCACAGTTCGAATGCTTCGGGGTAATCCACGTAGCGACGCGGCATACCGTTGAGGCCCAAGAAGTGCTGCGGGAAGAAGATCAGGTTTGATGCTGCAAACATGATCCAGAAGTGAGCGTATGCGATGAAGTTATTATACTTCAGGCCAAACATCTTCTCGTACCAGTAATACCAGCCCGCGAAGAGACCGAACACAGCACCGAGCGACAGCACGTAGTGGAAGTGTGCCACAACGTAGTATGTGTCATGCAGCGCGTGGTCGATACCAGCGTTCGCGAGGACAACACCCGTTACGCCACCAAGCGTAAACAGGAAGATGAAGCCAATCGCCCAGACCATTGGGACCGAGAAGTCGATTGATCCGCCCCACATGGTGGCAATCCACGAGAAGATTTTGATCCCTGTCGGAACCGCGATCACCATGGTCGCCGCTACGAAGTAAGCTTTCATGTCTGATGGCATGCCTACTGTGTACATGTGGTGCGCCCACACGATGAAGCCGATCGCTCCAATTGAGACCATCGCGTACGCCATACCGAGATAGCCGAAGATTGGCTTCTTAGAGAAGGTCGACACGATGTGTGAGATGATACCAAACGCTGGCAAAATCATGATGTACACTTCAGGGTGACCAAAGAACCAGAACAAGTGCTGGAACATGATGGGGTCGCCACCACCAGATGGATCAAAGAACTGAGATCCAAAGTTCCGGTCGGTCAGAAGCATTGTCAGCGCGCCAGCCAGCACAGGAAGTGCGAGCAGCAGCAGAACGGCTGTCACCAACATAGACCAAGCAAAGAGCGGCATCTTGTGCAGCGTCATGCCCGGTGCACGCATGTTGAGGATGGTCACGATGAAGTTAATCGCGCCCAAGATCGATGCGATACCAGCGGTGTGAAGTGACAGGATGAGGAGGTCCATAGATGGACCCGCGTGGCCTGCGGTGCTCGACAATGGCGGGTAAAGCACCCAACCGCCGCCAAAACCGTTTACGCCGTTACCACCTGGTACCAGGAACGAAATCATCGCGATGATGAAGGCAACAACTGTCAGCCAGAACGAAATATTGTTCATCCGCGGGAACGCCATGTCCGGCGCACCAATCATAAGCGGGACAAACCAGTTTCCGAAACCACCGATCAGAGCTGGCATAACCATGAAGAAGATCATGATCAGACCGTGATAGGTGATGACAACATTATAGAAGCTCTTGGCTTGCTCAATCGCTTGCTGGCCGGTGGTTCCGTAAAGAACTTCCATGAGGCCTGTAAGCGGACCGATACCTGGCTCGGCGAGCTCGAGGCGAATGAGGCCTGATAGTGAGTATCCAACAATACCCGCAATCAACGCGAACACGAGATAAAGTGTACCAATATCCTTATGGTTGGTTGAGAAGAACCAACGCGTAAAGAAACCCGGCTTGTGATCGTGGTCGTCGTGGCCGTGAGCAGCAACTTGATCCATAGGCATGATCTAAATCCCTCTCTTACTCGACCGACGCGAGGCGTGTGGCCTCACCAATCGGGTCAATAACTTGCACAAGCTCTGTCGCGGCATCGACATCACCTGTTTTCATAACTTCGATCCAGCGATCGTACTGATCCTGCGGAACCACACGCACTTCAATCGGCATGAAGGCATGGTTTTTACCGCAAAGTTCAGAACACTGGCCGTAATAAACGCCGGTTTCTTCAACCAAGAACCAACCTTCGTTGAGGCGTCCTGGAACAGCATCTGTTTTAACGCCGAACGCTGGAACGGTCCAAGAGTGAATCACGCGGTCAGACGTCGTCTGATAGCGGATGTAGCGGTTCACCGGGATGACCATTGGGTAGTCTGTCGCCAGGTAGAGCGGCTTTTCTGGTGTTGGCTCAGGATCTGTTGGCAGTCCGTAATGGATGCCGTTCGAAACGTACTGGATCGGATATCCGTCGGCGTCGAGCTCATCCATGTAGTAATACGTCCAGGCCCAGTTCCCCATGCCCTCAGCTTTGACCGTGATCCAGCCTTCTTTCGCCGCATCGACGAAGATGTTCGGATCATCGAGGTCACCGCTTTGCGCGATGGCTTCCAGGTTTGGCTCATTTTCTTGATAGAAAAGGTTTGAGAATGACGGACCCGCAATCGCCACGAGAATGATAACCGGGACCGCTGTCCAGATCACTTCAATCGTCGTGTTGTGGCTAAACTTACGAGGGACCGGATTGGCGCGCTTATTGTAGCGAACGCCGACCCAAATCAACAACGCCAGTACAAACAGCGTAATTGGAACAATGAACCATAGAAGGTAATTATGGAAGTCGTTCACACGTTCCATAATCCGCGTAGCCGCGGGTTGAAAACCTATGGCGCCAGGGGTCGGTTGCCCGACCAATTCTTGTGCAAACGCCGATCCAGTCATCAGCGCGGCAGAAATCCATGCAAGAACGAAACGCAAGAGTCTCTCCATTCAATCTTGGTTGCAGCCATATATTCGCCACAGCGCGAGGTCTACCCAATACAACCAGCGTTCATAAAATGTCGCACTCTGTCGCTAAAACTGCGAAATTAGTGTATGGTTAAAAAACGAATGCAGGAGAAATGAAATGAGACTCAAACTCATGATTGCTGCAGCAGCGGCGGCTTTGGCCGCGCAAACCGCTTCAGCTCAAGTCTTCGTCATCGGGCAAGGCCTCGGCGGCGAATGTTATCAGAAAACAAAGAACGGCTATGTCAGCTTCCGATCGGCTGAAGAAGTCTGCACCCGCGCGCTCCGCGAACAAGCGATGACAAAGACGAATCGCGCCGCAACATATGTGAACCGCGGTGTCCTTCGGATGCGCGAAGGATTGTATGAGAAAGCACTCTCGGATTACTCGCAAGCCAAAGAGCTGACCCCAAACCTCGGCCCTGTCTATCTGAATGAGGGTGCCGCCCATATTTATCTGAAAGACTTTGAATCGGCTCTCGCGCCCCTCAACCGCGCGATTGATCTCGAATCAGCTGACCTTTTCGCGGCTTATTACAACCGTGCGATCGCAAAAGAGAATACTGGCGACGTGCCGGGCGCCTATCATGACTTCCAAAAGTCATTGGAACTCAAGCCTGGCTGGGAGCCTGCTCAGCTTCAACTCACGCGCTTCACCGTGGAAAACGCGGGTTAAACGCAAATACTGTCATCGGAGCGCTTGATCCGGCGCTCCGGCGACGTCAAATACGAGGCATGACTTACACAGACCTGCCTTTTGACACTCAAGACGCTTCGAAGATCCTGTCCGAAGCGGCTTCCGGCGCCGATGATGGCGACATCTACGTACAGCGCTCCCGATCTGAAGGCTTCGTCTTTGATGATGGCCGTCTGAAATCTGCTACCTATGACACCAGCCAAGGATTCGGCCTCCGCGTTGTCGCCGGTGAAGCAAGCGGGAATGCGCACTCTGGTGACCTCTCAATCGATGCGATTCGACGGGCAGCCGAAACAGCGCGCCAAGCGAAACGTGGCTATAGCGGGAAACTGGATACCGGCCCTATTCCGACGAATCGCCAACTCTACAAGCCGATTGACCCAACCGAGTCCCCTGACTTCACCGTCAAAACCGGTCTGCTCGCGGAGATTGATGCCTGGGTCCGCGCGAAAGATCCGCGCGTCGTGCAGGTTTCAGTCTCATTGGCTGGCAGCCACGAACAGATCGATATCCTCCGCCCTGCTGGAGAGACATTCCATGATGTCCGCCCGCTGGTACGCCTCAACGTATCTGTTACGCTTGAGCAAAACGGTCGACGCGAGACAGCGTCTGCCGGCGCCGGCGGCCGCGCAGCCTATGATGAGTGGATCGCGGCAGAGCGATGGCAAGGCCTTGCCATGCGCGCACTCAGAAAAGCCGAAGTAAACCTCGAATCGATTCCTGCCCCTGCAGGTGAGATGGAAGTCGTTCTCGGGCCGGGTTGGCCCGCAGTTCTGCTTCACGAAGCCGTTGGTCACGGTCTTGAAGGTGACTTCAATCGCAAAGGCACGAGTGTGTACTCAGGCCGCGTGGGCGAACAAGTCGCCTCGAAGGGCGTCACCGTCATCGATGACGGCACGATTGATTCGCGCCGCGGCTCTCTTTCCGTTGACGACGAAGGCACGCCGACGAACCGCACGGTGCTGATTGAAGACGGTATTCTCAAAGGCTATATGCAGGACCGCCAGAACGCGCGCCTTATGGGCGTTGCCCCAACCGGAAATGGCCGCCGCGAGTCGTATGACGCGACAATCATGCCGCGCATGACCAACACTGTGATGCTTGGCGGGAAGGATGATCCTCAAGAGATCGTCTCATCGATCAAGAAAGGCATTTGGGCTGTCGACTTTGGCGGTGGCCAAGTGGACATCACATCCGGGAACTTCGTGTTCCAATGTACCGAGGCGTATCTGGTAGAAAACGGAAAAGTCGTGGCCCCAGTGAAAAATGCGACCTTGATTGGACACGGCCCAACGGCGCTTAGCCAGGTTGAAATGATCGGAAATGACTTCGCGATGGATGACGGCGTTGGTACCTGCGGCAAGGCTGGACAGTCAGTCCCCGTCGGCGTTGGTCAGCCGACACTGAAGGTTGGTGGTCTGACGGTCGGCGGCGCTGGTTAAGCGAGCACTTTTTGCTGGCACAGTTCTAACGGGCGCGAGTCATTTGTATCGTCATAGCCCGAACCCTGCATCGACCAAGTCAGCGGAATAACAACATTTGTTCGAATCTTTGGAACGCCGTCTACCAGCTTTGGTGAAAATTTCGCGTCCGCAACCGATCTCTCGGCTTCGGAACAAAATATCGTCCGAGTGCAAGACGGCGTTACCGCGAATGCACGTCCAACTTCGTCCACGGAAAACCGGACGTGGCAATATCCCTCCAGCCTCAGCCACGACGCGAACATCGGATACTTTGGCGAGGGACGCTCAATGACCTCTACGTCCCTCGATTGCCTCGCAAAACTCGGACTGGCGGCGGCAAACGAAAGGGTCAGCGCTAGGGCTGTTTTAGCAACCCTAGCCCTCACGCCGGAGCGACCCTTAAGCAGGTTTCTCGCCTGAAGCCTGCAGCTCATCATCAACCGAATCCACAGCACCCACATCGGTGCTCATCCAGCTTTTGATGATCGGCGAGAATAGCAACATCAGAACGCCAATCCCCATCGCGACATACGCCACGTTGGTATAGACGCTGACATAGTTTGCTTTGGCTTCAGCAACATTGGTGATCTGGCCGCCAATGGTTTCCGCGCCTGTGGTCCGTGCGATCACGCCCGCGAGATAGTTCGACAGACCGGAATACAAGAACCAAGCGCCCATTGTCATACCGACGACGCGCGCTGGCGCCATTTTAGTGACGGCTGACAAACCAACCGGCGAGACCATCAATTCACCCATTGTGTGCACCCAATAGATCAGGAAGATGAAGTAGACGGCGGTTAGGCCAGTCGTACCGGACGCGTTTATCCCTGCGACCAGTGACAAGAAGCCAAGCCCTGCGAGGAAAACACCAATCGCAAACTTCACGGGTGTGGATGGCTCACGGCCACGCTTAGCGAGTGAGACCCACATCCAAGCAAAGATCGGTGCGAAGATAACGATATACCCCGCGTTCAATGACTGGAACACTGGTGCTGGCACGTTCACGCCGAAGATCTCTTTATTCACCAAACGGTCTGTGAAGAGGTTTAGAGAAGATCCCGCTTGCTCGAACAGAGCCCAGAATGGGATCTGCGCGAGGACAAAGTAGATCGCTGCAAACATGCGCTTGCGTTCCGTCCCAGCGAGTTTCGCGAACGCATAGCCGACAAGCATGATGAAGATCACGATACCGAGCCCGCCTACGAACCAATCTGGAATAATCTCGGCATTCATCACAATCGCCATGGCCACAGCGATGATAACGAGCCCGGCGAGATAACACGCCACTTCGACCGTGATCGGACCAAGGAAAGACTGTTTCAGCTTTTCCTCAGATGGCGGATCTGCACGGCCGTCGAGATATTTCTGTCCCCAAAGGAAGACCAGCAAGCCGAACAACATGCCGACCCCGGCAAGGCCAAAGCCCCAATTCCATCCATAGGCGATCCCGATCCAACCAATCGTCAGGGTCGCAAGCAAAGACCCCAAATTGATGCCCATATAGAAGATGCTGAAACCGGCATCCCGGCGCGGATCATCAAAGTCATACAGCGCGCCGACAATCGTGGAGATATTGGCCTTCAAGTAGCCCACGCCCGCAATGATAAGCGCCAGCGAGAGATACAACATGTTGGCATAGAAGGTTTGCTGCTCAACCCGTGTTGAATAGCTGTCGCGCGCGAAGCTTTCATAGACCGGTGCCGTCGTTTCACGCTGGCGGTCAGCGGTTTCTAAAAGCTGCAGTGCCCCTGTTTCAGCGTCAAACGTTACGCGGCGCTCTTCACCTTCATAGGTCATGAAGAGCTGACGATTATCGCCGCGGCCTTCATGCTGCATTTCATACTCTGCGCCACCGACACTGATATACTCTTTTGAGCCACTGCCTTCGAAGGCCATGCCGAGGTGTCCGAGACACAAGAGTACGGCGCCAAACGTGACCGCCTTGCGTTGCCCCAAGTATCGGTCGGCAAGCGTGCCACCGATAATCGTCATCACATAGACGAGCGCGGTATAAGCCCCGTACATGATCGAGGATTTTTCATCTGAGAACAGGAAATGCTGCGTCAGATAGAGGATCAAAAGTCCACGCATGCCGTAATATGAGAATCGCTCCCACATTTCGGTGAAGAATAGAATCGCGAGCCCTTTTGGATGTCCAAAAAAGCTGGTGTCTCTCGGTTTATCGACGGTGGTGTCAGTTAAGTCTTAATCGACAGACCCCAAACCAAATCAAAGAAACCCCGTAGCCCAAGGCTGCGGGGTTTTTTTGTGCGCGCTCGCGCCGTGTCATGCAAAATCATTTCATTAGCATTCCGGCAAAGTCGCAGTTTGTGACTTGAGTGCGGCTGGCCCGTATGGTTGTGTCTGAAACAAATTCTGCAAAAGCAGTTCAATACTATGGCCGGGGAGGCTCATTTGACTGACACCACCGTCGATAAACCGAGAGACACCAGCTTTTTTGGACATCAAAAGTCCACGCATGCCGTAATATGAGAATCGCTCCCACATTTCGGTGAAGAATAGAATCGCGAGC
>JBCBGS010000007.1:0-40624 GCA_038526515.1 Pseudomonadota bacterium | reverse complement strand
CGCTGATGTTCTGGTTGTGCCATGCCTTGTTGTTTCGCTTTCGACTGCGAGACACCAAGACACGAAACAATCGTGCGTCCATTCGAGCTGGCCTCAAACCGATCCCACTGAAGCGGGGCGGCCTCCAGGTTAGCCGTTTGCAAGTTCACGTCAGGCTTCAGTGCCGGTTGCAGCGGGTTTTGCGCAAACAGGTGAAGGATGTCGGTCAGCAGTAATTCTTGATGCTGCTGCTCATGGGACAGGCCCAGTAGAAGCAAGTCGCAGGCATCCGGGCGGGTCTTGATGAGCTCCAGCATGCGTGCATCAACATGCGCGCGATAGGCACGAACCTCTTCTAGAGACGGCCGGGTAAGTAGGCCTCGCATAGGACGCGCATGCCGATCACCGACGGCGTTATAGTACGAGTTGAACAAGTAGCTGAAGCGCGGGTGGTAACGAACCTCGTCGCCATAGACAGGGGCCAGAATGAACTCTTCGAAAAACCAACTTGTATGCGCCAGGTGCCATTTGGCAGGGCTAGCATCTTCCATCGATTGCGCGGTTGCATCCGCGTCACTGAGTGATTGGGCCAAGGCGAGCGATTGGTCTCTCACGGCACGAAAGCGCTGCAATAGGGTTTGGGAGGAAACGCGCTGATGTTCTGGTTGTGCCATGCCTTGTTGTTTCGCTTTTGGCGGGTATCGTCAACTTGGCCTCCTGACACGCAAGGTCAGGAGCGACCCTGCAACTGGTAATCTGCCTGAGGGACATACTGGCTTTGGCGACGATGTCCCGTGAAGCTTTCATAAAGATGGAACGTGTCGACCAGAACCGGCTCGCTTTTTAAGATCTGGAAGTCTTCGCTCCAAGCACGCACCGCCTCAAGTGGAGATTGGTTGCAATAGGCCACGGTGATGTGGGGTGTGAACGGGTCTTGGCCGAGATCGATACGGAACTGGCGGGCAAGCTTGCGGCACGCATGGGCTAAGTCTTCAAGCGCTGGCGAGGGCGCAACGCGGGCATACAATGCGCGGGGTTCCCGGCGTCCAAACCAACCGACCCCAGACAGCTCAAGGTCGATCGCCGGTGCAGTGATCTGCTCCATCGCATCAGCGAGTTCGTTTGCGATCTCGCCATCCACTGCACCGTAAAAGCAAAGCGTAACATGATAGTGGTGCCGCTTGCGCCAGCGCGCGCCTTGGATGTCGACACTGAGGGGTTCGAGCCTGTCTGCAAGCTCATCTGGCACGGGGAGCGCGGCAAAAAGGCGATGCATGGGCGGTCTCAGTCTTAGGTTAGTTCAAAGCAAGAAGCCCGACCAATTGGCCGGGCTTCAAACACTTAGATAATCTCGCCAGCTTAGCTTGCAAGATCATCCAGCTTGCCGAAATGTTCGGCCAGCAGGTAGTAGAAGGTCACACGAGACTTATTTCCGCCCTCCGGCTTCAGTGTCTCGCAAACAGAACCGATTGCGGCATCAAGCTCATCATTTGTTTGGGCCAAGGCGAGTTTGCCACGGCACCATTTTTCACGCACCCGGCCAAGCTCTGTATCGTCTGAGCAAGAGACCAGCGAGCTGTCCCGGTTGCGCAGTGCGATGCCGAGATGTCCCACAATTTTCTCAGCCGCGGCTTGGTTATATCCCTTGGCGTATTTTTTTATGTTGTCTTCGTACTTTGAGGCGTCAGCCATAGAAGTTCCCCTTTGTTTCGCTGCGACCTGTAACGATCTTTGCAGCCACCCGGAATTTGCCCCTACCGAGTCTCAAAGTCAAACCCCAGCAATATGATCTTTGGTTAAGGACACGGAGATGGTTGAATCGCGTGAAGGGCATTCACCTCTGTTTCAAGCTCATCCGTCCAAGTCAGATCGAAGGCGTCGATACAGGTTTTGAGCTGGTCCATCGTTGTGGCGCCGATAATTGTTGAGCCCATGAACGCACGGCTATCGCAAAACTTGAGCGCAAGTTGAGTCGGGTCCAGGCCATGTTCTTCGGCCAGCATGAGATATGACTCGATGGCAGAGAGGCCTTGTGGGCTTTCATAACGCTGCAGGCGCTGAAACAGCTCTTTCCGCGATCCTTTTGGAAGGGCGCCATTGCGATACTTGCCGGTCAGATAACCTTGTGCGAGCGGCGAATAGGCGAGCAGGCTGACGCTTTCGCGAACGCAAGCTTCCTCTAGGCCGCCATCTTCGAAGGAACGATTGACGAGATTGTAGGCGTTTTGAATCGACGCCATGCGTGGAAGACCGCGAGCATTGCTCTCGGCCAAGAAGCGCATGACGCCAAATGGGGTCTCATTCGAGACGCCGATGTGCCGAATTCGTCCCGCTTTCACATGGGCGTCCAGGTGCGCCAGGATCTCTTCAAAAGGTTCGTACGGATAGCCGTAGGCTTTCGCGTCCATTTTATCGCCGAACAGGCCGATCGGGCGATCTGGCCAATGCAGCTGGAAAAGGTCGATATAGTCTGTTTGCAGGCGTTTGAGGCTTTTGCCGACCGCCTCATCGATCTGGTCCTTGGTGTGGCGTGTCCAGCTGACATCAGCGTCGCGGGTCCATAGCATTTTCGACAGGCCCGCAACCTTGGTCGCGAGGATCACGTCTTGCCGCCGTCCTGTTTTCTGAAACCAGGTCCCGATAATGCGTTCCGTGGAGCCTTGCGTCTCTGCTGAAGGGGGGACCGAGTACATCTCTGCCGTGTCCCAAAAGTCGACTCCGCGCTCCAGCGCATAGTCCATTTGGGCATGGCCTTCTTCTTCCGTGTTTTGCTGTCCCCAAGTCATTGTGCCGAGGCAGCAAGAGCTAACCATCAAATCTGTTTGTCCGAGCTGTCGCCGCTCAATCGCCATAGGTGTTTCCTCTAATTTTGATCTGGAAAAACGATAGAAGCCGAATCTTACCGTGACCAGCCCGGTTTTTCTTGAAAAGCGATAAAAATAACCACATACTATAGGCAATCCGTGCGCTCGTGCGCGGGCCTTTTAAACGAGGATATTATGAACGACTTTAACACATCCATGGCGCATGGCCGGACGATGGATGCCAGCATCAACGAGGGCTTACGCTCGTTCATGTTGGGCGTTTACAACAAACTCGCCCTAGGCATCGCTTTGTCGGGCATCATCGCTTATATTGCGGGGTCTGTCGCACCGATTAGTGCATTGGTTTATACACCGCCGATGTTCTACATCGTAATGTTTGCGCCCGTCGCCTTGATCTTGGGCTCAATGTTTATGATGCGCAATCCAAGCCCCACCGGCAGTGCGATCCTGTATTGGGGCATCGTCGTGGCGCTTGGCCTCTCCATGGGCGCCTATTTTGTGATGGCAAATCTAAATGTGGGTGGCGTGACGCATTTCGTAATCGCGAAAGCGTTCTTGGCGACGTCTGCAACATTCGCAGGCCTGTCACTATTTGGCTATACAACGAAGCGTGACCTCGGCCCGATTGGAACCTTCGCGATTATGGGGCTTTGGGGCGCGTTCATTATCGGGATGATTTTCGCGGTCTTGCCAATGATCTTTCCAAGCGTGCCCTTCCTTGAGTTTGGCAGCATGAATCAACTTCTGATCTCAGGCGCCTTTGCTCTGTTCTCTGCGATCTTGGTTGCCTGGAACACACAGTCTCTGAAAGAAACCTATTTTGCACTGGGCGGTGACCAGCGCGGAATGGCGGTTGCGACCAATATCGGCGCACTGAACTTCTTCATCTACTTTGTGAACATCTTCCAGTTCTTCCTGTCGCTGCTGTCGAACGACTAATCGCGATCGACGCGAAAAAGAACCAAAGGCCCGCAGAGAAATCTGCGGGCCTTTTTCATTCGGTTTCCGGGCTCTGAAAGACGCCAGGCACCAAATACGAGCAGTTTTGAAGAATCATGCTCTCTATGCTGGCGAGGCATTGGTCGGCACAGACTCGGCTCTAAAAATAAAAAAGAAAGCGGGGATGGGGTATTTGTCAGATCGGAATAACAAGTTTCCCGTTGAGCCACGCGGATCGCAGCGCCCGGTAGACGAGGCGAAGCTGGTCCAAGATTATGCATTGGCACTTCAAAAAACGCTTGAAGCCAAGCGCCGTGATCCAAGCGAACGATCAACAAAAATGCATGAAGAGTTGCTCGCAGCGGTCGAAGCTTTGTCGAACTGGGAGAGACCTAATCCCGATCGTGGCCGTGTCATTGACCTCTTCCATGACAGCGACGACCCCGGAGACCAAGAGCGAGACACATAAAGCCCGACTTTCCGCGATCCAAATTGACCAATTCAATGCACTCTCAGAACCATCACACCTCCTCGATTGATAGCGCCGCGCAGCCAACCGCGATGGCGAGCCCAGCATTAAAAATATCTGAGCCAAATCTGACGCCAATTGGCTGCGGAAGCATCGCCTTACGCGTCATCATCCACCGTGAACGCGTGTCCGACCGACAGCCTTTGGTCATTCTCAATTCCGTCGATTTTCCGATGCCGCCATCGGACGCGTTTTGTGAGCGCATGTGGGAGGCTGGATACCAAGTCATCTTCATCGAACGCCCTGGCTTTGGAAGCTCTCGAGGACTGCCGAAAGACCTCACCCAAGACAGGCATATTAAGAGCGGCGCTGCGGTCACGGCGGAGGCCGCTGTTCTGTATCAAATGCTCGATCAATTGAAGCTCAAAGACATGGTCTTGCTCGGCATGGGCAGCGCCAACCCGGTCTGCTACCGTCTGGCGCGGTTGAGTTCTGACATATCACTCTCGATCTTCTCTAACGCGATGTTCAATCAGGATGTATGGGGCGTTTTCCGACCGCGCTGGTTCCAGAGCATGTTGCGCCAGACCGTGGGCTCCAAACCTGGCCTCTATTTCGCAACCTACGGTGTGAAGCACCAACTCCGCAAAGCGCCAATGAGCTTTTATCGCGGTTTGCTTCAAAAGAGCCCGGGGGATTTGCGCTACTTCGAGGAGAACAAAGCCTCCTTCCTTCAAGCCAGTCGTCTTATGCGAAATATTGAAGCCGCGACCTTCAATTACGATTTAAAAATGTCACTCACTCCGGACCCATCCTTGCGTGACGACTATTTCCACGGCGTGAATGCGGTGGTTTTGACGGGCGAGGAAACGACAGAGCTTTGGCAGAGCCAGCTGCAAGCCGAGGCTGATCGATTGAACCTGCCCATCGTGTATGCGCCGAGCGGCGATTTGTATGCGCCTTACGCGTCTCCTGACATGCTTATTACCACGATGGATGAGCATGCTCGGAAGCGAAAGCGCGCCTAAGCCCCACTCCCCGTTCGAACGGCGTTCTTTTTGGAATTGACCTTTGAAGAAGGTTGCCTATTCTGGAACATGTTGGCAACAAAAGTGAGGGGGAATGAATGGAAACGGAAACAATAAACCCCCGTGCTGCAGAGATTGCCCGTGGTGTTTTGCGCCTCATGAATGATCACGGATATGCCGGGGTGACAGAGATGACCTTGGCAAACGGTCGCCGGGCAGATGTCGCGGCGATTGGACCGGGCGGCGAAATCACGATTGTTGAAATCAAATCCTCTGTTGCGGATTTCAGAAGCGATCAGAAATGGCCGGAATACCGCCCGTTTTGCGATCGGTTCTATTTTGCGGTCAGTCAGGATTTTCCGCACAATCTGATCCCGGACGATACAGGCCTCATCATCGCAGATGCCTTTGGCGGCGCCGTGATCCGAGAAGCGGTCTGCGAAAAATTAGTTGCGGCGCGGCGCAAAGCGGTGACGCTTCGCTTCGCCCGATTGGCGGCCACGCGCCTGTGTCACCCTGTCATTGCGTGAGATCGCCTATGGACTCTTTGAGCATGAAAACCTAGCTGCGCCGTCATGAGTCATGCTTATCCTCTCGGCAAGACAGCCCGCGACGCGTTGAAAAACGCGAAATCCGCTGCCCGTACGCGCTACGAGGCTGAAGACTTGGCCGACGGTGCCGCGATCGCATCGCTTGAAACCGAATGGCTCACACCAAACGCGAAAGAGCTGCCGAAAATCCTGGAGCAGGCGGATGCTAATCCGGGCCATGGCTTTATCCAAAACTACGAGGATGCGGCTGGGAAAACCGTTCTCGCGGTGACCTATTGGAAACTCGCGAAGGCGGCGAAAAAGCCAAAACCAAAACCGGCACCACCGAAAGAAGCCGCGCCAACCGAAGAAGATCATACCGATGATCTCTATTTCAAATCTGGCCGAACGAAAAAGAGCCGACGCAAGAAATTCGTCGACCCTAATCAGTTGGATTTATTTGGCGGTCCGAAAGAGGACTAAGCCGGCTTAAACGTCAGCGCGACGCCATTATTGCAATAGCGCAGACCTGTTGGGGCAGGCCCATCATTGAAGACATGTCCGTGATGACCACCGCAGCGGGCGCAATGATACTCCGTACGTGTCATCCAGAGCTTATTGTCTTCCTTAAAGCCCAGCGTGCCTTCCCGGTAGTCCCAGAAGCTCGGCCAGCCCGTGCCGGAATCGTACTTTGTTGAACTGTCGAAAATAGGCAGGTCACATCCAGCGCAGTGAAACACGCCTTCGCGTTTTTCATCATTCAGCGGCGAGGTAAAGGCGCGCTCCGTCGCTTCCTGGCGCAAGACCCGGAATGCGAGTGGCTCGAGGCGTTCCTTCCACTCCGCTTCGGAGAGGTTGCGCCATTCACTGTCGGCAAAAGCTTCGGCGGCCGTGTCTGCATAGGCTTTAGCGCCGCTATTTGCGCCAGAACAGGCCGCGATTAGACCTGCGGGAGCCGCAAGGAGGAAACTGCGGCGCGCCATGGGAGGGAGTACTGTTTTCATCATGGCGCTAAAATAAGCCGTCTTGTTTAAGCGTCCACTCACAGCTGTTTCAATTTCTTGTTAGAAACCGCTGTAAATGGGCACGATTGGCCCTCGCAATACGATGAGTTTGCGATTAGGGACCTAGGTCTGAAATTAACCAAGACCGGACGAGACTTTTCCATGACTGACGAGATGAGCGACAATCTTTCCGAAACCGCCCGCGACAAGCTTCGCCTGACCGTTGAGCGAATTGAGCGCTTAGAAGAGGAAAAGAGAGAAATCGCCGAACAGATCAAAGAGGTCTATGGCGAGGCGAAGGCTCTGGGTTACGACACCAAGGCGCTGCGTACGGTCGTCAAGCTGCGCAAACAAGACCGCCAGGAGCGTCAGGAACAAGAAGCGATTTTGGAAGTCTACCTCGACGCGCTGGGTGAGCTCTAAGCCTTCTATTCTTGCCTGACTGGGCCGGATGCCATTAAGAAAAGGCATGCCGCGCGACGTCGACGAACGCAAAAAACGCAAAGCCCTGCGTAAGATTCGCAAGGCGGCAATGCTGGCTGAGCAGGGCTTGGGCCCGCCGTTGTCTGATTGGGAAAAACAGTTCCTGGAAGAGGTCGAAGAACGGATTGAGAAATTCGGTTCGGCGTTTCACGATTTAGAAAAAGGCGGGGCAGATGAAGCCCTGTCCTCGCTGCAATATGTAAAGCTTCGAGAAATCGACAAAAAGGCCCGCGGCAAAGGCAAGTCGGGGTTTAAGTCGAAAGGCGGGTTCAAGAAAAAACCCGCGCCGCGCGTTCGCCAATTGGACGAGGACGTTGAGATTGAAGCGGCTCCGCCGAAGCCATCTAAGCCAGAGCTTGTGCGCGCCAGCGATTTACCGCGTGAACAGGCACCTGTGCAGAGGCCATCGTCAAAGCCAGGTTCCCGCCCTAAGTTTCGGGTCATTGATGGCGGCGCAGGTGACAATTAATCCATTGTGTATATTAAGCCGTATATAAAATAAATAACCAGGATCTCAGCGCTATGAAAACAGTCGTCATTACAGGTGCTTCTACAGGTATCGGTCGCAGTACGGCTGAGTATCTTGCCGCGAAAGGCTGGCAGGTTTTCGCCGGTGTTCGCAAAGAAAAAGACGGCGCCGCGCTGACCGAAGCAGATGCGCGGATCAAGCCAATCCTGCTGGATGTCACCAATCCTGAGCAAGTCGATGCCGCAGTTGAAATCGTTCGCGCAGCCCTGGACGGACAAAAGCTTGCAGGCCTGATCAACAATGCCGGGATTGCAAATATGGGCCCGCTGGCAGTTCAACCATTGGATCAGTTCAAAGCCCACTTCGACGTGAATGTGTTTGGCCTCCTGCGCGCGAGCCAAGCCTTTGCGCCTCTACTGGGTATGGATGAAAGCCTCGCGGGCAAGCCCGGCCGGATCGTCAATATTACCAGTGTTGGTGGGCGTCTCGCGTCGCCATTCCTTGGTGCCTATACCGCAACGAAACATGCGGTTGAGAGCATGACCGATAGTTTGCGCCGGGAACTGGTCATCTTTGGTATTGATGCCATTGCGGTGGGGCCAGGCGCAGTGAAAACGCCGATCTGGGACAAGGCCGAAGACGCCAATAGCTCGAACCCCTACTCAAATTCGCCATGGGCGAAGCCGATCGATAAGTTTAGCGAAACCATGCTCGACGGTGGCCGGACGGGGCTCGATCCTGAAGTGATCGCCGAGACGATCGAAGAGGCTTTGACGGCCCGAAAACCGAAGGCCCGGTATGCGCCGGTTCCAGACAAGCTGACCAATTTCACGTTGCCGATGCTGCTGCCGAAACGGGTCGTAGACGGGTTCTTCTGGAAGCGTTTCGGGATGAAAGCGCCAGATGCTTAAGCCCCACAGCGCTTAAGCTTTATGATAGGGCAATCCGGCGAGGAGGCTCACAGCGCGATACAGCTGTTCTGTGATCATCGCTTTGACGAGCCGGTGCGGCCAAGTTTGCGGCCCTAGCGCCAGTGTATCGGGGCAGGCTTGGCGGACAGCCTTGCTATAGCCCTCAGCGCCGCCAATCAGGAAGCAAAGCTCAGGAGTTCCACTATCACGCAACTGTTCGATCCGCTTGGCGAACTTGACCGAGGTTTGCGCTGCACCAAACTCATCGAGGCGTAAGACAGGCGCGCCTTTTGGGAGGGCGGCGAGAATGCGTTCCCCCTCGGCGTCGAACCCGCCCCCACTCGCAAGGTCGACGAGCTTGAGCGATCGCAAACCGATCTGCGGTCCCGCTTTGTTGAAGCGCGCGACATAGTCATTGACGAGCTCTTTTTCAGGCCCGGCTTTCAATTTGCCGACACTGATCAGCGTGATGTGCATAAGAGAATGAGGCGCGACTTATACGTCGTCGGGCCGATGCCCACTGTCGCCCGCCCAGATCTTTTCAAGATTATAGAAAGAGCGAACTTCAGGTCTGAAGAGGTGGACGATCACATCACCGAGGTCGATCAGAACCCAATCCGCATTCGGCAGACCCTCAAGCTTCGGTGCCTGTCCCGTTTTCTCTTTGACTTTCTTCGCCAAATGATCGGCAATCGAACTCACATGACGGGCCGAGCGACCCGAAGCGATGATCATAATATCAGCAAGTGAGGATTTTTCCGTGAGATCAATAACGGTTAAGTCTTCGGCTTTGTCGTCTTCCAACGAAGAAACGATCGTGTCTGAGAACGCGCGAATATCATCAATTGTCGCCGCGCGGGCCGAATTCGTCTCAGTTTTAACTGCGGACAGGGTGAAGCTCCATTCAAATTTCCAAGCTTGACCGTATCACGCGTTGCGATCAGGGCCTAGGGCGAATTCGCAACACTCGCTGCGCAAACACGATGCCGCCTAATCTGCAACAAATTGGCCAGCGCCGCGGTCTTTGCGAACGTTTCCAGCATCAAAGACGCGCCCATTCATGGCAATATAGACCCCGGCTGCCTGCATGCGCGCGGCCGCGATGGCAAAGCCAACATTGAAGATGGCGTCCGTTGAGCGAAGGCGCGCAGGCTGCATGGCGCCGGTCAGGACGACCGTTTTGTCGCCGATATCTTGCAGGGCCTCTGCCGTCTTCGCCATTGTGTCGGTGCCATGCGTAATCAGAACGTGCTGCGCGTCGCAATCAATCACCGCCCTCCGAATGATCTCGCGGTCCTCATCGGTCAGTTCCAGACTGTCCTTTTTCATGAGCGAGGTCAGCCCATAGTCGAGGCTGACATTTGCTTCGCTGAGGATTGCATCGAGCGGCGAGGCGCCAACTTGAAACTCGGACAAGGCATCAAAGTACACCTTGTCGATGGTGCCGCCTGTGGTGAAAATTTGTAGGTCAGTCATAGTCTATCCGGTACGCAAAGCCGTGGACGAAATGGGATCAAGCGGCGCTGGGACGTACACCCAGGCGGGCGCTTTTTGCTCAGGTAAGATGCTCGCTGCATTATCAGCTACACGATGGCGGCGCATCCGTTTGGCGAACAGGCTGAACCGGGAGGCGAGTTCGAATCCGGGGCGAGCAATCACCGCGATTGGAATACTCTCCGCCAGTTTTTCCCAGTCTTTCCAATAGTGAAAGGTCATCAAACTATCGCCGCCCATGATCCAGACCAGATCCGCGTGGGGGCAGTGCTGACGCATTAAGCGTACCAGATCATAGGTATAGCGTAGGCCCGCTTGCTTCTCGATATTGCTGACCCGAAACCCGCGATTGCGGCTTGTGAGATCTTGCACCGCGGCGAACCGATCCTCGTAATCGCTCGGCGCTTCTTTCAGCGGATTACCGGGCGTTGGAAACCACCAGACTGCGTCGAGCTGCAGCCGCTTCATCGCCGTGCTAGCCACGTGTAGATGACCGCTATGCGGTGGATCGAAACTGCCGCCAAACATGCCGATGCGCGCACGCGTGCTCGACGGTGGCAGGAAGGCATCGGATCGAATGTGAAGCATAAGTGCCCGCCGGCTGTGCGCGTTAGGGGCGCGTTTGGCCGGTCCCCCGGACGATATACTTGAAGATGGTCAGCTGTTCAGCGCCAACCGGGCCGCGCGCATGAATGCGTCCGGTCGCAATCCCGATCTCAGCGCCCATGCCGAACTGACCGCCATCTGCGAACTGCGTCGACGCATTGTGGATGACGATGCCCGCATCAATGTCAGATAGGAATTTCTCCGCGGCGGCGGCGTCCTCTGTGATGATGCATTCGGTATGGCTGGTGCCATAGGTCGTGATGTGGTCGATCGCGCCATCAATGCCATCAACAACCCGAACAGAGATGATTGGCGCGAGATATTCGGTGCGCCAGTCTTCTTCCGTTGCAGGCTCAATATTCGCTACCAGGGCCCGCGAAGCATCATCGCCCTTCATTGAGCAGCCCGCATCGGTGAGCGCTGCGGCGATTGCGGGCAAGAGCGAGTCCGCAACCGCGCGATCGATCAGCAGCGTTTCGGTTGAGCCGCAAATACCGGTTCTGCGCATCTTCGCATTCACGACAATATCAATCGCCTTTTGAGGATCTGCGGCGCCGTCCACATAAGTATGACAAAGCCCTTCCAGGTGGCCGATGACAGGCACACGGGCTTCGTCTTGAACGCGGGCGACAAGGCCTTTTCCGCCGCGCGGCACGATCACGTCCACATTGCCTTCGAGGCCTGTCAGCATATGCCCGACCGCGGCGCGGTCTTTGGTTTGAACCAGTTGCACTGCATCTTCAGGTAGGCCAACAGAGGCGAGACCAGCCCGCAAAGCGTTTGCGATCGCAATTGCGGATTGCAGGCTCTCGCTCCCGGCGCGCAAAATGGCGGCATTGCCAGACCGAACGCAGAGCGCGGCAGCGTCGGCGGTCACATTTGGCCGGGCTTCGTAGATGATTCCGATGACGCCGAGCGGGGTCCGCACGCGCGCAATGTCGAGACCTGAGGGCACCGTCCAACGGGCAATCTCGCTGCCAACGGGATCTGGGAGCTCAGCGACCGCGCGCAAGGCATCTGCGATCGCGGCGACGCGATCCGATGTCAGGGCAAGCCGGTCCATCATCGCGTCCGACAATCCTTTCTCACGCCCACCCGCCAGATCCGCTTGGTTGGCGCTTAGGATGTCGGCTTCAGCGGCGCTCAGGGCGTCCGCCATCGCATTGATTGCGTCTGTCCGTCCCGGGACTCCGGCCTTGGCAAGCGCAGCGGATGCAAGGCGCGCGCGGCGCCCCATATCCATCATGGTGTCGCGAAGGTCGTCAGCGGGAATGTGTACAGTATCTGCCATGGCGCGCTTTTGCCGGATTTATGCGCTCGGAGCAATGAGGGAATCTAAACTGCCCGCATCTATCCGCGCCAGAATCGGCGGGTCATCAGAACGAAGACGGCCGTGAACTCAAGCCTGCCCAGCAGCATTGCAATGGCGCAGATCCATTTGCCGCGATCTGTGAGGCCTTCAAACGTACCCGCTGGACCGATCTCTGGACCGAGGCCTGGACCGACATTCGACACGCTCGTCGCGGCACCGGAAATAGCTGTGAGCGGGTCTTCGCCGGTCAAGCTGAGTAGGATCGCGGCGGTGATGAAAGTCGCGAGATATAGGAACACAAAGACCATGACCGATTGCAGCGTGTCATTGTCGATGACTTTGCCGCCATAGCGGATCCGGACCACGCGGTTGGGGCTCACCATTTGCTGCGCATGGGCCAGCACGGCGCGGAAGCTGATCTCAAGGCGGAACATCTTAATCCCGCACGCCGCGGATCCGGCGCAACCGCCGAGAAAAATCGTGATCAGGAAGATCATCACAATCGGTTCGCCCCAGCCATCATAAGGTGCTGTGGCATAGCCGGTTCCGGTCATCACCGAGACGACATTGAACAGCGTTTCGATAAACCCATTCAGCGGACTGATGATGACATAATCCTGGTCTGCCGCGACCCTCAGGATGAACACCGTGATTGCGATGGCTAGGATGAGGCCAATGAACAAACGCGGCTGTGGGTCATTCAAGAGAGGTTTCACCCGTCCATGAATCATGGCGAGGGCCAGCAAACTAAACGGAAGCCCGGCCACTACCATAAAGAAGATCGCGGTTGGCACCGCAGGTGTTTCGTAGAAGGCGCCGAACGACGCATCATATGTCGAGTATCCGCCGGCTGAGACCGTCGTCATCGCGTGGGCAATCGCTTCGAATGAAGTCATGCCGCACAGCATGTAAGCTGCGGCGCAAGCGATCGAAATAAAGAGATAGATCATCCCGATCTGCGCGGACACTTCGCTGATGCGCGGGACAAACTTACCGGACACGTCTGAGCTTTCCAGTTGAAAGAGCTGCATCCCGCCAACCCGCAATACGGGCAGAATGGCAATCGCGGTCACAATAATGCCAATGCCGCCGAACCACTGCAAAATCGCGCGCCACAGCAGGATCCCGCGGGGCTGATTGTCCAGCCCGGTCATCACGGTGGAACCCGTCGTGGTCAGCCCTGAGATGCTTTCAAACATCGCATCGGTCACGCTCATGCCAATGCCCATGAAGGGGATGGCGGCCATGGCTGGCAGAACGACCCAGACAAGCACCGTCAGAAGGAAAGCTTCGCGGGCGCCCGCGCGCTCGTCGCGATGTCCAGCCATGATGACCAGTCCGCCACCAAACAGAAGGAGCACGGTCGCGCTCGCCGCAAAGACCGGCCACTCTTCGCGACCGTCCGCAACATCCAGCAGCCAGCATGGGATCATCGCCGCGCCGAGCAGGGCGGTCATGATACCTAAAGCAAGGATGACGACTCTTAGTTGCATACAGAAATGGGCTTATGAGGAAAAAGCTGAAAAGGCGTGTACTTTTAGCAACGCAGATGCGCTTCGCGTATTCAATTTGAGGGCCAATGTGAAATTTTTCGCGGATTATGTGAAATTTTTTCTCACTTATTTGAGATGGTTAACCGTCTGTAAATAAAGTGTTTTGTAAGTGTTAACGAGAGAGGGTTTTGGTGCGTTCCGCTATCGTTCTGCTTTGTTCCGTATTAGTTTCGTCAATGCGACCTTGTGGACAGCAGAGAATCGGTAAGCGACCCATTTGAATCCAAGCTGTCCCATGTTATCCCATAAAAGTACAAGTTGGATCCATTTGAATCCGACCTGGGGCGAGTGATGGGAGATGCACGTGTTTGTCTCAAGCTATGAGACATCGCTAGACAGTAAGGGGCGGGTCTCAGTACCGGCCTCGTTTCGTCATGCGCTCGAAGGTGGCGCTCGCATTTTCCTGTATCCAGCGCTGGATGGGTCACCCTGCTTGGAGGGTGGCGGCGACGCGCTCATGAAGCAAAACCAGGCAACCTTGCTGCGTATGAGTCCGACCTCGACAGCGCGGAAGGTCTTTCTGAACCGCACCGTCTCGAAAGCGGTTGAGCTAAAGCTTGA
Organism: Pseudomonadota bacterium; assembly: GCA_038526515.1. GTDB lineage: Bacteria > Pseudomonadota > Alphaproteobacteria > Caulobacterales > Hyphomonadaceae > Henriciella. Next base: position 26,461 of record JBCBGS010000007.1, on the reverse strand, counting down.
TGATACCGGCAGAATTAAAGTCCCCGCGAAACACTTAGAGATGGCGGGCATCGGCAAGGACTTGGTTTTTGTCGGGGCGATGGATCGTTTTTATGTTTGGGATCCGGCGCGCTATGCGGCTTTCGACGCAGAGATGGAGTCTCAGCTCGATGATGTGCAGGGCGATTTTGAAGGCTCTTTCAATGCAGCGATGGCCGTTGGCGGCATTCGCGGCTTGGTCGGGGAGGGCGAGTGATGGGTCACGTTCCTGTTCTCCTTCCAGAAGTCGTTGCAGCGCTCGCGCCGCAAGATGGTGAAAGCTATGTCGATGGCACGTTCGGCGGCGGGGGCTATGCGCTCCGCGTCTTAGAGGCCGCCAATTGCAAGCTGTATGGCATCGACCGCGACTTTGACGCGATTACACGCGCGGAAAGGCTGAGCGAAAACCAACCTCGCTTAGTCCCGCTACTTGGGCGGTTCGGCGATATGGACGCACTTTTGCTGAACGCTGGCGTTCCCCAGGTGGATGGCGTCATGTTGGATATCGGGGTTTCGTCTTTCCAGATCGATGAAGGTGAGCGGGGCTTCTCCTTCATGCGTGATGGACCGCTCGATATGCGAATGGGCCAAACCGGGCCGAGCGCGAAAGATGTCGTCAATCATATGTCAGTGGGCGACCTGACCTCGATTATCCGTCAGCTCGGTGAAGAGCGTCAGGCCAAACGCATTGCGAGCGCCATCGTTGCGCAGCGCGCGTCTGGCCGCTTTTCGACCACGCTCGAACTTGCAGACTGCGTTGAGCAGGCGGTTGGCGGCCGCCGCGGTAAGAAAACTCACCCAGCGACCCTGACCTTTCAGGCGATCCGGATGTTTGTAAATGACGAGCTTGGCGAGCTCGCGCGCGGTCTCGCGGCAGCTGAGCGAATGCTCCGAGCGGGTGGGCGCCTCGTGGTCGTGACCTTCCACTCGCTTGAAGACCGTTTGGTGAAACAGTTTATGCGGGCCCGCGCAGGTCTTGTGGGCGGCGGCTCTCGCTATATGCCGGAGCGCAGCAAAGGCCCGGACCCAACTTTCGAATTGCCTCAGCGCAAGGCGATTGAGCCCGGTGAAGCCGAAACCTCAGTCAATCCGCGCGCGCGGTCGGCGCGTTTGCGCGTCGCTATCCGAACTGAGGCGGATGTTTGGACTGATCCGGTTGAAACCGGCATGCGCCTGCCATCGCTCTCCGTTTTGGAGGCAGCTCTATGAGTAAGCGCGCATTTCTTTTCGGATTGGCCGTCGTCGGCTTGCTGATCTTCAGCCTTTACCGCGCCAAGTATGGCGCGCAGGAAACGGTTGCAGAAATCGAGGCGGTTGAAATCCAAATCGCCGAAGCGGAAGCGGCGCAGTTCGATCTCGAGGCTGAGTTTGCGCATCGCTCTCGCCCCGATTGGATTGAAGAATTTGCGCGCCGCGAGCTTGGCATGGTCCCGGCGAAAGCCGAGCAATTTGTGCGCACCGTGGATCTTGATGGCCGCATCGGTCCATCCATGGAGCTGCGCGACGCAGACCAGCCTGTAGATCAGGAGGTCGGCAATGCAAATTGAACCAACGCCTGAAATCGATCTTGGCGGCGGCGGCATGCGGACGCGTATTGTGTCTATGGCCTTGCTCGCTGTGTTCGGTGCGATTGCGATCAAAGGTCTAACTGTCGCCCTGAGTGGGCCGGGTGAGATCGTGACCCAAGTCGTCGACACCGAGGCACCGGCGCGCCGCGCCGATATTGTTGATCGAAATGGCGGCCTGTTGGCGACGTCGGTCACGGCCTATTCTGTTTTTGCAGACCCCCGCGCGATTGGGGATGCGGCTCTCATCGCTGGCGAGCTTGCACGTGTTCTGCCCGACTTGGATGTTGAGCGGATTGAGGCACGTCTCTCGAACAAAGAGCGGGCATTTGCTTGGATTGAGCGCGGGATCACACCGCGCCAACGCCAAGCAGTCTTTGAGCTTGGACTGGAAGGGATTGGGTTTCGCGAAGAAACGCGGCGCGCCTATCCAAGAGGAACCCTGGCGGGGCATTTGCTCGGATTTGCCGGCGCGGATGGTCAGGGCTTGGGCGGCATCGAGTACGCGATGGATGACCGCCTCACCAGCGACCCTGAGCCGCTTTTCCTGACCATTGATGCAAACGTGCAGTTTAGCCTCGAAGCTGAATTGTCCGCTGCGATGGGTGAATACGAAGCCGAAGCGGGCGCAGGCGTCGTCTTGGCCGCACAGACCGGCGAAGTCCTCGGCATGGCGAGCTGGCCCCCTCTCGATCCACACCAAGCGACTTCACTCGACCGTGAAGATCCCGCACGGCTCGATCGGGCCAGCAATGCGGTCTACGAGCTCGGATCTGTGTTTAAGCCACTGACCGTGGCTGGCGCTTTGGATGCGGGCGCTATTCGCCCGAATGACCGGTTTGATGTTCGTGAGCCGCTGCGTATTCGCGGGCAGCAAATCGAGGATGATCACCCGATCGTCGGCCGCCCAACCTCATTCGAGATTATTGCCGACAGCTCGAATATCGGCACCGTCAAAATTGCCTGGCAAATGGGCAGCCGTCGCCAGCAAGAATTCTTCTCATCGCTTGGGCTCTTCTCCCGCTCACCCATTGAGCTCGCGGGCAGCGCGAGGCCGCTTTTGCCCGAAAAATTCGATGAGCTTTATAGCGCGACCGCAAGCTACGGGCACGGCATTGCAGTCTCGCCAATCGCCTTTGCAAGTGCGTTTGCCTCGCTCGCCAATGCTGGGGAAACGGTCACGCCAACCTTGTTGATGGCACCCACGCGGCAGCGCAATCCAAAGCGGGTGATGGCGGCGCCGACGGCGGATCTGGTTGTGCGCATGCTGCGCAAAGCCGTGGTGGATGGCACGGGATCTCGCGCAGAAGTCGGCGGCTACCGTGTCGCCGGGAAGACGGGAACCGCAGAAAAGCCAATCGCTGGCGGGTACTCAGAAACCGACAATATTTGCAGCTTTGCCGCCGTATTCCCCGCCGATAGCCCTGAATATGTCGTATTGATCGTGCTGGATTCTCCGAAGGCCGGACAAGATCGCGGCCGGACGGCAGCCTGGAACGCAGCGCCGACCGCAGGACGGGTGATTGAGCGGATTGCGCCAATTTTGGGTGTTGAGCCGCAATTCGATGAACCAGTTGGGTCGACGCCTCGCGTCCGTTCTGTCGCTGACAGGAGAGGTACGACACTATGATCTTAAAGGACCTAGTTCCATTTTACACCGGGCCTGACGCTGAGGCCGAAGTGACTGGGATCACGGCGGACAGTCGGCGGGTGCAACCCGGCTATGTCTTCGCGGCGATGCAGGGCGTTGTTGCGGATGGTCGCAAATTTATCCCGAGCGCGATTGAAAACGGCGCGATCGCAGTCCTGGGCGAAAACTTGCCAGAGATAGGCGGCGTGGCGCTGATCGACGTTGAGAATGCCCGCCTTGCTCTGGCAGAGGCGTCTGCGCGTTTCTATCCGATGCAACCCGAACAGATCGTTGCGATAACCGGGACAAATGGCAAAAGCTCCACGGTCGATTTCCTGCGTCAAGTTTGGCAGGCGGCAGGCTTGAAGTCTGCCAGCATGGGAACCCTGGGTGCGATCGGTCCGAGTGGTCACATCGATCTCGGGCACACGACGCCGGATCCGATTGCGATCCACGCGACGCTGCAGACGCTGGCGCAAGACGGCGTGACCCATGCGGCGATGGAGGCTTCTTCGCATGGCCTCGCGCAATATCGATTGGATGCTGTGAATCTCAGCGCGGTGGCTTTTACCAATCTGACGCAAGACCATCTCGATTATCACAATACGATGGACGAGTACCGGTCTGCGAAATTGCGGCTGTTCAGTCAGCTCGCGCCAAAAGGCTGTCCGGCGGTGGTGAATGCCGACAGTGACCAGCGCCTGTTTTTTGAAGAGGCCGCCACACAAGCTGGCCTCGATCTGGTGTCGGTTGGTTGGCGCGGAACAGATTTGAAAATCGAAGAGTTGATGCCGAAAGCCACTGGGCAGCGTCTATTCCTAGATTGGCGCGGTGAGAAAGCGGCGATCGATCTGCCGCTGATTGGCGAGTTTCAGGCCCTCAATGCTCTCACCGCGGCGGGCTTGGCGCTCGCAGGTGGTTTGGATTTACAGGCGGTCGCAATCGGCATGTCGAAGCTTCAGCCGGTCAAAGGCCGGCTCGAATATGTTGGTGAGACGGGCGAGGGTGCGGGCGTTTTTGTCGACTACGCGCACACACCCGCTGGGCTCGATGTTCTAATCCGCGCAGCCCGCCCGCACACGGCCGGGCGCCTAGTGGTTGTCTTTGGCTGCGGCGGTGATCGTGACCGCGGCAAGCGCCCGCTTATGGGCGAAGTCGCTGCGAAACATGCCGATCATGTGATCGTGACGGATGATAATCCGCGTAGCGAAGACCCAGCGGCCATCCGCGCTGATGTGCTCGAAGGCGTTCCAAATGGGGTCGAGATTGGCGATCGCGGGCAGGCGATCCAGGATGCGGTCAAGGACCTGCGGAAGGGCGATACGCTTCTCATCGCGGGCAAAGGCCACGAGACTGGGCAGATCATTGGCGACAAAGTCGTTCCGTTTAGCGACCAGGAAACAGCCATTGAGGCATTGAAGGAGGCGGCGAATGCATAGTCCCTCTATCTCTATTTTGAAGGCTGCGCCGAACACGGTTTCTTCCACAGGTTTCGTGACGGCTAAGGTTTCAGGCCAAACCAAAGCGCCGCGTTTTAATGGGCTTCGCAGCCGAAAGACTGCAGAACTTCTATGCGCGACAAAGGGTTGTGGCACCGCGCATCACTCGCCCGTAGCTGATCTACCAGCCCTGGTCGCGAGAGAACGAACAGAGTCCAACAAGTTTTCAGGGCAAACGCGCTGCAATTCTAACGGAAAAGAAAGGCAAATCTCCGCCCTCGTGCCCTTGTTAAATTGGGCGAATACATCCGGAATAAGACTATTCGCAGATCCGCAGCGACAAAGCAGCGCTTGGACAGACGAATTGGTGATGGATCGCGGCGCAGAAGGTGCTGCAAGGGGTTGTGATGCTGTTTGAACTACTAGCGGCCGAAGAAGGGCCGCTGCGACTATTCAATTATCTCACGTTCCGGACGGGACTGGCGCTGGTGACGGCCTTTTTGGTGACGGTCATCTTTGGCGGCTGGATGATTGATGTCTTGCGGGCGCGCCAAGGCAAGGGCCAGCCCATCCGCGATCTGTCCCTTGAAGCGCAAATGGCTAAGCAAGGCACGCCAACCATGGGCGGGATCCTGATTTGGATCGGGCTCATCCTGGGTACGCTTCTCTTCGCAGATCTTCGCAATCCATACATTTGGGTCGTACTTGCGGTGTCGCTTTCCTACGCGGTGCTCGGCTTCATGGACGACTATGCCAAGGTCACCAAACAAAGCACAGACGGTGTGTCAGCGCGTCTGCGTCTCGGCACAGAATTCCTGGTGGCGGCTCTGGCTGGCGCTTTCATCATGGGCCTACATGGCGCGCATACACCGATGGGGCATGCCGATTGGGGCGCGCTCAATCCGCTCGCGGAATGGGTGGCAGGCTTTGCCCCTGAAACCTCAGTTGAGCGTAATGAAGCCAGTTTCTCCGGCGGGGTCGCGATCCCGTTCGTGAATGATTATTTCTTCCCGCTCGGCGGCCTGTTTGTGGTCTTTGCCTGTATCGTCATTGTCGGCTTCGCCAATGCTGTGAACTTTACCGATGGCTTGGACGGTCTCGCGATTGTCCCGATCATGTTTACAGGCGCCGCGTTCGCGCTGATCGCTTATCTGACCGGGAACTTCTTCTTCGCCGATTATCTCGGCATTCAGTTTACGCCCGGCGCCGGTGAAATGGCGGTTCTCATGGGCGCCATGATGGGCGCTGGGATGGGCTTCCTATGGTACAATGCCTATCCGGCCAAAGTGTTCATGGGCGATACTGGTTCGCTCGGTCTAGGCGGCCTGATTGGCGTGGTCGCTGTCGCCATTAAGCACGAGTTTGCGCTCGCCGTGATTGGCGGACTGTTCGTTCTCGAAGTTATGTCCGTCGTGCTTCAGGTAAGCTGGTTCAAGATCACGCGAAAGCTGACCGGCGAAGGCAAGCGCATCTTCCTGATGGCGCCGCTACACCACCATTTCCAGAAGAAGAACTGGCCGGAAACCCGGGTCGTGGTTCGGTTCTGGATCTTATCGCTTTTATTCGCCCTTGCGGGCCTTGCCACACTGAAACTGAGGTAGCGCCCACCCGATGATCCCAATCACCGAATATGCAGGGCGCGATGTCGCCGTCTATGGCCTGGGCCGCACCGGATTGTCCGCTGCGAAAGCCTTGGCTGCGGGCGGTGCGCGCGTGCATGCTTGGGATGATGGGGACGCGGCCCGGCTGAAGGCCGAAGCCGAAGGCGTGAATGTCAGCGACATCAATAAGCGCGATTGGCAGAAGTTTGCCGCGCTCGTGCTCTCGCCTGGTATTCCGTTCCGCTTCCCGCAGCCGCATCGCCTGGTGCGCATGGCGGAAATGATGAACGTGCCGGTGGTTGGAGACGTGGAATTGTTTGCGCGCGCGGTTCAAGCTCTACCGGAAAAAGGTCGCCCGAAAGTTGTCGGTATTACCGGCACGAATGGGAAATCGACCACGACCGCTTTGATCGGTCATATCTTGAAAGAGGCAGGCCGTGATGTTCGCGTTGGCGGCAATATCGGAACCGGCGTTCTCGACATGCCAGCGCTCAATGCCAACTCGATCTATGTGTTGGAACTGTCGTCTTATCAGCTCGACCTGGTCAGTAGCCTCCGCTGTGATGTCGCTGTCTTCCTGAACATTTCGCCGGACCATTTGGACCGCCATGGTGGGATGGATGGCTATGTCGAGGCGAAGAAACGGATTTTTGCCAATCAGACAATCCGCGACGTAGCGGTCGTGGGAATTGATGACCCTTATACGCAGGCTATTGCGATGGGGCGCCAGCGCCCGGGCGGTGGACGCGTCATCCAGATTAGCTCTGAGTTTGGCTTGGCGCGCGGCGTCAGCGCCGTAGATGGCCATTTCTATGACAGCACGGGCGGGCAAGCGATCCGTGTTGGGAATTTGGCTGAGGCTGAAGCGCTTCCGGGGCGTCATAATTATCAAAACGCGGCGGCGGCTTATGCGGCTTGCCAAGCCCTCGGCGTGGCGCCGGGCCGGATCATGGCGGCGATGCGGACCTTCCCGGGCCTTCCGCACCGCATGGAGCGGGTTGGCGAGATTGGCGGCGTCCGGTTCGTCAACGACAGCAAGGCCACGAACGCCCAAGCCGCAGAGCAAGCGCTGAAAACCTGGCCAAAGGTTCACTGGATTGCGGGCGGTGTTCCGAAAGCCGAAGGCATCAAACCGCTTGGGCCTTGGTTTGATCGTATCGAGCAGGCTTACCTCATCGGCGAGAGCGCGGATGATTTTGCCAAAACACTGGATGGCAAAGTGAAGGCTGTGAAATGCGGAACGTTAGAAGCCGCGACTCAGGCCGCCTTCGACGCGGCGAAAGCCGCGGGTGACCCGAACCCGATTATCCTCCTCTCCCCAGCCTGCGCGAGCTTTGATCAGTACAAAGACTTTGAAGCGCGCGGGGATGCGTTCCGTGAGATTGTTCAGCGCCTTGCCTCTCAAACCGAACCGCAGAAAGAAGCGGTCTAGGGGGCGGCATGGTTGAAGTTGCGCTCCGACCAAGATCTGCGACAGGGCGGTTCTTAGAGTGGCAGCGCGGCTTGGACTGGAGTATCCTGACATCCGCTTTGATCTTGCTTTGCGTTGGGCTGTTAATGTCTCTCGCTGCAGGGCCCCCAGCTGCTGAGCGACTCGGCTATGCCAATGAGTTCCACTTCGTTCAGCGCCATTCCATGTTCGTTGGAGTCGCGGTGGTCGTCATGGTCGGGGTCAGTATCCTCGACAAAGTCTGGGCGCGGCGTCTCGCGGCGCTCGTCTTTCTTGGATCGACCGTATTGCTCGCTTACATCCTCGTGGCCGGGTATGAGGCGAAAGGTGCGCAGCGCTGGATCCGTATTGGTAGCTTCGGTCTGCAACCATCAGAGTTTGTGAAGCCGGCTTTGATCGTCCTGTCAGGTTGGCTCCTGGCGCAGCGACGGATCTATCCAAACGGGCCGTGGGCCGGGATCACGCTGGTCTTTTTCTGCGCCACACTGGGCTTTCTCTTATTGCAGCCAGATGTCGGGCAATCAGCGCTTTTGACAGCGGCGTTCATGGTAACGTTTTTTGTGTCTGGTCTACCTTGGCGCTGGGCGGCAGTCTTTGTGGGCGGCGGGACAGCGCTGGCCGGATTGCTCTATGCGACGCTGCCGCATGTGCGGTTCCGGATCAATTCCTTCATCAACCCCACCGACTATGACACCTATCAAATCGACAAAGCGTCTGAAGCGATTGCGCGGGGTGGCCTGTTCGGTGTCGGGCCGGGTGAAGGGCTGATCAAGACATCGCTGCCTGATGCGCATACCGACTTCATCTATGCCGTCATGGGCGAAGAGTTTGGCTATCTGGCCGCGGTCGGTCTGATCCTGATCTTCGGTTATATTGTTTGGAAGGGCCTCCGAACCGCGGCGCGCTTGCATGATCCTTATCCGCGCGCAGCTGCCTCCGGATTATTTGCGCTTTTCGGCCTTCAAGCTGCCACGAATATTGCTGTTAATGTCAGCTTGATCCCACCGAAGGGGATGACGCTTCCGTTCATCTCATCAGGTGGATCGTCGATGATGGGGATTGCGCTGACGCTCGGCTTGGCGCTCGCTCTTATTCGGCGCGGGCAGCGAACTTAGAGGCAAGATATGAGCGACAAACCTCTCGTGGTGATCGGCGCAGGTGGCACGGGCGGACACATGTTTCCGGCCGCTGCCTTTGCAGAGGAAATGGCCTCGCGCGGCTGGGAGGTCGGACTGATCAGTGACGATCGCGGCCTGCGCTATGCAGACAAGTTTCCGGCGTCTTGGAAACAGGAGGTCAAAGCGGCCAGCCCGAACATGCGCAAACCTTGGACCCTTCCGGGGACTGCTTTGAAATTGCGCGCGGGCGTGAATGGTGCGGTCCGCCGGTTCAAACAAGACCGGATGCCAGCTTTGATTGCTGGGTTTGGTGGATATCCGGCTTACCCTGCGCTCTCAGCGGGGCGACGCCTCAAGATCCCGCTCCTCATCCATGAACAGAATGCGGTGCTTGGCCGCGTCAATCGCGTCTTCGCGAAACACGCTGCGGTCGTTGCATCTGGCTTTGAACGGCTGGACCGCTTGCCGCGCGGGGCCAATCATCAGCCGGTCGGAAATCCCGTCCGTGCGCCAATCGCTGCGATGAGAGATGTTCCGTTTCCGGGCATGGACGATGAACTGACCGTGTTCATCACCGGTGGCTCTCAAGGCGCTCGCATCCTCGGGCAGGCGATCCCGCTGGCGATCGCCAATCATATCCCGGCCCCTTTGCGCGCGCGTCTGCACATTGTGCAGCAAGTCCGCGAAGAGCAATTGGAAGAGGTCCGCGCCATCTATGACAAGGTGAAGGTCAAAGCGACGCTGCAATCCTTCTTCTCCGATATGCCGGATCGTCTCGCAGCTGCGCATTTGGTGATCGCCCGCTCTGGTGCAGGAACCGTTAGTGAGATTGCCGCAGTGGGTCGACCGTCCATCTTGATCCCACTCAAGATCGCGATGGACAATCACCAAGAAGCAAATGCCGAGGGTCTCGTTGAAGCGGGTGCGGCTGACATGCTGCTCGAAGATAATCTCTATCCCAATCTGCTCGGTGAGCTCTTGGCCCTGCGCCTCGGCGATGCGAACGATATGGCGGTGCGAGCGGCCGCAGCGAAGGCGATTGGAAATACTCGCGCGGCGCAGGATCTCGCTGATCTGGCTGAGCAATACTCTACATGAAACTGTTCTTTGCGATCCTACTCGGGTTTATCGCTGGTTGCAGTGCCGAACAGCCCGAGCCAAGTGCACAAGAGAAATATGATGAGATCATACAAGCGGTCGACGACGTAAAAACAGGAACAGAGTTTTCGGATCGAGCTGAGTCGATGGGGCATGATTGCCGCCGTACGGCTTGTAGTCTTTCTTGTCGCGAGAATGCCGCTGAGGGCGAGGTCTCGTTCGATGAGACATTAACCTGTGCGTGGGACGAGACAGCTTCTAAGTATTCTAAGGTCACCTTTGGTACTGTTTTTTCAGTTGTGTATTTGAAAGATGATCAGATCGTGCGTCAAAAGATTGAGATCATTTATACTGGACCGTAGACTGCCTTAAGCCGCGCTGCAGCGATGGGTTTCGTACATCTTTGCTTCTTTGAGCCATTCCCACCCAAACGCATCGGCTGAATCACCATGTTTTTGGCGATGCTCGAGCTTGGCCAGCGCTTCGTCGAGCGTGGGCTCATGGCCTTCCGGCACCCACCACATCACAAAGTGCATTTGCCCCATCACCTCGAACCATTCTTCGCGGCGCTCATAGAATTTCTTATGCACCGTGCCCCAGACGAATTTCTCGAGGCTCTCGACATCTTCCCAGACCGTGAGGTTCGAAACGTATTGCGGATCGCCATCGATTTTGGCTTCGGTGTTCCCCGTGCCCGGTTCGCCGGAGCCTTCCATCATCCAAACGAAGCCCGGCATCTGTTTGCCAAGTCCATTGATGAAATCGAGATTGTCCATGAAGTCTTTAACTCGTGGGTCGTCGGTTGGCGCAACCAGGCGTCCGACATTGAGCTCTGCAAGCTGCATCTTCATGTAACGTCTCCATCTTTTGGTCATGAACCCATGCACATTGGATCTGATCGCGCCAGTTACAAGCGCTCCGATCAGCCATGAACTTGCCTCGTGCGCGCGGAACAGGCTAAGCGCCTTTAAGTGCCTCATTCGGACAGAGAGACCTCATGAAACCTTCTCCTACGCCTTTCCCGCTCGGCCCCGCTCACCTTGTTGGCATTGGCGGCATTGGCATGTCCGGCATTGCAGAGATCATGATCAATCTCGGCTATCAGGTTCAAGGCTCTGATATGAAGGAAAGCGCCAATGTTGAACGCCTGCGTGAGCGCGGTGCGGTTGTCCATATTGGCCACGTGGCGGAGAATGTTACCGGCACCAGCGCGGTGATTATCTCAAGCGCGATCAAGGACGATAATGTTGAGGTTCAAGCCGCGCGTGCGGCCGGGATTCCAGTGGTGCGCCGCGCCGACATGTTGGCTGAGATTATTCGCCTGAAATGGACCGTTGCGGTTGCCGGGACGCATGGAAAAACCACGACCACGACCATGGTCGCAGCGCTTTTGGATGGCGCCGGCATCGACCCAACCGTGATCAATGGCGGGATTATCAATGCTTATGGCTCCAACGCGAAAGCCGGTGATGGTGATTGGATCGTTCTGGAAGCCGATGAGAGTGATGGCACATTCATGAAGATCCGTCCGACGATTGCCATCGTGACCAATATGGATCCGGAGCATATGGAACATTACGGCTCCATGGATGCGCTGCGCGATGCGTTCGATACCTATGTTGGCAACATCCCATTCTATGGCTTCGGCGTTCTGTGTACGGATCACCCTGAGGTCGCCGCCATGGTGGCGCGCGTCTCTGATCGGCGGATCATCACCTATGGATATAATCGGCAGGCCGACGTTCGCGCGGTGAATCTGCAACCCTCAACCGAAGGCGTGACCTTTGACGTGATGATCCGTGGGCGATTGAATGCTGCAGAGCGCGTGATTGAGCAGGTCTTTCTGCCGATGGCGGGTGAGCACAACGTTTCCAACGCTTTGGCGGCGATTGCTGTGGCGGTTGAGCTTGGCGCCACCAATGATCAGCTCCGCGACAGTCTGAAAGCCTTTGGCGGCGTAAAACGTCGCTTTACACCGGTCGGCGAATGGAACGGTGTTAAAGTCATCGATGATTACGCCCACCACCCAGTTGAGATCGAAGCCTGCTTAAAAGCGGCCCGCGCGATCCAGGGGCAGGGGCGTGTGATCGCCATCTCTCAGCCGCATCGCTATTCGCGATTGGAGGACCTGTTTGAAGACTTTGCCCAATGCTACCGCGAGGCGGATATTGCGGTCATCACACCGGTCTTCGCAGCGGGGGAAAGCCCAATTGAAGGCATTGATCACACCGCATTGGTCGCGAGTATGAAGGGGCACGGCCATAAAGAAGCGCACACGCTGGCTGACCTGGAAACCTTACCGCAGCTGATCAAGCAGATCGCTAAACCAGGCGATATGGTCGTGTGTATGGGAGCGGGTAGCATTTCGGCGCATGCCAACAGCTTGATTGAGGCGCTCGAAGGATAGCTGTCTTGGTAAATGGAGCCTGCGCAATTGCGCGGACTCTCGTGTCTTTTTGTCAAAGACTCGCTGCCATCCCTTAGTCTGATTGGACGTGAGGGACGGCGTCGTGTGGACGAAAACACTCATCGTATTGGCGATTTGCCTTGCCTTATCAATTACAGGCGTGATTGCGCAGCACGTAACGGATGATGAACCGGTTATAAGACTGCGATTGCAGGATCAAACGCCCGTACCCGCGCGCCAAGTTCCGCTGCGCCCTCGTTTCGATGCAGGTGTTACCGCCCCATCTCAACCGGTTCCAATGCCGAAGGTCAGCGTGCAAGAACCCGGTCCTGTCGGGACATTTGCGTTTGTCAGCACAACTCATCCGAACCTGGTTCTCGCGGTTGGCTCAAGTGAGGACCGATCTGAGCTTGGCCGGCAGATTGACCGTGCAATTGTAAACACCGGACGACGCAGCGCGCTGTATGACCATGCCCGTGATCGCGCGCCCTTCATTGGGGTTGGGCTGCAGACGGGGACAGTTAAGTCGGGCTGGTCGATGGATGCCACGATCGGCGCCAGTTTAGTCGACCGGGCCGAACAAGCGCGTGTGTTTGGCGCTCTGGATGTCCAGCAAACGGCAGAGCTCGAAGCAGAAGCCCGCGCAAATTTCAGGCTTCGCTATCGCTTCTAAGTGATGATCGACGCCGTCGTAGAGTCGGCGACCGCATTTGCCGCGCGGATCGCCTCGTTCACCGCGCTGATAACCGCATCTGTTGCTTCTGTCGTGAGACACTCGCCCGCTGCGATCGAGTCAATCCGGCCGGCATGAGCGGACAGGTCTTCGGCGTCAAAGTTAAACTCTAAAAGACCAACGGCTTTGGCGAGGGCGATCGTCAAGCAAAGGCGTTCGTCAATCGGACCGCCCTCAAACATCGCGGTGGCCATTTCCTTTTTTAACGCCGTTTCGAGGACTGGGGAGGCTTCAGGCCAAACGGTTCGTGTGAACAAACCAAAGACCCGCGTCTTCTCACGTGTGAGCGCGCCGAGATGACAGAGTTCATCCGCCAGCGTCGCGATGAAGTCATTTTGGTGTGCGAGGGCCGATACCCAATAGGTCAGGTCTTGGCGCTTCGCTGCGCTGCCAATGGCATCGTCGCACATGCTGAGAAACGCCCCAAGTTCCAGCGTATGACGCAATGGAATAATGGATTGCGGTTCAAGTTGTAGCTCGATGGCACCGCGCAGCATCAAATCAGCAAGTGCCGCGCCAGCGAGCGCGGGTTGATAATATCCATCTTCTGTCTTGCCCGTGACGTCATTCAGCGAGAGCAAGAGCAGGCCCTGGGGGAGTGAAATATCCATGTTCATGTGTTCGCCCCTTTTCGTCGCTACCGACAAGCGGTAGGCGAAGCTATGACCTTCGATTTAAGCGCTTTGCCCGAGTTTCGCGGCAAAATGATGAAGAATGCAGCACTCGCCCCGTATACTTGGTTTCGTGTGGGCGGGACAGCGGACATGTTGGTTCTGCCCGCGGACATAGAAGACCTTCAGACCTTACTGAAAGCAATGCCGACGGAGATCCCGGTCACGGTCCTCGGTGTCGGGTCGAATACAATTGTCCGTGATGGCGGCATTGAGGGCGTGGTGATCCGCCTGATGGGTAAGTATTGGGGCGACATTCGCCGCGACGGTGACCGCGGTCTGACGGCCCGCGCGGGCGTTTTGGATCTCTCCGTTGCGAAAGCGGCGGCCCGCGAAGGGTTGGGCGGATTATCTTTTCTGTCTGGAATTCCCGGATCGATTGGCGGCGCCGTTCGAACCAATGCAGGCTGTTACGGGCACGAACTCAGTGATGTTGTGACGGCGGTGGATGGTGTGACCCGGTCCGGTGATCTGGTTCGGCTTTCACGCGATGAGATTGGCTTTTCTTATCGCCACACCGATTTTCCGTCAGATATCATCGTGACGGAGCTTCACTTGCGAGCGGAGACGGGAGGCGATCCAGAGGTCCTTGCCGAGGAAATCGCCGCGCATCAAAAGCGCCGGGCTGAGACACAGCCGATTAAAGACAAAACGGGCGGGTCCACCTTCGCCAATCCAGACCCTCCTGGCACGCCGGACGCACGCTCGAGCTGGAAACTTATCGATGCGGCGGGGTGCCGAGGCTTAAAGGTTGGCGGGGCGATGGTGAGCGAGAAGCATTGTAACTTCTTGATCAATACCGGCGACGCGACGGCCGCCGATATTGAAGCACTGGGCGAGCTGGTGCGTGCCCGGGTCCTCGACCATTCGGGCGTAGACCTACGCTGGGAAATTCGCCGTATCGGTCGTTTGCAAGCCGGTTAGAACGACCCTTGCAATCGTAGGGTCAGGATGCCGCCAAAGTTCCGGCTACGATCCTCGATCTGTACAAACTGACCATTGCGATCAGGCGCGTATTGGATCCGCTGGAAATCATCATCGCTGTCCAATAGGTTTGCGTAAAAGATCGATCCGGTCATGCCGAAGATATCTTTGTGCTCGATAAAGGCCCAGGAAAAGCCCTGCGGCTGGATGAAAAACCGTCGAGCGTCGCGGCGAAATACAGGGGCTTCTTCGAACTTCTCGTAGTTCACGCCCCATGCCCAATCCGTGTTCGGAATGTCGTGGCGGAAATTGAGCTCATAAAAATAAATCGTATTGCCGTTGAAATCGCGCGTTTCGCCCGTCAGCTGGTCGTCTAGGAATGTGTCCTGGGCGAAGACTTCGTATTCGAGCTGTGCGCCTTTCCATCCGAGATTATCGAATTTGAAGGTACCATCGATTTCTATCCCGTATCGCGATGCGTCATCGATGTTTCCAGGACCCTCACCAATAGGCCGAGGTGGCGTGCCTTGATCAAAGATCGGCACCAGATCAATCAGGTCTTCGATCTGTTCGCCAAACACCTCTGCGGTTACCGCACCCCAGCTGCCAAAGTCACGTTCGACTTCCACACCGAGCCGCCACCGCTGGTCAGGGACGATATCCACGTTACCGGTATTATCGTCACCTCGGTTTAGATCGACATTTGAGACGAAATCAAAGAAGTTCAGCTGTCCAACCTGACGCTCTATCGAGGCATTCACGTTTGTTTTATCGTTGACCGTCCATGCCAGTGAGGCTGAGCCTTTAGGGCGCGTGAAGGTTCGCGTCTGTGTCACGTCCAGTCTTTCTGACATAATTTCAGATTGTTCGACCCCAAGAGACGTTTGGAGCCTGAGATCTTTTGTCAGCTGCCGACCATGCGTGATGAAGGCTTCCGCGCGCTTTTCTTCGACGAGAACGGCTGGGTTGCCTGGAATTTCAGTGACGGCATCGAACGTATCACCGCGAAACCTTTGCTGCTCATTTTCGAGCGAGTTGAACGCGCCCTCCAATGAGAACTGCCAATCTGAATTGTTCGCGCCGGTAAGAGAATACTCACCGCGCAAAATGCTTTCGCTCTCATCTGTTGTACTATCAGCAATTTGATTGACGAGTTCGGTCCCGTCGATGTTTGCGCCAAAGAACTTGGCCCGTGTTGGGCTGTGCTCATTTCGCTGCAGGCCGATCAGTTTGAAGCGTCCAGGTCCGAGATCTAATTCATAGTCACCGCTGATCTCGCTGTTCCACTCATTCTCTTTAAATTGAAACACCGATTGGCTGAGTAGGGTGCCATCCGGCGAGAACGTACTTGTGGTCTCGCGCTGGTCCGGCTCCCACAAATTGTACTCAGCATTTAGATTGGCGATGTGCCCGTTGGCGGGTTTCCAATTGAGGCTGCCGTTTAGATTCACGAAGTCAGCGATGAAGGTGAATTCTTCCTCGCGATAGCGCACGAGCTCACCGACGCCATTGGTGAAGTTCTCAAACACGTCTTCACGGCCAGCTGACGCGCCGCGATTTGGCTCGGTCTCGACGCCAAGGGTCCAGCCAAGGGCGCCGTTTTGCCCATTCACTGAGACTTCGAACCAATCCAGCGCAGGTGGCAGGTTTTCGCGGTAGCGCTGGCGATAGGTCCAAGTACCACTGATCCCGTTCGCCGTGGCGATCACATTAGCGACTTGGCCGCTCAGGCCTGGAATATCCAGGTTGGCGCCTTCAACCAGCTCAATCCGCTCGACATTGGTCGCTGGAATACGGGACAAAACCTCCCGCGCGCCCGTCGATTTAGACGAAATCCGCTGGCCATTGATCAGAACATTTTCCTGCGCCTGGCCAAAGCCGCGTTGGCCATCGCTCTGCGAAATGCTGAATCCGGGGATTTGTCGGACCATGTCCAGCGCGGAGCGCGGGGCGAATTGTTCAAAGTCCGCAGCCGTGAATGTGCGCGTATCTTCGCTGGTTTGCTCAGGCTCCTGTGCATGCACAGACAGCGGAAGGCTCACGAGTAGCCCAGCGAGAAAAGTATACTTCATTATTATCGCCCTAAAGAGAAAAACGATCCCGACTGGGCGTATGTTACAGGTGTAACTTGTTCTCTGCAACCCCAATTTTTAGAAAATTTCTACATTTGTAGATCGTGCTGGATCTCTGCAAAATTGTAGACCTACTAAAGGCCCGCATTCTGTGTCGAAAATGGGGCACGTGTCTAAATTGCCCGAATTCGCCCGGGTAAAAAATGAATCTTCTGCAACCTGCCCGGGCTTTAAGAGAGTTTTACGACTTTGATGCAAAATTCACTGGGTTGGATCGTTATGTGATGTGGCTTCGATCCGTTTGGTGGTGTCAAAAATCCTGCTTTTACAAGCAGTCGCTTTCCGCGCCTCAAGCGTATCTGGGACATACCAGGCTGATCCAAGTTGGAGATTGGTGAGAGGAAGTGACGCGACATGCCACGGGCCAAAGGCAAAAAGTCAGAGCCTGAAGCAGACATTGTTCTGGAACGTACCCAGATCTCGTCTGTGATTTTCGGCTTGGTCATGGTTGTGGCCTTGATCGTTGCTGGCGCCGCGATGCTCGGCGGTTCACTCTCGCAAGTTGGACAACGCTGGGGCAGCGCTATGGACGGCGCGTCGCGCTCCATCGGTCTTTCTGTAGAGACCGTTGAAGTGATCGGGCTGGAGCACGTTCCTGCCGTCGCGCGTCAAATTAAGACAGCGGCGATGATCGAGCCCGGTGAAAACATGTTTCGCGCTGATCCGCATTTGATCCGCAACCGCGTGGAAGAGACCCGCCTCGTCACAAAGGTCCGTGTCTATCGCCTTTGGCCAGATACGGTGATGATTTATGCCAGCGCCGCTGAACCGATGGCGCTTTGGAATGATGGCGAGCGCTGGGCCGTGGTCGACAGCCTGGGACGCCTCATGCCGAAAGCGCGTCCAAGCGATCATTTGGACCTCGTCAAAGCCATTGGAGTTGGCGGTCCTGAAGCCGTGCCGGCTTTAGAAAAGGCCTTTCTGCTCGCACCAAACCTTCGCGCACACACCGATCATGCGCGTCGTGTCGCCGGTCGCCGTTGGGATCTGGTTTTGAAATCAGGCGCGATTGTCAAGCTACCGACCGATGAGACCTTGGGTCCAAGTCTCGCAAGCTTCGCTGCGACCCACGCTAAGTCTGAGCTT
Organism: Pseudomonadota bacterium; assembly: GCA_038526515.1. Classification (GTDB taxonomy): domain Bacteria; phylum Pseudomonadota; class Alphaproteobacteria; order Caulobacterales; family Hyphomonadaceae; genus Henriciella. The sequence goes on along the minus strand of JBCBGS010000007.1, from coordinate 8,589 downwards.
ACAGCGCGGCCTTTGAGCGTCATCGATCTTAGAATTGCGGGCCATGTCTATTTGACACCTGCAAGGCAACCGTCAGGAGGCGCTGCTTAATGGCTACGAATGAGCAAAGACTGAAACCGAGACAAGTTGGCAAAGCGGGCACCGTTGTTGCGGCCTTGGATATCGGCTGTTCAAAAATTGCTTGTTTGATTGGTCGCGTGGATCCGGGCAGCCGCGCAGGTTTTGCCTTTATGGGCGGCGGACGCCAACAGAGCCGCGGTTTCAATGGCGGTGCCATCTCTGACATTGAGGCGCTTGAGCGCTCTATCAGGCTGGCCGTTGAAGATGCTGAGCGCGAAGCCGGTGAACGAATTGATCGGGTTATCCTCGGAATCACGGGCCCAAAAGTCGATAGCCAGCTCGCGGAGGCTGAAATTGAACTCGGACAACGCGAGATTAGTGGCAAAGACGTTCAAAAAGTCTGGGCGAAAGCGCTTGGACAAACCGTGCCGAAAGACCGCGAACTATTAGGCGCCTATCCCGTCATGTACGGGGTCGACGATCAGGATGATATTCGCGATGCGGTCGGCATGATCGGAGAGCGGCTGCGTGTTTTGTTGAATGTGGTCACCGCGCCGAAATCGCTCGTCAACAATCTCAAAGAATGTGTGCAGCGCGCGCATCTCGGCGTTGAACGGATCGTTCCGTCGGCTCTGGCGAGTGGATCTGGTACGTTGATCGAAGACGAGATCGACAATGGCGCGATCTGTATTGATTTTGGCGGCGGCGTGACGTCAGTTTCTGTCTTTATGAACGGTGCGCCCGCTTGGCTGGACCTTGTGAAAGTCGGCGGTTCCCGCGTAACCGGCGATATTGCGCAAGGGATCGGCACCACTTTTGCGGCTGCTGAGCGTCTGAAGACATTACACGGGACGGCCGATACGGCCGGGCCTGGCATGGCCGAACGAATTGAAGCCCCGCGGCTGGGGGATGATGGGCGGTTGAAAGCGGGTCGCATGACCCGCGGCGAGCTTGCTTCAATCATTGCGCCGCGAATCGAAGAATTGTTCGAAATGGTGCAGGCGCACCTGACCGCGAGTCCTTTGCGCCCGATTTTGCCGAGACGAACCGTTCTCACGGGGGGATCCAGTCAATTAGCAGGCGTTCGGGAGCTCGCGACTTCCGTTCTAAAACAACCTGTTAGGATGGGTCGACCGATTGATGCTGACATTCTCGGCGAGAATTATGGGAATCCTGCCTTTTCCACAGCTGCAGGTCTGATAAGCTACGAACTCAAGGGATTTGCCGACGCATCACGGGCTGGGCATGCGGCGGCGCTAGCCGGAGGAGAATCCGGGCGTGGAGTGTTTGCCAAGGTCTTAATCTGGATCCGCGAAAATTTTTGAGCGAGATGACAGTCATTTAAGAGTCTTTTAGGCCAAGCCGTTCATTCTACCCCCAGACATCTTTTGGCGCGTAGATTAAAAATGAACGGGAACAGGGCATGACTAAGGAACTCAAACCACGAATTGTCGTTATTGGCGTTGGTGGTGCTGGCGGGAACGCTGTCGACAATATGATCGAAGCAAATCTGCAAGGTGTAGAGTTTTATGTCGCCAATACAGACGCTCAAGCGATGCGTCGATCCAAGACAGAAAACCGTATTCAGCTCGGCTTAGAGACGACTTCGGGCCTTGGAGCAGGGGCTCGGCCAGAAGTTGGCGAAGCATCAGCCGAAGAATCCATGCCAGAAATCCTGGAAGCGCTCGAAGATGCTCACATGGTGTTTGTCGCGGCTGGTATGGGCGGCGGAACCGGAACCGGTGCAGCGCCCGTGATTGCCAAAGCGGCGCACGATAAGGGTATCCTGACAATCGGCGTTGTGACCAAACCATTCGGGTTTGAGGGAACGCACCGTATGACAACCGCTGAAGGCGGCCTGGCAAAGATGCAGGAAACTGTCGATACGCTGATTGTTGTTCCGAACCAGAATCTGTTCCGCATTGCGAATGAGCGTACAACGTTTGCTGAAGCCTTCCGCATGGCGGATGACGTGCTGTATTCCGGCGTTCGCGGAATCACCGACCTGATGATTATGCCAGGCCTGATCAACTTGGATTTTGCCGATGTTCGCACGATCATGAAGGGCATGGGCACAGCCATGATGGGCATGGGCGAGGGCGAAGGCGAAGGCCGCGCGCTCGAAGCTGCCCGTTCAGCGATTGATAATCCGCTACTCGACGATGTTTCGATGCGCGGCGCACGCGGTGTGCTGATCAACATTACCGGCGGCTATGATATGACTTTGTTCGAGTTGGACGAAGCCGCGAATGAAATTCGCCGCGAAGTTGATGAGAACGCGAACATCATTCTCGGATCGACTTTTGATCCGGAACTTGAAGGACGCATTCGTGTATCCGTCGTTGCGGCTGGTATCTCTGCTGAGGCAGGCGCCGTCGCCGTCCCGCCTACTGTCGCAGCACCGGCTCCGGCGCCTACGCCCGCCATTGAGACCCCGGTGGAAGCGCCAGTTGTCGTCAGCCAGCCTGCCGTAGCATCGGCGGAGCCAGAACTCGACCAACGCCCTGACTTCAGCGGCCGCGCGCTACCAGCAGCGCATGTTGAAGGGAAGCAGGGCACAGACACTGTGAGTGCAGATGCGGCCTTTACGAAGCCTGTTTCTGACAGCCCGGCTGGCTTCTCAAACCTGTTTGGATGGCGCCGTGAAGACACAGTCGGCGACAATGATACAGGCGAAGATCAGCCAAAGATCGTTTCGAGCCCAGAAGATCATCCAAAAGCGACTCCTTTTGATGATGAAGATCTGGAAATTCCAGCGTTTTTGCGCCGCTCAGCGAACACTTAAACCTTAAATCTCTGTCACGTTGAGCCGCCCGACTCCGGGCGGCTTTGCTTTTCCGGAAGACTGCAACAAAACGCAATAATGCTTGTGTTGAGATTGCCGCGATCACGGGTGTTTATGCTCGCGCTACAGGGAGAGTAGACTTGGGCCGAGTAGAGTATCAAACCACACTGAACACCCCAGTCATTTGCGCGGGAATTGGCGTTCACTCCGGTGCACGTGCGCGCATGGTGATCAAACCGGCTGAGGTGAATACGGGTATTCGTTTCCGGCGCACCGATCTAGACGCGCAAACCGATATTTTGGCGCGCGGCGATCATGTCACCGAAGTTCAGCTCGGCACCACGCTCACGAATGAAGATGGCGAGAGTGTCGCGACGGTCGAACACTTCCTGGCGGCATGCGCTGGCATGGGCCTCGACAACCTTATGGTTGAGATTGATGGTCCGGAAGTTCCGATCATGGACGGGTCTTCCGCCGTGTTTTGTGAGCTGTTCCATGATGCAGGTCTCAAGCAACAAACCGCTCTGCGCCGCCGGATCCGTATTCTCGACACGGTGGAAGTGCGCGACGGGGTAAAATGGGCGCGGCTCAGCCCATCTCAGGACAAGGTTCTGACCCTAAAAGCCAAAATCGAGTTTGAAACCAAAGCGATCGGCACGCAGCAAATGGCGATGCGTCTGGTGCCCGGCCTGTTTGCTCGCGATATCGCCTTTGCGCGAACCTTTGGATTTGCCCGCGACGTTGAAACCCTGAAAGCCATGGGCCTGGCGCGCGGTGGCTCGCTGGATAATGCGGTGGTGATTGATGGCGATGAGATCATCAATCCGGAAGGTCTTCGCAGTGATGATGAGTTTATCCGTCACAAACTGCTTGATGCCGTTGGTGACCTAATGCTTGCTGGTGCTTCGATTGCAGGTCTCTATGAGGCGCGTCAGCCCGGACACGCGATGAACAACAAGCTCGTCCGAGCGCTCCTCGAACAGCCTGAAACCTGGTGCTGGGAAACCGATGCGGAAGAGCTGGATAGCCTCGCCGCGCGCGAAAGCCTAACCGCCTAAAACCAATCTGGCGCCGCCGTTTTTGTAACGTCTGCTTGGCGAAGTTCCGGCTGCGGGTGGCGCTCTAACAGCTTTTCTATGATTTGATCCGCGACGCGCGCGGCTTCACGGAGCGGCTCATAGTCCCATAGGTCAAGCGTGCCGTCGAACCACCGGGCGCAGCCGCGTTCAATCAAACTCGCGTGCAATCGATCAAACTTCGGCGCATTGCCTTTAAGTTTCGCGATATGGACGGGCAGTCCGTGCCAGGCGGCGTCTGAGAGCATGTTCGCGCTGTCTTCGGTCACGATGGCCGCATTGGAATAAATCAGCCAGGCCAAATACGGGTTCGGCCCGTCCTGTTCATTTGCCCAGAACCGGGCGCCAATACGATCAGCGAACCCCCGCATTTGTGTGACAATGCTCACCGGTGTGCGACGGGAACAGGTGATCCGGAGGCGCCAGCTTTTGCGAGCAAGCGTCTCTAAGTCATTCATCAATTCATCTGCCCGGGCGCGTGTGAACGTATGGGCTTTGGAATTTCCGCCCAGAACAACAATCGCTGATTTGCCATTCTCATCTGCAAGGTCTGCGAAAGCTTGTCCCGCTTCTTCAATCGCTTCTTCGGAAAAGTGCGTGGGTGATCCGGTGGTTCGGATCACGTTCGGGCCTTCCAGCGAGTCATGCTCTGGAACCACGACCAGATCGAACTTTTCAGGATCAGTTTTCGGATCAAGCATTTGAACCGTAAAGGTCTGTCCGCCGCTCCAGCCGCGAACGCTCGCCGTATAGGGCGCGCTTCGTCGTCCGGCCGCAAGCCAGAGAGACGGCCAAGGCGCCTTCATCTGATTCCGCTGTGCTTTCGGAAGGGCAAGGCGCGGCGCCGGCCAATTGGCGCCGGGAAGCCAGGTCCACGGCGCACGCGGGGATAGCATAACCGGATCGGAGCGGTGCCCCGATCCGTATATGTGGCCGATCTGGAGCCAGCGCTGTGTCTCTGCGAGCGCTGAAATGATCGCGCGGACTTGGGCAGCATTGCCAGCGCGGCCGTCGCTCACGGCCCAAATTGAGGGCCCTAAAGAAGAGTCAGGCGAACTCATATATTGGCCATGCCATTATTCGCCTTTAAGTTGAAGGACTATCTTTTAGACGTATTTTACGTCAGCAATTTCGTAGACGCGGGCGCCGCCAGGCGCAGCAACTTCGGCTTCGTCACCTTCACCTTTACCGATCAAGGCACGCGCGATCGGAGAAGTGTTTGAAACCTTGCCTTGCGCAATATCCGCTTCGTCTTCACCGACGATTTGGTAGGTGGACTCGTCCTCGGTATCGACGTCGATAATCGTAACCGTCGCACCAAACACAATCTTGTCGCCCTTAACCTTGGACAGGTCGATCACGTCTGCGCGGGAAAGCTTGTCTTCCAACTCGACAATCCGGCCTTCAATGAAAGACTGTTTTTCCTTTGCCGCATGATATTCAGCGTTCTCGGATAGGTCGCCATGCTCACGAGCTTCTGCGATCGCCTGGATGATGGCCGGGCGCTCAACAGACTTCAGATTTTTCAATTCTTCGTCGAGGGCCTCATAGCCCCCGGCTGTCATAGGTGTGCGTTGCATGAATAAGTACCGTTCTTGGGTTCTGACGCCATCTTGTTTTTGAAACTGGATGGTTCAATCAAAAAGCAGGCGGGTCAAGTAGTCTAAAATACTCGGTTTCGCAAGTTATGCTTTCTGTAAGGCGCGAACGGCGAGTGGTTTTTCGCGTATTGCGCGAATCGCTTTTACCGCTGCGCGGCAAGCTGCAAGCGTCGTGAAGTACGGTATTTTTTGGACCATCGCCGTGCGTCGGATCGATTTAGAGTCCTTGCGAGACTGCGCACCTTCGGTCGTATTGAGCACCAGATCGATTTCGCCATTCAGGATCGCGTCTTCGATATTCGGTTTACCTTCCAGAACTTTTTTCACCTGGCGGGTTTCAATGCCTTGTTCGGCGAGGAAGCTGGCGGTGCCGGAGGTGGCGACGATCTCAAAGCCCATTTCGATTAAACTCGAGGCCGCTTCGACAATGCCTTCTTTGTCGGCTTCGCGGAGCGAAATGAACGCTGTTCCACTCGTCGGGAGCGTTTCGCCTGCGCCGATCTGGGCTTTGAGGAAGGCGGTGCCGAAATCATCGTCCCAGCCCATGACCTCACCTGTAGAGCGCATTTCTGGCCCAAGGATTGGATCGACATTGGCAAAGCGCGCAAACGGGAAGACCGCTTCCTTCACCGCAATCCGGCTCGCTTCGGCATGGCGCAGGTCGAATTCAGTGAGGGATTTCCCGCCCATAATTTTCGCCGCGATGCTAGCTATCGGAGCGCCAACAGCTTTGGCGACAAACGGTACCGTTCGGCTGGCGCGTGGGTTCGCTTCCAGGACGTAAATCTCGTCGTCTTTCACCGCATATTGAATGTTGATCAGGCCAGACACGTTGAGGGCTTTGGCCAGCGCAATCGTCTGCTCGCTCAAGCGGCCGACAATGGCGGGAGAAAGCGTGTAAGGCGGCAAGGCACAGGCGCTGTCGCCAGAATGCACGCCGGCTTCCTCAATATGCTCCATGACGCCGGCGACGTGAACATTCTCGCCATCACACAGCGCGTCGACGTCAACTTCGATGGCGTCAGAGAGATAGCGGTCAATGAACAGCGAACCGTCGCCCGCGACCGAGAGCGCATAGCCGGCATATTCGCGGACATCTTCATCTGAATGACAAATACGCATCGCAGTGCCCGACAACACGAACGACGGGCGCAGCATGACGGGATAGCCAAGCTCGCTCGCTTTCTCGAGCGTCTCTTCAAGGCTGCGCGCCGTTGCGGACGGAGGTTGCTGTATGCCGAGATTTGAAAGCAGCGCTGACCACTGTTTGCGGTCTTCGGCGAGGTCAATGCTATCCGGGCTGGTGCCCAGAATTGGAACACCGGCTTGGTTGAGCGGCTGCGCAAGTTTGAGCGGGGTTTGACCGCCAAACTGAACAATCACACCCGCCAGCTCGCCCGCGCTTTGCTCTTTATGGATGATTTCTGAAACGTGCTCTTCCGTCAGCGGCTCGAAATAGAGGCGATCGGACGTGTCATAGTCGGTGGAGACGGTTTCAGGGTTACAATTCACCATGACGCTCTCAATACCGATATCGGCCATCGCAAACGCCGCGTGACAGCAGCAATAATCAAACTCAATCCCTTGGCCGATCCGGTTCGGGCCGCCGCCGAGAATGATCGCCTTTTTGCGCTCCGATGGCAGGGCTTCACAGTCCGGGGCATCCATGCCGAAGGCCGCGTGCTCATAAGTCGAATAGAGATAGGGTGTCTTCGCTGCAAACTCGGCCGCGCACGTGTCGATCCGCTTATAGACCGGACGCACATTCAGGGCGTGGCGTGCAGCGCGGGCATTGGCCTCGCTTTGCCCAGTCAATTCGCCGAGACGCGCATCGGAGAAGCCCATGGCTTTCAAATCAGTAAAGTCGCGTAGCGTGGTCGGCAGGCCATCACGGCGCACATCTTCTTCGCGCGCCACGATTTGCGCGATCTGGCGCAAGAACCAAAGATCGATGCTGGTCGCAGTATGAACGTCTTCTACGGACAAGCCCTCACGGAAGGCTTGAGCGACGATGCGCAAACGATCCGGTGTCTGCTTGCCCAGTGCTTCGCGGAGCGCGCCAGGGCTTGAGAATTCGATCTCATTCAGGCCGGTGAGGCCTGTCTCCAGCGAGCAAAGCGCTTTTTGCAAGCTCTCTTGGAAGTTTCGACCGATCGCCATCGCTTCGCCCACCGATTTCATCGCGGTTGTTAGAAGCGGCTCGGCGCCCTCAAATTTCTCAAACGCAAAGCGCGGAATTTTGGTGACGACATAGTCGATGGTTGGCTCAAAAGCGGCCGGTGTTACGCCAGTGATATCATTGTCGAGCTCGTCCAGCGTGTAGCCAATGGCGAGCTTCGCGGCGATCTTTGCAATCGGGAAGCCCGTTGCTTTTGATGCCAGAGCTGAAGAGCGCGACACGCGGGGGTTCATTTCGATAACGACCAAGCGACCATCTTCTGGATTGACGGCGAATTGCACGTTCGAGCCGCCGGTCTCGACGCCGATTTCGCGCAGCACCGCCAACGAGGCGTTCCGCATGACTTGATATTCGCGGTCCGTGAGGGTCAGGGCAGGGGCGACGGTAATCGAGTCGCCCGTATGCACACCCATTGGATCGATATTCTCGATCGCACAAATGATGATGGCATTGTCGGCTTTATCGCGAACAACTTCCATCTCATATTCTTTCCATCCCAGCAGGCTCTCATCGACTAGGATTTGAGCCACGGGAGAGGCCGCGATCCCGGCGCGGCAAATCTCTTCATATTCTGCGCGATTGTAAGCGACGCCGCCGCCTGTGCCGCCCAAGGTAAAGGCGGGTCGAATGATCGCGGGTAGGCCCACATGGTCGAGCGCTTCAAGCGCGTTCTTGAGCCCTGTGATGCGGTCGTAGGAGCCGTCCTCATTCTTCGGTGAAGAAACGATCTCAGCTTTCGGATTTTCCAATCCGATCCGATCCATGGCTTCGCGGAAGAGCTTACGGTCCTCGGCCATCTCAATGGCGTCAGCGCGCGCTCCGATCAGTTCCACCCCGTGTTTAGAAAGAACCCCCGCCTGTTCAAGGGCGAGGGCACAATTCAAAGCG